>DASUXW010000001.1:0-4689 GCA_036377715.1 Gemmatimonadales bacterium
CAACACCGCCGCGTTGCCCCCCAGCTCGAGCGTCACCCGTTTGGTGGCCGCCCGGCGGCGGATGGCCCACCCGGCCCGCGCCGAGCCGGTGAAGGTCAGCATCCGGACGCGCGGATCGTCGATCAGGGGCGCCGCATCGTCATTGCTGCACAGCAGGATCGAGAGCGCGCCCTCGGGATAGCCGCTCTCCCGCACGATCTCCGCGAGCACCAGCGTCGCGAGGGGGTCCTGGGGCGGCAGCTTCAGGAGCATCGTGGCGCCGCAGGCGATCGCGGGTGCCAGCTTGTGCGCGGCGAGCAGCACCGGGAAGTTGAACGGGATGATGGCCGAGATCGGTGAGAGCGGGAAGCGGCGGGTGAGCCCCCAGCGCCGCTCGCCGTGGGGCTGGAGATCCATCGGAATCACCTCGCCGCCCAGGCGCTTGGCCTCTTCGGCCCCCTGCTGGAAGACGAAGACCGCGCGATCGATCTCGGTGCGCGCCATGGCGAGCGGCTTGCCCGCCTCCGCCGCGAGCAGCGCGGCGAGCTCCTCCCGCCGGCTCGCCACGCCGGCCCGGATCCGGTGGAGCACGGCGGCCCGGGCGTGGGACGGCAGCGCCGCGGCCGCGGGGGCCGCGGCCACGGCGGCATCGAGCGCCTCGGCGACGTCCTGCGGTCCCGCCAGAGCGGCCCGCCCGACCAGGCCACCGGAGTAGGGACTTCGGATCTCGGCCGCGTCGGCCCCGATTCTGAGCTCGCCGCCGACCAGGAAGGGAAGGGCGCGCGTGCCGGTCTCGGTGGCGGTCACCGGCCCCGGTCTGCGACTTCGGCCCCGAACACCCGCGTCCGCTCGTCCTCGATCTCCCGCACCGGCCGGACTTCGACCGAGCCGGTCTTCGTCCAGGGGAACTCCGCCGCGATACGAAGCGCCTCGTCCATGCTGTCCGCTTCGATGATGTTGAAGCCGCCGAGCACTTCCTTGGCCTCGCTGAACGGGCCGTCGGTCGCCGTGGTGCGGTCCTGGCGGCGGCGGACGGTGCGGGCGGTCTCCGGGTCTTCGAGCATCCGCGACTCGAGCAGCACGCCGTCGCGCTGCAGCTCGTCGGCATGGGTAAGGCAGGAGCGCATCATCGAGTCGAACTCGCCACCCGGCAGCGCGTCGAGCAGCTTGGGGTCGTTGTAGATCAGCAGCATGAACTTCACGCAGTCCTCCGGTCGTGTCTCCGATTCAAAGCCAGCGGCGCACCCGCGCGCGGTAGTCCTCGTATTCCTGCCCGAAGCGCCGGCGGAGGTAGGCCTCCTCGCGGCGGATCACGCCCCGCTGCAGCGTGTAGAGCACGAACGGCAGCACCAGCAGGACGCACAGCGCATTGAACCAAGCCGCGACGGCCAGGTACCACAAGGTAAGGCCGAGATACATCGGGTTGCGTGAAAAGCGGTAGGGACCGCCGGTGACGAGCCGGGTGGTGGGCCGCCGAGGATCGGGCGGGGTGCCGGCGCGGACGAAGGCGAATACGGCGGTGAACGCGATCAGTCCTGCCACGAACAGCGCGACGGCGAGCGGGCGCGCCCAGCCCGGCGGCAGCCAGCGGAACGGGAACAGCCACTGCAGCAGCCAGCCGAGCAGCAGGCCCGAGAGGAAAACCAGCGGTGGCGGCGCGACGACGCCGGCGATGTCGGGCCGGTCGGGTGCGGTCATGCAGGACAGAATGCCGCGTGCGCGGCTCCCGCGCCAGGGTTACGACCTATGGCCCACGACTTACGACTGCTCTTTCAATCCTCCTGTCCGGCACCAGCCACATCAGCGCGACCAGCGCGTAGACCGCGTCGGACAGGCCCGGATCGACGAACGCCAGGCCGATCGCGAGCAGGTAGAGCACGGGCGAGAGCTTCCCCTTCACGTCACGGCCCACCGCGACGGCCAGGACCGAGCCCGGTCCCTCGACGCGCAGGATCTCGAGCTGCAGCAGCAGATAGGCCAGGCCCGCCAGCAGGAGGACGACGCCGTAGAGCGCCGTCGGAACGGCGGCAAAGTGGTTCTCGCCCATCCACGCGGTCACGAACGGTACCAGCGACAGCCAGAAGAGCAGGTGCAGGTTGGCCCAGAGGACCCCGCCGGTAACGCGGTGGGTCACGTGCAGCAGGTGGTGGTGGTTGTTCCAGTAGATCCCGAGATAGACGAAGCTCAGGACATAGCTCAGGAAGACCGGCAGCAGGGGCCGCAGGGTCGCGAGCTCGACGCCATGCGGCGGGCGCAGCTCGAGCACCATGATCGTGATGATGATCGCCAGCACGCCGTCGCTGAAGGCCTCCATGCGGCCCTTGCCGATCAGCCCGCCGGCCCGGCCCGGCTCACCGGTCGTCGTCGCGGTCACTGCGCCACCCGGAGTGAGAGGTGAACGGCTGCCTAGTCCGCCAGCTTGATGAACATCAATATGGCGATGGCCACCCCGATGCCGGTAACCGTCCACCGCATCGCCGATTGCGACAGCTTCCTCCCGAACCGCGCCGCGCCGTACCCGCCCGTGATCGCGCCTACGCCCACCAGGACGGCCGGGAGCCAGACCACCTCGCGCGTGATGATGAAGTAGAGTACCGCCACACCCTTGATGGCCAGGCTGAACAGGTTCTTGAGCCCGTTGGCCCGCCGGATGTCGCCTACGCCGAGCAGGCCGAGCGCGGTGAGGATGAGAATGCCGAGCCCCGCGCCGAAGTAGCCGCCGTAGACCGACACCACGAGCTGCACGCCCAGCGCGAGCGCCTGCCACCGGCGCGACCGCTGGCGCTTTTCATCCAGGCCGAGCCGCATCGTGAGCGCGGGCTCGACCGCGATGAGCACCGTCGAGCCCAGCACCAGCCAGGGGGCAAGCGACCGGAAGAAGCTCGGCGGCGTATGGATCAGGAGCCACGCCCCGATCCCGCCCCCGATGACCGACGGCACCAGCAGCCAGAGCCACCACCGGCGCGCCTGCTTCACCTCGCGGCGGAAGCCCCAGGCGCCGCCCAGGCTCCCGGGCCAGAGCGCGACGGCGCTCGTCGCGTTGGCGTGGATCGGCGGGAGGCCCAGCCAGATGAGCGCCGGAAAGGTGAGATTGGTCCCCCCGCCGGCCAGCGCGTTCATCGCCCCGCCGGCGATGCCGGCGAGCAGGGCGACGATCGACTGCCAGGTGTCAGGTGCGGGCGCGAGTCAGCGCCTTGCCCGAATGGTGAACCACGGCGGGCTCCCCCGGGTGGTGGTCGTGCTGGCGCACGGAGTACATGGTGTTCGCCGGCGTGGTGCCCAGCTTGTGAACGCCGATCACGGTGCCGTGGCCGATGGCGCTGCGATAGTGCCAGGTCACGTCGGTCCCCGGGGGAATGGTCTTGAAGGTCTTCCCGGCTGCTGCCATGGCGTGTCCTCTGTGGAGGTGTATGGGATACCATACATTTCGGGAAGCGGGCGGGTGGTGACCGCGGTCACCGGCCTGCCCGCGTGCCCCCCCGGAATGGATGTCGGCAGGAGCCGCACCCGATCAGGGTGCGAGGCTGAACGGCGGATACCGGTCGGTTGTCAGCAGAAAGGCGTAGGCACTGACCCGGAGCCCCCACCGCAGCACGCCCACCACGAAGTCGAACAGCTGCCGCGGGTAGGTTCCGGTCAGGAGGATCGCGAACCAGCCGACGATCACGCACAGCACCGCCGCCGCGAAGAGGAACGCCAGCACGATGTAGTGCGGGATGGCGAGGAGCCACTTCACCAGCGGGAGCCAGCGATGCAGCTCCCGCTCGGCATCGGGGTAGGGGATCTCGACGTACACCGCCTGGTGGTCGTCGGTCGAGGGGTACTCGTCGCGCAGCAGCGCCAGGTACGACGCGACGCGAAGCCCGAACCGCGTCAGCTCCAGGTTCCAGTCGAACCACCAGCGCGGATACTTCCGGCGGAACACCAGCATCAGCACGATCGCCAGAAAGATGCTCCCGCTGATGCTCAGCGTGACGTCCGACGACCGGTCCCATTTGCTCCCGCCCGAGATCAGTCCCAGGACGATCGCGATGGGGATCACCACGACCGGCCGGAAGAAGCAGGTGATCCAGTTCCGCTCGCCCTCGGGGTAGTCGATCTCGAGGCGGGCCGGGTACCCGCTGGGGACGACCTCGGTCGGGGTGTCGGTCATCCCGGCAAGCTACGGGCGGGCGGTGCGGGCGTCCACTACCCTCCTCGCCCTTCCCGATGCCCGATCCCGGCATTCTCCGCCCTGGCGCGCCGGATGCGACTGGCGACGGAGGCGCAAGCGGCCCGCTCGTCCCGCGCTGGGCCCGCTGGTCCCCGATACCTGGCTGGTAGCGGGAGCACCCGCGACATTCGTCCCCACTTCAACCAGGACGACCCCGTGAGAGCACCGCTCGCCGCCGTCATCGTCGCCATCACGGCCACGACGTCGATGCCCGCCGCTTCGGCCCAGTCCTCGTCGGCGGCGGACGGCTGGGCCGCCTACGGACGCGACCCCGGCGGCACCCGCTTCTCGCCGCTTGCCGGCATCGACACCGCGAACGTTTCCCGCCTCCGCCCGGCCTGGGTCTACCGCACCGGCGACCTGCTCCGAAGGACCGGCCGGTTCGAGGCCACTCCGCTCCTGCTCGACGGCACGCTCTACCTCTCGACCCCGCTCGGCCGCGTCTCCGCGCTCGACCCGGCCACCGGCCGCGAGCGCTGGACCTACGACCCGCGTCT
>DASUXW010000002.1:0-2103 GCA_036377715.1 Gemmatimonadales bacterium
TCTGCGTCTACGTCGCCATCGGGCAGAAGCGCTCGACGGTGGCGACGGTGGTCGAGCGGCTCCGCGAGGCCGGCGCGCTCGAGTATACCGTGGTGGTGGTGGCCTCGGCGTCCGAGCCCGCGCCGCTCCAGTACATCGCGCCGTACACCGGCACGGCCATCGCCGAGTATTTCATGTACGAGGAGGGGCGGGCGACCCTGTGCGTCTACGACGACCTCTCCAAGCAGGCCGCCGCGTACCGCCAGCTCTCGCTCATCCTCCGGCGCCCGCCGGGCCGCGAGGCGTACCCGGGCGACGTGTTCTACCTGCACAGCCGCCTGCTCGAGCGGGCCGCCAAGATCAGCGAGAACGCCGACGTGGTGAAGCTCGACCCGCGCATCAAGAAGCCGGGCGGCTCGCTCACCGCGCTCCCGATCATCGAGACCCAGGCCGGCGACGTCTCGGCCTACATCCCGACCAACGTCATCTCGATCACGGACGGGCAGATCTTCCTCACGACCGATCTGTTCTACTCCAACGTGCGGCCGGCGGTGGACGCGGGCATCAGCGTGAGCCGGGTGGGCGGCAACGCCCAGATCAAGGCGATGAAGCAGGTCGCGGGACCGCTCCGGCTCTCGCTGGCGCAGTACCGCGAGCTGGAGGCGTTCGCGCAGTTCGGCTCCGACCTCGACGCTGCCACGCAGCGCCAGCTTGCCCGCGGCGCCCGGCTGGTGGAGGTGCTCAAGCAGCCGCAGTACCAGCCGGTGCCGGTGGAGCAGCAGGTCGCGATCATCTTCGCGGTCACCAGCGGCTACCTCGACGACGTCGAGGTGGCCCACATCCGCCAGTGGGAGCGCGACTTCCTCGGCTATCTCGAGGCGTCGCATCCGGCCATCCTGAACGACATCCGCACCAAGAAGGCGCTGGATGACGATCTCACCGGCCGGCTCAAGGCGGCGATCACCGCGTTCAAGCCGCTGTTCGTGGCCGACTGATGGCGAAAGGGCGGCAGCTCAAGGGACGGATCCGCTCCGTCCAGAACACCCGCAAAATCACCCGGACGATGGAGCTGGTCTCCACGTCCAAGCTCAAGCGCGCCCAGGACCGCATCGTGGCCGCGCGGCCATACGCCGACGCGCTGCACGAGGTGATCGCCGACCTGGTCACGCCCGAGCTCGCCGAACGGTTCCCGCTGCTGCGCCGGCCCGCGCCCCCCTCCCGGGGCGGGCCGAGCCGCGCGGCGGTGATGCTGCTGACCTCGAACCGCGGCCTGGCCGGCGGCTTCAACGCCAATCTGATCAAGGAAGCGCGGCGCCGGATCGAGGAGCTCGAGCGCGAGGGGTACACGGTCGACCTGTACGGGGTCGGCAAGAAGGGGATCGGCTTCTTCCGCTACCTCGGCCGGACGCTCGCCGCCGAGCGTACCGACATCGGTGACCGTCCCACGGCCGAGCACGCCGCCGAGCTGGTGGCACCGCTCATCGCGGCGTACGCGGCCGGCCAGCTCGCCAGCGTGGACCTGGTCCAGGCCCGGTTCCTGAGCGCGCTGCAGACGCCGCCGGCCGTGGTGAGGGTGTTGCCCGTGGAGACGGGCGGACGGGCGGACGGGCAGGGTACCCGCGAAGCGGGTGAAGGCGGACAGGAGCACGATTACATTCTGGCGCCGAGCGCGGACGCGATTCTCGAGGAGTTGCTGCCGCTCTACGTTCGCAATGCGGTGTATCGCGGACTGGTGGAGACCGCGGCGGCGGAGCACGGCGCGCGGCGGACGGCGATGAAGAACGCCACCGACAACGCCGGCGAGATCCTCGAGATCCTGAGACGCACCTACAATCGCCAGCGGCAGGCCCAGATCACGCAGGAGATCGCGGAGATCGTGGGCGGGGCGGCGGCGCTGCAAGGGTAGACGGAGGGACGTCTCTCCGTCCCTCCGTCTCTCAAACACACGGAGATCCCAACGCATGGCAACGTCCGTCGAAGTTTCGAAACCCAGCACCACCGTCGGCGCCCAGAAGAACGTCGGGCACGTGGTCCAGGTCATCGGCCCGGTGCTCGACGTCGAGTTCGAGCCGGAGCACCTGCCGGAGATCTACAACGCGCTCACGATCGAGGACGACAGCGGCA
>DASUXW010000003.1:0-9251 GCA_036377715.1 Gemmatimonadales bacterium
CGTGTCGGGGCTGTCGGTCTCCTCGACGCGAAGCGCGACGTTCCGCTCGAGCTCCCTGAACAGCCGATCACGGAGCTGCCGGCTGGTGACGTACTTCCCCTCGCGGCCCGCGAACGGGCTGTTGTTCACGATGAAGTCCACGGAGATCGTGGGCTCCTCCACCGCGATCCCGGCCAGCCGCTCGGGCGTCTCCACGGCGGTGAAGGTCTTGCCGATCTCGATGGTCTCGAAGCCCGACAGCGCCACGATGTCGCCCGCGCCGGCCACGTCCACCTCGACCCGGTTGAGGCCGTCGAAAGTGTAGAGCCGGGTGACGCGGTTTCGCTCGAACGACTCCTCGGTCACGAGCCCCGGCTCGCCCAGGGGCAGCAACGCCACCTGGTCGCCCACGTGCACCCGGCCCCGCTCGATCCGCCCGATCGCGATCCGGCCCAGGAAGCTCGAGAAGTCGAGCGTCGAGACCAGCATCTGGAACGGCCCCTCGGGATCGCCCTTGGGGGCCGGGACGTGGTCGAGGATGGCCTGGAACAGCGGCTGCAGGTCGGTGCCGGGGGTGGCGAGATCGGTGGTCGCGGTGCCGGCGCGGCTCGACGTATAAAGGAAAGGAGCGTCGAGCTGCTCGGGGGTGGCGTCGAGGTCGATGAACAGCCCCAGGACTTCGTCGTGGACCCGGAGCGGCTCGGCGTCGGCCCGGTCGATCTTGTTGATGGCGACGATGGGCCGAAGCCCGAGCGCCAGCGCCTTCCGGGTGACGAACCGCGTCTGCGGCATCGGCCCCTCCGCCGCATCCACGAGGATCAGCACGCCGTCCACCATGCGGAGGATGCGCTCCACCTCGCCGCCGAAGTCCGCGTGGCCCGGGGTGTCCACGATGTTGATCTTGACGCCCTGCCAGCGGACGGCGGTGTTCTTGGCGAGGATGGTGATGCCGCGCTCACGCTCGAGCGGGTTCGAGTCCATGACCCGCTCTTCCACCTGCTGGTTGGCGCGGAACGCCCCCGCCTGGCGCAGCATCTGGTCCACCAGGGTGGTCTTCCCATGGTCGACGTGGGCGATGATGGCCAGATTGCGAATCACGAAACACTTCCCCCGGGCAGAACGGCGCATATATAGACGGAGCCGGGCGGGGCCGCAAGAAGGCGGACGGACGGGCGGACGGACGGACGGAAACAGCACGCCGGTGCGGTGTGCCGTGACTGTCCGCCCGTCCGCCCGACTAGTGCCTGTGCCCCGCGTGCTCTCGCCCCTCCACCACCCGCACCTCCTCGCACTCGTCGGCGACCTCGAGCTGCATGGTGACGTGGCCGATGCCGAGTGCCGCCATTTCGGCGCGGATGCCTTCGAGCACTCCGGGGTGCGCGTCGAGGTCGGGGACGACCGCGTGGCCGCTCATGGCGACCATCCCACTGGCCACGGTCCACACGTGGAGGTCATGAACGGCGGCCACGCCGGGTACCCCGCTGATCCGGGCCTGGACCTCCGGCAGGGAGACATGACCGGGGACCGACTCGAGCAGGACGTCGGTGCTCTCCCGCAGCAGGCGCCAGGCGCCCACCAGGATGAGCAGCGAGAGCGCGATGGAGACCAGCGGGTCGGCGGCGGTCCAGCCGGTAAGCCACACGATCGCGGCCGCCCCCAGCGCCCCCACCGAGCCGAGCGCGTCACCCATCACGTGGAGATAGGCGCCCCGCAGGTTGAGGCTTCCCTCGCGCGAGCGGTGGAGGAGCGCCAGGCTGATCAGATTGACCGCCAGGCCGGCGGCGGCCACCGCGAGGAAGATTCCGGTACGAATAGGCCCGGGATTCTGTAGCCGCTGGATCGCCTCCCATACGACCCAGCCCGCGATCCCGAACAGTGCCGCGCCGTTGATCAACGCGGCCAGAATCTCCCATCGCAGGTACCCGTAGGTCTTCGTCTCACCGCCCGGCCGCTGGGCGATCCAAGCCGCGAGCAGGCTGAGCCCGAGCGCTCCCACATCCGTGAGCATGTGCCCCGCATCGGCCAGCAGAGCCAGCGAACCGCTGATCCACCCTCCCACGGCCTCGAGGACCATGAAGCTGCCGGTCAGCCCGAGCACCGCCCAGAGCCGGGGCATCGGCGTGCTCCGGCCGGCGGAGAGGTGGGCGCAGTCGCGGATGGTGGATGAGGTCATGGGGGAAAGCTAAAGAGGTGAACGGTGAACAGTGAACGGTGAACGGGACCAGCACACCGGGAGTGGTCTGGTGTGCCCTTCCCGTTCACCGTTCACCGTTCACCGTTCACCGTTCACGGCTCCTCACCGCCTCCGCATGTCCGAACAGCCCCTCCGCCTCGGCGAGGGCGATGATCGCGTCGGCATCCTCGGCGAGGCGGGCGCGGGTGTAGCGGATGATGCTGGTGCGCTTCACGAAGTCGTACACCCCGAGGGGTGACGCGTAGCGCGCGGTGCCGCCGGTGGGGAGGACGTGGCTCGGGCCGGCGAGGTAGTCGCCGACGGGCTCGGGGGTCTCGTCGCCGAGGAAGATGGCGCCGGCATGGCGGATCGAGGAGGCGATCCGCTCGGCGCCCTCGGCCACGATGGCCAGGTGCTCCGGCGCGCGGCGGTTGGCCACCTCCACCGCGTCGCGCATCGAGGGGACCACCACCACGAGCCCATTCTGCTCGAGGGAGGTGCGGGCCACGGCGGCTCGCGGAGCGCGGGACAGCGCGGCCTCGAGCGCCGCCGGGAGCGCGTCGGCGAGCGCAGGAGCCGTCGTCACGCACCAGCTCACCGCGTCCTCGTCGTGTTCCGCCTGGGCGATGAGGTCGGCGGCGACGCGGTCAGGCCGGGCGGTGTGGTCGGCGATCACCAGGATCTCCGTTGGTCCCGCCACCATGTCGATGCCGACGCGCCCCACCACCTGCCGCTTGGCCTCGGCGACCCAGCGGCTGCCCGGGCCCACGATCTTGTCCACCCGCGGGACCGTGGCCGTCCCGCAGGCGAGCGCGCCGATGGCCTGCGCGCCGCCGATCCGGAACACCCTCGTCACGCCCGAGAGCGCGCAGGCGGCGAGAACCGCGTCGGTCACCCCGGCGGGTGGCACGACCGCCACGATCTCCTTCACTCCGGCCACCAGCGCGGGGACCGCGTTCATCACGACCGAGGACGGGTAGGCCGCCTTGCCCCCCGGAACGTACAGCCCCACCCGGTCGAGCGGCGTCACCCGCATGCCGACCACGCTGCCGTCGGCCTCGGTCAGGTGAAAGCCCGGCTCGCTCTGGTGCTCGTGGTAGGCGCGCACCCGGTCCACCGCCAGCTCCAGCGCGGCCCGGACCTGCGGGCCGATCCGGTCCACCGCCGGCTGCCAGGTCCCCGGGTCGAGCTCCCAGTCGGCCGGGGCCAGGTCCACCCCGTCGAAGCGCCGGGTATACTCCCGGATGGCTACGTCGCCCCGCCCGGCCACGTCTTCCAGGATCCGCCGCACCGCCTCCCGGGTGGCCGCGTCCGTGACCGGGTCGCGGGGCAGGAAGTGATCGAGGGCGTCGAACGGGGGGACAGTCAGCCGGCGCAGCATGCCCGGACTCGCGGTAACACCTTCGAAGCACTAGGCTTGTAGGCGTATGGAACCGGCAAATTCGACCCCCATCGCGCTGGGACTCGTCTTCGTAATCGTCCTGGTGCTGCTCAACGCCTTCTTCGTCGCGGCGGAGTTCGCCCTGGTGGGCGCCCGGCGCACCCGGCTGGACGAGCTCAGCCGGAACGGGGACCGCAAAGCTAGGCTGGCGCGGCACGCGGTACAATCGCTCGACCGCTACATCTCCGCCACGCAGCTCGGGATCACCCTCGCCTCGCTGGGGCTGGGCTGGATCGGCGAGCCGGCCCTGGCCGGACTGATCCGGGGCGCCTTCGCCTGGCTTCCGCCGTCGCTGGCCGCGGTCGCCACCCACGGTGTGGCTTCGGTCATCGCGTTCGTCATCATCACGATCCTGCACATCATCCTGGGCGAGCTGGTGCCCAAGGCACTGGCGCTCCTCTATCCCGAGGCGGTGAGCCGGTGGGTGGCCGGGCCGCTGATCGGCTTCGCGTGGGTGATGCAGTGGCCCATCGCCCTGCTCAACGGCTCGGCGAACCGGCTGCTGCGGCTGATCGGGGTGAGCCCGCCGGGCGAACACGAGCGGCTCCACTCGCCGGAGGAGATCCGGATGCTGGTCGAGCAGAGCACCGAGGGTGGCAGCCTTCTGCAGGAAGACGCGCGGCTGCTCGAAGGGGTGTTCGAGTTCAGCGAGAAGACCGCGCTCGAGGTCATGACCCCGCGCACCCAGATGATCGCCCTGGAATCCTCGCTCTCGGTCGAGGACGCGGCCGACGAGGTGGCCGTCGCCCGCCGCTCGCGCTACCCCGTCTACGCCGAATCGCTCGACGAGATCGTGGGCGTGGTGCACGCCAAGGACATCCTCACGGCCGTGCGCTCGCACCCGCACGACACGGTGCGCTCGATCATGCGCCCGCCGCTCTTCGTCCCCGGCACCCGCGAGGTCGAGGACGTCCTGGCAGACATGAAGCGGCTCAAGACCCACCTGGCCGTGGTGCTGGACGAGTACGGCGGTACCGCGGGCCTGGTCACGATGGAGGACCTGCTGGAGGAGATCGTCGGGCCCATCTTCGACGAGCACGACCTGCAGGAGCGCACGCTGGCCGGCGAGGAAGCCGCCCGGCTCGACGGCGCCACGCCGATCACCGAGTTCAATACCAAGTACGACGCGGAGCTGGACGACACCGACTACACCACCCTGGGCGGCTACGTCTTCGGCCAACTCGGGCGGCTTCCCCGCCCGGGCGACCAGGTGACCGTGGGCCCCTTCACCTTCGAGGTGGTCGAGATGGAGGGCCGCCGGGTGAAGAGCCTCCGCCTGCACACCGCGCCGCCGGCCCAGGTCGAGCCGACCGACGGTGACTAGCCTCGAGCGCACGCGGGCCGCCTTCTTCGAGGTGAGCCGGCGGCTCAGCGCCGCGCGCACGCCGGCGGAGTCGGCCCGCATCATCGTGGGCGTGGCCCAGGAGCTGCTCGGCTGGGACTGCTGCACTTTCGATCTCTACTTCCCCGACACGGGGCTGGTGCAGGCCGTCCTCTCGATGGACTCGATCGACGGCCCTCCGGTCGACGTACCACCCGCGTACAATGCGACGGCGCCGAGTCCGGCGGTTGCCCGCGTGATTCGCGAGGGCGGCCAGCTCCTGCCCGGGAGCGGCGCGGGCGCCGCCGAGGGCCTCGTTCCCTTCGGCAGCAGCCGTCATTCGCTCTCCCGCATATTCGTGCCCGTGCGGCACGGCGACCGGGTCACGGGCGTGCTGGGGATCCAGAGCTACACCGCCGATGCCTACGACGAGGACGACCTCGCCACCCTCCAGGAGCTTGCCGATCACTGCGGCGGTGCCATCGAGCGGATCCGGGTCGAGCACGCGCTGCGCGAGAGCGAGGCGCAGCTCGCACGCACCGAGGCCTTCGCGCTGGTCATGACGGCGCACCTGGGGCTCGACGGCCGGTGGCTCAAGGTCCCGCCCACCCTCTGCCGGCTGCTCGACCTGGACGAAGCCCAACTGCTGAGCACGTCGATCGAACGGCTGCTGCACCCCGACGACGTCGAGGCGGAACGCGCCGGTCGGGAGCGCCTGCTGCGGGGCGACAGCCGCACCCTGGACCTCGAAGCACGGTGGCAGCGGGGCGGCGGCACGACGCTCTGGATCTATCACAACGCCTCCGTGGTCGAGGACGCCTGGGGCGCGCCGCTCTACCTGCTGCTCTATCTCCGCGACGTCACCGAGCGGAAGACGCTCGAAGATCAACTGCGCCAGGCTCAGAAGATGGAGGCGGTCGGGCAGCTCGCGGGCGGAATCGCGCACGACTTCAACAACCTGCTCACCGCCATCCTGGGCAGCGCGGAGCTGCTGCTGGCGGACACGCCGGAGCACGACCCGCGGCATCAGGACCTGCAGGCGATCAGCCGCTCGGCGCATCGCGCCGCCGCGCTGGTGCGCCAGCTGCTGGCGTTCAGTCGCAAGCAGATCATGCAGCCGAGAGTGCTGGACCTGAACTCGATCGTGGGCGACATGCAGCCGATGCTGCGCCGCCTGCTCGGGGAGGGCGTCGCACTCCGGCTCGACCTCGACCCCACTCTCGGACCGGTCAGCGCCGACGCCGGGCAGCTCCAGCAGGTGCTCCTCAACCTGACGGCGAACGCGCGCGACGCGATGCCCGGCGGCGGCACCCTGACGATCTCGACCGTCAACGTGAACGGCCCCCATGTCGCGCTGATCGTGCGGGACACCGGCGTGGGCATGGACGACACAGTGCTGGCGCGGCTGTTCGAGCCGTTCTTCACCACCAAGGAGCTGGGCCGAGGGACGGGCCTTGGTCTGGCCTCGGTGTACGGCATCGTGCGCCAGAGCGGCGGCCACATCCAGGCCAGCTCGCGCCCGGGCGAGGGCAGCACGTTCACGGTCTATCTCCCGCGCGCCGAGGCACCGCGCGCGGCCGAGACGGTCGGAGTCGCGGCGGGCGCGGCACCCGGAGGGACGGAAACGCTGCTCGTGGTGGAGGACGAAGACGCCGTTCGCCATCTCCTCTGCCGCGTGCTCCGCGCCCGCGGCTACCAGGTGCTCGAGGCCCGCCACGCCGAGGCGGCGCTCGAGGTCGCCGGGTCCGCCGGCCGGCCGATCGATCTGCTGGTCAGCGACATCTCCATGCCGGGGCTCGGCGGGCGCGAGCTCGCGGACCGGCTCGCCGCGTCCAATCCCGGGCTCCGCGTGCTGTTCATCAGCGGCTACGCCGGCGAGGCGGCGGCCGACGCCTTCCCGCGGGGATGCGGTCTGCTCGAGAAGCCGTTCACGGCCGATCAGCTCGCGCGCAGGGTGCGCGACGCGCTCGCCGCGGACTGAGCCGTGGCGGTCACGCGTCCCACCGCGACGCCTCCCGGCGCGCTCGACTTCACCGGTGAAGCCGCCCGCCGGCGCCGCGCGCTGCAGCACGCCACGATGGAGGTGCTCCAGCGGGCCGGGTACGAAGAGCTGATCCCCCCGACGCTCGAGTATCAGGAGACCTTCCTTCGGGCCGGCGGCCCCAGCGTCGCCGAGCGCCTCATCCGCTTTCCCGACCGCGACGGACGGATCCTCGCGCTCCGCTACGACTTCACCGCGAGCCTGGCCCGCGTCGCGGCGACCACGTTCGCCGGCGCGCCGCATCCGCTCCGCCTCTCGTATTCAGGGCCGGTCTACCGCCAGGACCCGGAGCGCGGCGGCCGCCCGCGCGAGATCCTCCAGGTCGGCGCCGAGCTGCTCGGCTCGGGCGACCTGGCGGCCGACGTGGAGCTGGTCCGGCTCACCATCGCGCTGCTCCGCGCGGCGGGCCTGGAGGATTTTCAGCTCAATCTCGGCCACGCGGGTATACTCGCGCCCGGGCTCGCCGCCGTGAGCGACGACGTCCGCGCCGACGTGCGGCGCTGGATCGACCGGAAGGACCGCGGGAACCTCTGCCGCGCACTCGCCGAGGCCACGGGCGATGCCGCCACGCTGGCCGTGCTCCCGTTCATCATCGGCCGCCGGGCGGCGCTTGCGAGCGCGCTGGGTCTCGCGCCGCGTGCCGCCGCGCCCGGCCTCGAGCACCTGCTGGCGCTCGACGCCGCCCTCGCGAGCGCCGAGCGGGGCCACGTGGTCTACGATCTGGGAGAGGTGCGCGGGCTCGAGTACTACACGGGGATCCACTTCGAGGTGTACGTGGCCGGCGCCGGGCGCGCGGTCGGCACCGGCGGCCGCTACGACGAGCTGATGGCCCGCTTCGGCCGCCCCATGCCCGCGGTCGGCGTCTCGCTCGATCTCGACGCGCTCGCCGAGGTGCCGCGGTGAGCAGGCTCCGGGTGGCCCTCGCGAAAGGCCGGCTCTACGAGCCGACGGTCGAGCGCTTTCGCCGGGCCGGGGTCGCGCCGGCAGCGCACCCGGAGCGCCGACTCCTCCTCCCGTCGAGCGATCCCGCCATCGAGTTCCTGGTGGTGAAGCCCGGCGACGTCCCCGTCTACGTCGAGACCGGTGCTGCCGATCTCGGCGTCACCGGCACCGACGTGCTGCGGGAGACCAGCGCCGACGTGCTCGAGCCGCTGGAGCTGGGATTCGGCTTCTGCCGCCTGGTGGTCGCCGCGCCGGCCGGTTCTCCCTACCCTGCGCTGCCTGGCGGGATCACTCCCCGCGTCGCCACCAAGTATCCGCGCCTGGCCCAAGCTCACTTCGCCGCGGCCGGAAGGCCGGTAGACATCGTTCCCGTCAACGGCTCAGTGGAAGTGGCGCCCCTGCTCGACCTGGCCCACTGGATCGTGGACCTGGTAGACACCGGCAGCACCCTCCGCGCGAACGGGCTGGCAGAACAGGAGACCGTGCTTCACTGCGGGGCCGTCCTGGTCGCCAACCGCGCGGCGCAGAAGATGAAGCTGGAGGCGTACCTGGGGCTGATGGAGCGACTTGAGGCGGTGAGCGGGGAGCGGTGAACAGTGAACGGTTAGCGGTGAGCGGTGAGCGGGGCGGTGGGAACGGAGTTGCGGGCGCAGGCCGGGAGGCGATGCTGGCCGAGGGCGCGTCAGTCGCCGCCAGTCATCTCAGCCGTAGTAGCAGCCCCACGCATGCGGGCGGCGACAGTGGCGCCCGGCGCCGGGTACCCGCGAAGCGGGTGGGTCGCCTCCCGGCCTGCGCCGTGGACTCCTATGCCGTTCCGCTAGCGTGGGCGGCCGAGCGTGACGGCAAGCTCGATGGCAGCCCGCATGCTGGAGGGGTCGGCCCGGCCGGTGCCCGCGATGTCCATGGCCGTGCCGTGATCGGGTGAGGTTCTGGGGAATGGCAAGCCGAGCGTGACGTTTACCGCGCGTCCGAACGCCGCGACCTTGATGGCCGTCATCCCGACGTCATGGTAGGGCGCCAGGACCGCATCGAATTCTCCGCGCAGCGCCCGCACGAACACGGTGTCGGCGGGAAGCGGGCCGGCCGCGCCGAGTGCCTCGGCGGCGGGACGGAGCACCCGGATCTCCTCGTCGCCGAACAGCCCTCCCTCGCCCGCGTGCGGGTTCACCGCGCACAACGCCAGCTTCGGCGAGGCGATCCCGAACCACTCCCGGAGTCCCCGCTCGGTGATCCGTCCCGTGCGGGTCACCCGCTCCACCGTGAGCAGCGCGGGCACGTCCCGGAACGGGACGTGTGTCGTCACCAGGACGACCCGGAGCTCGGGCGCGGCGAGCATCATCGCCACGTCCACCCC
>DASUXW010000004.1:0-8996 GCA_036377715.1 Gemmatimonadales bacterium
TACCGCCAGTTCACCGCGCTGGCCGACCGGAAGCGTGAGATCCTCGACGAAGACCTCCTCGCCCTGCTGCACGAGAGCTTTCACGACGCGCCCGAGGAGTATCAGCTCACCCATCTCCGGGTCGTCTGCGGCAGCATCAGCCCGACGGCGGAGGTGCGAATGACCGGTCCCTGGGCCGGCGAGCGCGCCGCCCGCGGCACCGGCGACGGGCCGATCGCGGCGGCGTTCACCGCCATCGCCGAAATTCTCGGGCGGCCGGTGGAGGTGCTGAGCCTCTCGCTCCGCTCGCTCACGCCGGGGCGGGACAGCATCGGGCAGGTGTTCCTGCAGGTGAAGGTGGACGGAAAGTCCCTCTCCGGGAACGGCGCCTCCACCGACATCGTCGAGGCGAGCGCCCGCGCGCTGGTGCACGCGCTCAACAAGGCGCACCACGCCGACCGGCTCGAGGCCAGCTCGCTCAACTCCGTCTATCTGTGGGGCGTGTGATGGGAGAACAGTTGACCGGCGCGCAGATCCTCTGCCGGGCGCTGCTGGACGAAGGCGTGGACCTGCTGTTCGGCTACCCAGGCGGCGCGATCATGCCGTTCTATCACGCGCTCCCCGAGTACCCGCAGCTCCGCCACGTGCTGGTGCGCCACGAGCAGGCCGCCGCGCACGCGGCCGACGGCTACGCGCGGGCGAGCGGGCGTCCCGGCGTCTGCACCGCCACCTCCGGCCCCGGCGCCACCAATCTGGTCACGGGGATCGCCACGGCGCACATGGACAACACGCCGCTGGTCGCGATCACGGGGCAGGTGCCGCGCAGCATGATCGGGCGCGACGCCTTCCAGGAAACCGACATCATCGGCATCACCCAGCCGATCACCAAGCACAGCCGGCTGGTGGAGGACGTGTCCGAGCTGGCCGAGGCGGTGCACGAGGCGTTCGAAGTGGCCATGGAGGGCAGACCCGGTCCCGTCCTGGTCGATGTCCCGAAAGACGTGCAGACCCAGAGAGCGGAGTATGGCGGACGGGCGGATGGGCAGACGGACGGACGGGTTGACCGGCGGACATACGGACCGAGCGCACTGGCCCTGAACGAGGCGGGCCGGTTGATCGGGCGGGCGCAGCGGCCGCTGATCATGGCGGGACACGGGGTAATTCTGAGCGGGGCGTACGCAGAGCTCAGGGAGCTTGCCGAGCGCACGGGGATCCCGGTCATCACGACCCTGCTCGGCATCAGCGCGTTTCCGGAGTCGCACCCGCTGCACCTCGGAATGCCGGGGATGCATGGTGAGGTGCACGTCAACCGCGCGATCCAGCAGGCCGACCTCATCATCGGCGTGGGGCTCCGGTTCGACGACCGGGTCACCGGCAACCTGGCCGGGTTCGCCCGCGGGGCCAGCGTCATCCACATCGAGCTCGACCCGGTCGAGATCGGGAAGAACGTGCCCGTCGCGGTGGGCCTCGCGGGCGATGCACGCACGATCCTCCGCCAGCTGCTCGAGCTGGTCGAGCGGCGCCAATGCGACGCATGGCGGGGCGAGATCGCCTCGTTCGTCCGGCCGCGGGTGGAGGCGTTCAAGGGCGGGCTTTCGCCCGAAGGGATCCTCGGCGCCATCGAGCAGGCCACGGCAGGCCGCTGCACCATCGTCTCCGACGTCGGCCAGCACCAGATGTGGGTTGCCAAGCTCTACCGCTATCAGCGGCCCAACACCCACATCACGTCCGGCGGGCTCGGCACGATGGGCTTCGCGGTGCCGGCGGCCATGGGCGTGGTGCTGGCACGCCCGGGCGAGCCGGTCTGGGCCATCTCGGGCGACGGCGGGTTCCAGATGAACCTGCAGGAGATCGCGACGATGGTGCAGGAGCGCATCCCCGTGAAGATGGCCGTGTTCAACAACGGCTATCTGGGGATGGTGCGGCAGTGGCAGCAGTTCTTTCACGGCCGCCGGTATTCCGCGACCCCGATCTGGAGTCCCGACTACGCGCGGCTGGCCGAGGCGTACGGAATCCCGGGTTGGCGGGTCGAGCGGGGCGAGCAGGTGGGGGAGGCGCTGGGCGCGGCACTCGCCCACGACGGTCCGGCGCTGATCGAGTTCGTGATCGAGCAGGAGGCCAACGTCTTCCCGATGATCCCGCCGGGCGCCTCGCTCAGCGAGCCGATCGAGTCGGAGGAGCCGAACGCCCCGCCCGCGCCCCGGCTGGTGCCGGCATGACGGGCCAGCGCGCCGTGACGGTCCTGCTCGAGGACCGTCTCATTACGTTCACCCGCGCCGTCGGGCTCCTCCGTCGGCGCAACCTGCCCGTGCGGAGCATCGCCGTGGGCCCCACGGTCACTCCGGGCGTCTCGAGGTTGACGGTCATGATCCAGTCCGACGAAGCCACGGCCGATCGCGCCGTGCAGCACCTGCAGAAGGTGGTGGGCGTCCGCGAGGCCGCCGCCTTCCCCACCCGCGACGGCGTGGCCCGCGAGCTGGCGCTGGTCAAGGTTCGCGCCTCGGGCGACCGCTACGCCGAGCTGCTCGACGTCATCCAGCTCTACCACGCCTCGGTGGTCGACGACCATCCCGAGGCCGTCATCGTCGAGCTGACCGGCTCCGAGGCCTTCGTCCTTTCGTGCATCCGCGCGCTGGAGCGGTTCGAGATCCTCGAGGTGGCGCGGAGCGGGGCGGTGGCGTTGGCCAGTCGGGAGGCGTGAAGGGTCGAAAGTCGTAAGCTTTCGCCTGCGACCAGCGACTTACGCCCTTCGACCTTCGCCTTGCGACCTACGACTTACGACGTACGACCTACGACTTTCGACGACCGAGGACACCACCCGAGATGACGACCATCTATTACGACCACGACGCCGACCGCTCCCGCCTTGCCGGCCGGACCCTCGCCATCATCGGCTACGGCAGTCAGGGACACGCCCACGCCCTCAACCTCCGCGACAGCGGCGCTACCGTAGTCGTGGGCCTCCGGCCGGGCGGCGGGTCCTGGGAGCGCGCCAAGTCCGCGGGGCTCGACGTCCGCACCGTGGCCGAGGCGGCCGCCGGGGCCGACGTGATCATGATGCTCACCCCCGACCAGGACGGCCGCGCGGTGTACGACAGCGGGGTGGCCGCCGGGCTCACCCCCGGCAAGACCCTGATGTTCGCGCACGGGTTCAACATCCATTACGGCGAGATCGTCCCGCCCGCCGGGGTGGACGTGTCCATGGTGGCGCCCAAGTCGCCGGGGCACCTGGTGCGGAGCGAGTACGAGGCCGGGCGCGGGGTGCCGGCGCTCGTCGCGGTGCACCAGGACGCGAGCGGTGAAGCGCTGGCCAATGCGCTCGCCTACGCGGCGGGGATCGGCTGCACCCGCGCGGGAGTCATCGAGACCAGCTTCCGAGAGGAGACCGAGACCGATCTCTTCGGCGAGCAGGCGGTTCTCTGCGGGGGCGTCACCGCGCTGGTCAAGGCCGGGTTCGAGACCCTGACGGCCGCGGGCTATCGGCCGGAGATGGCCTATTTCGAATGTCTCCACGAGCTGAAGCTGATCGTGGATCTGATGTACCGGGGCGGGATGCAGTTCATGCGCTACTCCATCAGCGACACGGCCGAGTACGGCGACTACACCCGCGGCCCGCGTCTGATCACCGACGAGACCCGGGCGGAGATGCGGCGAATTCTCCAGGCGGTGCAGGACGGCTCGTTCGCGCGCGAGTGGCTGGCCGAGAACCGGAACGGCCGGCCCAACTTCGAGCGGATGCGGCAGGCCGACCGCGACCACGAGATCGAGCGGGTCGGGGCGCAGCTCCGCGCCATGATGCCGTGGTCCGAGGAGGGCAAAGCGGCCAAGGCCGCGGAGACGGCGGAAGCGGGGGCCGCGCCTCGCCGGCCCGGAGCGGCCCGCCGGCCGGCGGCCGTCTCATGACCCCGGCGGCCGCGTCGCGGCCACGCACCCTGTTCGAGAAGGTCTGGGACAGCCACGTGGTCACCGGCGACCGACCGGCGCTGCTGTACGTGGACCTCCATCTGGTACACGAGGTCACTTCGCCCCAGGCGTTCGAGGGGCTCCGGCTCGCGGGCCGCCGGGTGCGGCGACCCGCGCTGACCGTGGCCACCGTGGACCACAACGTCCCCACCGGCGACCGGCGGCTCCCGATCGCCGACCAGATCGCGGCGCGGCAGGTCGCCGCGCTGGTCCGCAACGCGCGCGAGTTCGGAGTCGAGCTCTTCGACCTCGAGAGCGCCGAGCAGGGAATCGTGCACGTCATCGGCCCCGAGCTCGGGCTGACCCAGCCCGGGATGGTCATCGTCTGCGGCGACTCGCATACCTCGACCCACGGGGCGTTCGGCGCGCTCGCGTTCGGCATCGGCACCAGCGAGGTGGAGCACGTCCTGGCCACCCAGTGCATCGTGCAATCGCGTCCGCGGACGATGGAGGTGCGGTTCCTCGGGCTCCCCGCCCGGGGCGTCACCGCGAAGGATCTGATCCTCGCCCTCATTCGGCGGATCGGCACCGCGGGCGCCACCGGGCACGTCATCGAGTACACCGGGGACGCCGTCCGGGCGCTGTCGATGGAAGGCCGGATGACCATGTGCAACATGTCCATCGAGGCCGGCGCGCGGGCGGGCATGGTGGCGCCCGACGCGACCACGTTCGCCTATCTGGACGGCCGCCCGCGCGCACCTTCGGGCGCCGCCTGGGACGACGCCCGGCTCGTCTGGGCCGGGCTCGCGACCGATCCGGGCGCGCGCTACGACGCGAGCGTCGAGCTCGACGCCGCGCGCCTCGGCCCGCAGGTCACCTGGGGCACCAGCCCCGGCATGACGGCGGAAATCACCGAGCGCGTCCCCGACCCGGCCGACGCGGCCAGCGAGACCGACCGGCAGTCGTATCAGCGCGCGCTCGAGTACATGGGCCTCCGGCCCGGCACGCCGCTCGAAGGGCTCAAGGTCGATCGCGTGTTTCTGGGCTCCTGCACCAACGCGCGGATCGAGGACCTCCGCGCCGCGGCCGAAGTCGCCCGCGGTCGCAAGGTCGCCGGGAGCGTGCGGGCCATGGTCGTCCCCGGTTCGCAGCGGGTGAAGCGCCAGGCCGAGCGCGAAGGACTCGACCGCATCTTCACCGAGGCCGGATTCGAGTGGCGCAATCCGGGGTGCTCGATGTGCCTCGGCATGAACGACGACATCCTCGGTCCGGGCGAGCGCTGCGCCTCGACCTCGAACCGGAATTTCGAGGGAAGGCAGGGGAAGGGAGGGCGCACGCACCTGGTGAGCCCGGTGATGGCGGTGGCGGCGGCGATCGAAGGACGGCTGGTGGACGCGCGAGGCTATATGCAGGATGGATCGGGCGATTATGCACGCCGTTCTGCGGAGTATGCGAGCTGAACCATCTTCGCTGCAATGATGTGTAAGCTGTTATTTGCAAAATGCTTGGGCAATATCTGATAATGTACTACATCATATAAGCTCACTCGAGCGGCCGAATTTTTATCCAGGATCCTATGCAGCCCTTCTCCAGCCACTCCGGACGCGTGGCGGCCCTCCCGCGGGCCAACGTGGACACCGATCAGATCATCCCGAAGCAGTTCCTGAAGCGCATCGAGCGGACCGGCTTCGGACCGGCGCTGTTCTATGACTGGCGCTATCTCGCCGACGGGTCACCGAACCCTGCGTTCGAGCTCAACCGGCCCGAGGCGGCCGGCGCCACGATCCTGATCGCCGGGCCGAATTTCGGCTGCGGCAGCTCGCGCGAGCACGCACCCTGGGCGCTCGCGGACTATGGGTTCCGGGTAATCATCGCGCCCTCGTTCGCCGACATCTTCTTCGGCAACTGCTGCCAGAATGGGCTGCTCCCCGTGGTGCTGCCGGAAGCCGCCGTGCAGGAGCTCTTTCACCGGGCCGCTGCCGCCCCGTCCGGCTACACGCTCACCGCCGACCTGGTAAGCTGCCGCGTCTTGGACGAGGAGGGGTTCGACGCCGCCTTCGAGCTCGAGGGCTACCGGCGCGAGATGCTGCTCCAGGGCCTCGATGAGATCGGCCGGACCCTGCTCGCCGAGCCGCTGATCGCCGCCTTCGAGCAGCGGCGGGCCCGGGCCGGGGCGCAGAGCCCCGCGTGACCCGCTACCACATCGCCGTCCTCCCTGGCGATGGGATCGGGCCCGAGGTGACCGCCGAGGCGGTGCGGGTCCTCGGCGCCGCTGCCTCGCGATTCGGCTTCGAGCTTGCGACCGCCGAGCACCCCGTCGGGGCGGCGGGCGTCGCCGCCGCGGGCGACTCCCTCCCGCCGGAGACGGCGGCCGCCGTGCGCGCGGCCGACGCCGTCCTGCTGGGCGCGGTGGGCCACCCCGCCCTCGCTGCGGCGGAAGGACGCCGGCGCCCGGAGGCCGGGCTGCTGGCTCTTCGCGAACTGCTCGGTGTGTACGCCAACCTCCGGCCCGTCGTGGCCCACCCGGCGCTGCGGCATGCCTCGCCCCTCCGGCCGGACCGGCTCGAGGGGGTGGACCTGCTGATCGTGCGCGAGCTGCTGGGGGGGCTCTACTACGGCTGGCCGCGCGAGCTCTGCCCGGATGCGGCGGTGAACACGATGCGCTACACCGTGCCCGAGATCGAGCGGGTGGCGCGAGTGGCGTTCCAGGCGGCCCGCGGCCGCCGGCACGCCGTCACTTCGGTGGACAAGGCCAACGTGCTGGAGGTCTCTCAGCTCTGGCGGGAGACGGTGACGCGGGTGGCGGCGGGGTATCCGGACGTGAAGCTCGAGCACCTGTACGTCGACTACGCCGCGATGCGCCTGGTCTCGGCCCCAGCCTCGATCGACGTGCTGCTCACCGAGAACCTCTTCGGCGACATCCTGAGCGATGAGGGCGCCGTGCTCACCGGCTCGCTCGGCACCCTTCCCTCGGCATCGCTGGGCGACGGGCCCGGCCTCTTCGAGCCGGTCCACGGCTCCGCGCCGGACATCGCCGGCCGCGGCATCGCCAATCCGCTGGGCGCCATCGCCTCGGCCGCCATGCTCCTGCGCCACGGTCTCCGGCAGGCCGAGGCCGCCGACCAGGTGGACCGTGCCATCGCCGAGGTTCTCGCCAGCGGGGCGCGCACTCCGGATATCGCCCGACCGGGGGAGGCCACGCTCGGAACCCGACAGATGGGTGAGCGGGTCGTCGCGGCGTTGCGCTAGGTCGGAAAGGCGGACCCCCTACAGATCCGTCACCGCCCCCAGACTCGCGCTCGACACCTGGCGCGCGTACTTGTGCAGCACACCGGCGGTGTAGCGCGGTGCGGGGGCTTGCCAGGCCTGGCCGCGCGCGGTCATCTCGTCGTTGCAGACGTCCACCGACAGCAGGCGCTTCCGCGCGTCGATCGTAATCAGGTCGCCCTCCTCCAGCAGAGCGATCGGGCCGCCCACGGCCGCTTCCGGGGCGACGTGCCCCACCACCAGCCCGTACGTCCCGCCCGAGAAGCGGCCGTCGGTGATGAGCGCGACCGAGTCCCCCAGCCCCGCGCCGATGATCGCCGACGTGGGCGCCAGCATCTCGCGCATCCCGGGACCGCCCCGCGGGCCCTCGTAGCGGATCACGATCACGTCGCCCTTGCGAATGCGGCCGGCCAGGATCGCTTCGAGGCAGGCCTCCTCCGAGTCGAAGATCCGGGCCGGCCCGGTGATCCTGGGCTCCTTCACGCCCGTGATCTTCGCGACCGCGCCCTCGGGGGCCAGATTGCCGTGCAGCACCGCCAGATGTCCCTGCGGGTAGAGCGGCCGATCCCACGGACGGATGACCTCCTGATCCGACCGCGGCTCGGCCGGCACGTCACGGAGCGACTCGGCGATGGTCTCGCCCGTGATGGTGAGCGCGTCGCGGTGCAGCAGCCCGTGCGCGAGCAGCATCTTCATCACCTGCGGTACCCCGCCGGCCGCGTGGAGATCGGTGGCGACGAAACGGCCCGAGGGCTTGAGGTCGCAGAGGACCGGGACGCGGGCGCGAATCGCCTCGAAGTCCTCGAGCGCGAGCGGCACCCCGGCCGAATGGGCGATCGCCAGCAGATGCAGCACCGCGTTGGTGCTGCCGCCGAGCGCCATCGCCACGGTGATTCCGTTCTCGAATGCCTGGCGGGTCAGGATCGTGCGCGGCAGGAGCCCGCGCCGCACCGCGGCCACCAGCACTTCGCCCGAGCGGGCCGCGCTCTCCGCCTTCTCGGCGTCCTCGGCCGCCATGGTGGACGAGCCGGGAAGGCTCATGCCCATCGCCTCGAAGACGGACGACATCGTGTTGGCGGTGTACATCCCGCCGCACGAGCCGATGCCGGGGCAGGCGTGCCGCTCGACGGCCAACAGCTCGCCCTCGCCGATCCGCCCGGCACTGAACTGGCCCACCGCTTCGAAGGCGCTCACGACGGTCAGGTCCTGTCCGTGCAGATGCCCCGGCTTGATCGTGCCGCCGTAGACGAAGATGGCGGGGATGTTCATCCGCGCGATCGCGATCATCGCGCCGGGCATGTTCTTGTCGCACCCGCCGATGGCCACCACGCCGTCCATGCACTCGGCCCCGCAGGCGGTCTCGATCGAGTCCGCGATCACCTCGCGCGACACGAGCGAGTAGCGCATCCCCTCGGTGCCCATCGAGATCCCGTCGCTCACGGTGATGGTGCCGAAGAGCTGGGGCATGGCACCCGCGCCGCGCACGGCCGCCTCCGCTCGGCGCGCGAGCACGTCGAGGCCCGCGTTGCACGGCGTAATCGTGCTGTATCCGTTGGCGATGCCGATGATGGGCTTGCCGAAGTCGCCGTCCCCGAACCCGACGGCCCGGAGCATGGCGCGATTGGGCGTCCGCTGGACGCCCGCGGTGATGGCGGAGCTTTTGAGGGTGGGCATGCGGGAAATGTAGCGACGGGCGGACGGGCGGACAGACGGACGGACGGACAGACGGACAGACGGACGGGAAAGGCATCCTGCCCGTGTGCTGTTACCGTCCGTCTGTCCGTCCGCCCGCCCGCCCGTCCGCCCGTCCGCCCGTCCGCCCGTCCGCCCGTCCGCCTAGGCGTCGT
>DASUXW010000005.1:0-3731 GCA_036377715.1 Gemmatimonadales bacterium
ACTTCGGGATTGCGCTGGCGGCCAGCAAGGCGAGCGGGAGCCGGATGACCGAGACGGGCATGAGCCTCGGCACGCCCCACTACATGAGTCCCGAGCAGGCGATGGGCGAGCGCGAGATCACCGCCCGTTCCGACGTCTACGCGCTCGGCGCCGTGCTCTACGAAATGCTGACGGGGGACCCGCCCTTCACCGGCAGCACGGCCCAGGCGGTGGTCGCCCGCGTCGTGACTGAGAGCCCGCGCCCGCTCATCCCGCAGCGACACACCATCCCGCCGCACGTCGAAGCCGCGGTCATGACCGCGCTCGAGAAGCTCCCCGCCGACCGCTTCGCCAGCGCGGCGCAGTTCGCCGAGGCGCTGATCCATCCGATGCCGATGGCGACCCGTCCCATTGCGAGCGCCCGGGGCGCCGGAGTGGCTCCGCGCGGCGGGATCCGGTCCCGGCTTCACGACCCGGTCACTCTCGGCCTGGCCGCGCTGGCGGTCGCGGCGCTCGGGGCAGCGGCGGTGCTGGCGCGGCGGCCTGCGGCCCAGATCGCGACACCGACGGTGCGGTTCGTCTTTACCGGCAGCGACAGCGCGCCGACTTCGATCAACTTTCCCTGGCCGGCCGCGATCTCCCCGGACGGCTCGTTGCTGGCCTACGCGGTGCCTCAGCCGGGGAGCCGAGTGGCGCTCGCCGTCCGCCGGAGCGACCAGCTCGAAGGGCACCTGATTCCCGGCACCGACGGCGCCTCGCAACCGCTCTTCTCGCCGGATGGACGCTGGGTGGCCTTCGAGGCCAGCGACATGGAGAAGAAGGTCCGGCTGGACGGGAGCGCCCCCGTGGCCATCGCGCCGGGGGGTGCCAGCAATGGCGCCGACTGGACCACGACCGACGAGCTGATCCTGGGCGCCACCGGCAGGGCGCACGGGCTCTCCCGCGTCAGCGTCGCCGGCGGCGAGCTGGTGCCGTTCACCGCTGTAGACTCCACCCACGGAGAGCTGGAGCATCTGTGGCCGGTCACGTCGCCCGACGGCCAGGCGGTGGTGTTCACGATCTCATATGGCCCGCTCGAGCGTTCCGAGCTGGCCATCGCCTCGCTCGACGGCGGCCCGCCCGTCCGGCTCGGCCTCCGGGGCATCCGGCCGCTGGCCATGGTAGATGATGCCCTGGTCTATGTCCGGGCCGACGGCGCGGTCATGGGCGTCCGGATCGACGTGCGGCGCCGGCGGGTTCTCGGGCGACCGGTTCCGGTGCTCGACCCGGTCCCGGTGTACCAGGCGCTGAACGGCAATTCCGACGTGTTCGTCTCACGCGGCGGTGCACTGGTCTACGGGCTCCACGCCACTCGATCACGGCTCACCTGGCTCGACCGCAGCGGACTGGCCCGCGCGATCAGCCCGGAGCTGCGGAACTTCGTCATGCCGCGGATTTCACCGGACGGCCGCAAGATCGCCGTGGTCGTCGCGGATGGCGCGAAGCGGGACGTCTGGATCTACGAGCTCGACGGCGGCACGTTCACGCGTCTCACCAGCATGGGCAACGTCACATCGCTGGAGTGGACTCGCGACGGTGAGCGCATCGTGTTTTCGGCCGACAGCGGCGGTACGGGCGCCGTCTGGACCCAATCCGTCGGCGACGCAACCGATCCCGAGTTGCTGCTTCGGGCGCCGAACTCCGTGGTTGCCTCCCTCGCGCCCGACGGGCGTTCGCTGCTCCTTCAGGTGTACGTGAATACGGATTGGGACGTGCAACGCGTGGCTCTCGACTCCCCGGCGGTGTTCCGGCAGTTCCACGCCAGCCCCAGCGTGGATTACGGGCCGCGCATTTCACCCGACGGCCGCTGGGCTGCCCTTCAGAGCCGGGAGTCCGGGGCCCTGGAGGTGTACGTACGGTCATACCCGCAGCCGAATGTGAAGGTGCAGGTCTCGGTAGGGGGAGGCGCAGCTCCGGTGTGGGCGGCTGACGGGAAAAGCCTGTACTACCTCGCCGGCGGAGACGCGATCGTGCAGGCACGGCTGGTCACCGCACCCGGGTTGCGGGTACTGGCTCGTGACACCGTCTTCCGGCGGGTGCCCGGCGCCGCGAGCTCGTTCGCGATGGCCAACTACGACGTGAGCCGCGACGGGACCCGGCTCGTCGTGCCGAGCGCCCAGTCCGCGGGGTTTCCCCTGGTGGTGGTTCCCAACTGGCGCCAGGAGTTGCGGGAACGGCTCGGCGCGACCCGCAAGTAGAAAAAAGGCGGCCCGCAGCTCTCCGAAGAGCGCTACGGGCCGCCCACGCACCGACCATCACGGAGTCGGGAAGTTTACCCTCCCGTTCTTCTCCTCTCGGCGACCGCCAATTGATCTGTCGACGGTGTGGCCTCGAGAGCTCCGGCTTCGATTCCCTGACGGCTTGCGACCATCCGGTTCATCGGTGCGAGCGCTGCAAGTCGGGCCGAATCGCGGATCGGCCTCCTGCACTGCACGCCGCGGCGCCACTGCGGCGTGGACGAGACACGCGATTGGTCTCGCCGCGTCCGCTCGAGATTGATCGATGCTCGAAGCGGGAGGGACAAGATAGGAATCGGAGCGAAGGGGCGCAAGAGGGAGAACTGCGGTGAACGGTGAAGGGTGAACGGTGAACGGGAACTGCACACCAGACGACACCCGGTGTGTTGTTCCCGTTCACCGTTCACCGTTCACTGTTCACCCTTTACTGTTCACCGTTCACCGCTCTGACGACAAACGCCCACCCTCCGTATATTCGCCTCCGTGACCACCCCCACCCACGACCTCTCCCGCCTCCGGATCGACCGCGATCCGCCCCCGAAGGTGCGCCGCGCGTTCGGGCGCATGCTCGCGATCGTCATCGGGATCGTCGTGCTGGTCGCCGCCGGGGTGATTTGGGCCAGGAGCCGCTCTGCGGTCCAGGTCGAGACCGTGATCGCGACCCCGCTCACGAGCGGAGGCGCCGACGGCGGCCCCACGGCCACGATGGTCACGGCCAATGGCTACGTGGTCGCCCGGATCCGGGCGTCGGTCTCGGCCAAGATCCCCGGCCGGATTGCGTCGCTCACCGTGGACGGCGGGTCGGAGGTGCGGCGCGGCCAGGTCGTAGCCCGGCTGGAGAATGCCGATTATGCGGCGGCCGTAGCCGAAGCGAAGGCGAATCTCGCGAGCGCCCGCGCCGGGCTGGCGGCCGCGGTCGCCGACCGCGACCAGTCGGCGCGCGAGGCGCGGCGCGTCACCGAGATCCACAGCCAGCACCCCGAGCTCCTCTCGGCGCAGGATGCCGAGGCCGCCCGGAGCCAGGCCGACCAGTCGGCTGCGCGGGCGGTCGCCGCGCAGGCCAAGGTGGAGGCGGCCCGCGCCGCGCTCGGCTACGCGGAGGCCACGCTGGAGAACACGTACATCAGGGCGCCGTTCAGCGGCACCGTGCTTCGGAAGGAGGCGGAGATCGGCGAGGTAGTAGCGCCGTCGGTGGGCGGCGGGCTCACCCGCGGTGCGGTGGTCACGATGGCCGACCTCGCCTCGCTCGAGGTGGAGGTGGACGTGAACGAGGCCTACATCGCCCGGGTCCACCACGAGCAGCCGGCGCGGATCACCCTCGACGCCTATCCCGACACCGCGTTCCGCGGCGCCGTGCGCCAGGTGGTCCCCACCGCCGACCGCCAGCGGGCCACGGTGCAGGTCAAGGTGAGCATCCTGGACCACGACCCCAGGATACTTCCGGAGATGGGCGCGCGGGTGGATTTTCTGGCGGAC
>DASUXW010000006.1:0-9698 GCA_036377715.1 Gemmatimonadales bacterium
GGCGCCGAGGTCCCGGCGATGATCGCCGCCGGCCGGCCTTCCCTGCGGCAGCTCGTCGCGATCCGCCGCACGGCCGATCCCCCGCTCCGCGAGTACCGCCTGTACGGAGGCGGCGAGGCGGCGCGCCACGCGCTCGGCCGCGAGCTGAGTCTGGTGTGGTGGAAGCTCAGGAACTGGTATCGGGGAGCCCCGACCCGGTCTACGCGGACGCTGCCGCAGGGAGGACTGCTCGTCGCCTGCCTCGGCGCGGACGGCGCGGGAAAGTCCACCGTCGTCGGAGAGATCGCCGAGTGGCTGTCGCACGAGGTCGCGGTGGTGACGACCTATGGGGGGAACGGCAAGGGGTCGGCGGGCTGGCCTCGCGCCTTCATGCAGTCGCTGGGCGCGCTGCGCCGGCGCCTGCTCGGCAAAAGGTCCCGACCGGCCGCGGCCCCGGACGGCGCGGCCCCGGCTCCCCAGGAGATCTCGTTCGCCCGGTCACTCTGGGTGGGGGCCCTGGCCCGCGAGCGCCGGGCGCGCGCCCTCGCGACCCGCGTGGCCCGGGGACGCGGCATGGTCGTGGTCTCGGACCGGTGGCCCCAGAGTCAGTTTCCCGGCTGGAACGACGGGCCCCGGCTCGACGCCTGGCTCGACCATCCTTCACGCTGGCGCCGGGAAGCCGCCCGCCGGGAACGCGAGGCATTCCGGCTGGCCGGCCGCTGTCCGCCCGATCTGGTCATCAAGCTGCACGTTCCTCCCGACGTCGCCGCCCGGCGGAAGCCGGAGACTCCCGCCGCGCAGCTCCGGAGCGGTGTGGAGCTGCTTCGCCGTCTCTCCTTCCCGCCGACGACCCGGGTCATCGACCTCGACGCGACCCAGCCACTCCGTCAGGTCGTGCTGCAGGTGAAGCGGGCGATCTGGGACGCCATCTGAAGGTCGAGAGGAGGCTCGCGTGCTGATCACCTTTTCCGGACTGGATGGGGCCGGCAAGTCCACCCTGATCGATTGGCTGAGAGCGAAGCTCGAAGCGCGCGGGCACCCGGTCGTCGTGTTCCACATGAACAACCACATCGGGCTGTACGCCTATCTCCGGAAGGCGCGGAACGCGGTGCTGCACGCCCCCGCCCCCGCGCACTCGGCCGAGCCGACTGGAGCAGCCGCCGGCGGGGGCGGGCTCGGCGGCCGGCTCAAGCCCGTGCTGCACCGCTTGCGATACGCGGTCGTCTGGAACAAGCCGCTCCGGCGCTGGATCTACCTCCTGGATCTCGTCGTCTTTCAGTGCTACCGGCTGGTGGTCGAGCATCTGCGCGGTCGGGTGCTGATCATGGATCGGTACTTCTACGACACGCTGGTGGACGTCTCGGACGGGCGGCGGTGGTTCTGGGTGCGGCTGCTCGAACGCATGACGCCCACACCGGCGGTGCCGGTCTTCCTCGACATCGGCCCCGAGGAGTCGTACCGGCGCAAGGGCGAGTACTCCGTCGAGTATCTGCGACGGCGCTACCTGGCCTACCGGCAGGTGTTCGCCTGGATTCCTGTGGCCGTCCACGTGGTCAACGACGATCTCGACGCGACCCGCGTCGCGCTCTGGCGCAGCGTCGCCGAGCGGGTCCCCTACTGCCGGTCGTCCGCGGTGGGGCTGGAGGCGTTCCCGGATGATCGCCACCCTTGAGGCGGTCCGGCCGCCCGGCCGGGTGCTCCAGCCCACGCGCCGCCTCGTCGTCGAGCTCGCCGGGCCGGCGGCCGCCGGCAAGACGTCGCTGCTGCTCGCCCTGGGCGGCGGCGACCGGCAGCTCCATGCGGGGCTGCGCGTGCCGCGGCACATGCACATCGCGACCGCGCTCTCGCTCGCGCCGACGTTCCTCGCGCTGCATCGCCCGTACGGCGGACTGCTCCGGAAGGAGATGAAGCGGATCACCTACCTCGGCAGCCTCTCTCGCCTGCTGCAGGACGGACGGCCGACCCAGGACGGCGCCGTCATCCTCGATGAGGGAGCGGTCTACATGCTGGCCCGGTTGCAGGTCTTCGGCGCCGACCGCATCCGGAGCGCCGCCTATGCGCGCTGGTGGCGCGGCGCCATCGAGGCGTGGGCACGCATGCTGGACCTGATCGTCTGGCTCGATGCGCCCGACCCTATCCTGCGGGCACGGCTGCGTGGGCGACGCCAGCCTCATCCAGCGAAGGCGCTGCCGGACGACGGCATCGACCGCTTCATCGCGACCTACCGCGAGTCGTACCGCCGGGTGGTTCGTGCGCTGGTCGAGGCACGGGGGCCGGAGGTGTTGGTGATCCGCACCGATCGCGAGAGCGTGGCGCAGATCGCTCGACGGATCGAGGCCAGGGTACGCGAGCTGGAGGCGACCGGGTCATGACCACCGCCGCGCTGCGCCAGTCTCCGCAAACGCTCGCGCCGGCCGACGATGCCGCACAGACCCTGGCGCCGGTGCGCTGGGCGCTGTACGTGACGGTGTTCCTGATCCCGCTGGAGTATCCCGACCGGTTCCCCTTCGAGGTCAGCACGATCGCGGGGTCATGCTTTCTGCTGCTGACGCTGCTCCAGCCGGCCACCTGCTACCGGCTGCTCCCCTGGGCCATGGTCGCGTTCGCGGCCTATTTCGGCGTCGAGCTGCTCGCCTTCACGTTGCGCGCGCCGGAGTATCCCGGAGGGCTGTACCTGGCAGAGGTGGCCAAGAGCTCGCTCCTCTTCCTGCTCTGGGCGCTGTTCGGCTGGGTCTGTTTCAATCTCCTGCGGCAGGAGGGAGTCTACCGGAAAGTCCTGCGCGTGCTCGTCGCCGGCTGCCTGGTCCGCTCCGCGCTCCCGCTCCTGGGGATCGGCCGCACGGCGCACGTGCAGGGCACCGGCGGCGAGCGCGTCACCGCCCTGGGGCAGAACGCGAATCAGAGCGCGCACGTGCTCGCGATCGGCCTGCTGGCGCTGATCGGGCTGACCTACTTCCAGCAGCGGGGACCGGCCCGGCTCCGCATCCTCGGCTGGGCCGCGGTCGCGCTGATCGGTGTCGGCATGGTGGCGACCGGCTCGCGCGGCGGGCTGGTCGTCTTCTCGGTCGGCATGCTCGTCTATCTCTCCACCGGGCAAACGCTCCGCACCCGGATCCGCAATCTGGCGATCGGGTTCCTGGGATTCGCCCTCATGCTGCTTCTCGTGGTGCAGTCCGATGTGATGCTCGGACGGCTCGCGAAGGTGCCCGAGGGGAGCTTCTCCCAGCGCGAGAACATCTTCCCCACTCTGGTCGGCATGGTCCGCGAGAAGCCGCTCCTGGGCTGGGGTCCCATCACCAACAAGTACGAGCTGGCGCGCCGCCTGGGCGACGCCGTCCACGACCGCCGCGATGCCCACAACATCATGCTCGAGGTCCTCACCGCGAGCGGCCTGCTCGGCGCGATCCCCTTTTGCCTCGGGCTGTGGCTCTGCGTGCAGTCGGCCTGGGCCGCGCGGGCGAGCCCCCGCGGCGTCGTGCCGCTGGCCCTGCTGCTCGCCGTGCTGGCGGGCAATATGAGCGAGAACCGGATCGCCGGCCCGCTGCTCTGGCTGATCCTGGGCTGTGCGCTGGCGAGCGGCACCCTGGCGATGGACGACACCCCCAACCGAGGATCCCGGCAATGAGACTGGCCGTGTTCACCACCCGATTCCCGGGCCGTGTGTCCACGTTCTTCGCACGAGACATGCGGGCCCTGATCGATGCCGGCATCGAGGTGGACGTGTTCCCCATCCACCGCTACGACCCGAGCCTCTGGTCGTACGTTCCGGCCATTCTGGACGAACGCGTGCTCCCCCGCGACCGGGTCCACCACATCGATTCGAAGACCTTGCTTCGCTCCTTCGGCCGGGCGCCGATGGAGCGGGCGATGGACTTCCTGCGCGACACCGCCGCCGTGGGCTCCTCCGCGGTCCGGGCCGGAGTGCCGCCGCTGGCCAAGAGCATGTATGTCGTCCCGCTCGCCTGGGCCTGGGCCGCACATTTCGGCGACAGGTACGACCAGGTGTTCTCCTACTGGGGGCACTATCCCGCCACCTGCGCCTGTCTGGCCCACCGGTTCGCGGGACGCGCGATCCCGTTCACCTTCCAGCTCCACGCCGGGGCGGATCTGTACTTCAACAAGATCTATCTGCGGCAGAAGCTGCTGTACGCGGACAGCATCGTGACCGTCTGCGAGTTCAACCAGCGCTACCTGCAGGAGCAGTTCGGCGACATCTACGATCGCTTCGCGCACAAGATCCACATCAATCACATGGGCGTGGATCTGAGCGAGTTCGTCTACGCCCCCGAGGATCGCGACCCGCGGCGCGTCATCGGGGTCGGCCGGTTCGTCGCGACCAAGGGCTATGACTATTTGATCCGCGCCATCGCGGAGCTGGTCCGGCGCGGAGTGGACGTCCAACTGGAGCTGGTCGGCGATGGCGACGAAGCAGGCCCGCTCCGGGACCTTGCCCGGCAGCTCGGCATCGCCGAGCACGTGACGTTCCGTGGCTGGCTCAGCGGCGACGGCGTCCGGCTCGCCATGCGGCAGGCGGCCGTCTTCGTCCACCCCTCGAGCGGGCTCGGCGACGCGAAGCCCAACGTCATCGAGGAGGCGATGGCCGTGGGGACGCCCGTGGTCGCGTCGCACGTCTCCGGCATCCCGGAGCTGCTCGACCACGGCCGGTGCGGCATCCTGGTGCCGCCGAAGGACGTGCCGGCCATGGCGGCCGCGATCGAGCGGCTGCTGCTCGACGCGGCGCTGCGCCGGCGGTTCGCGGAGGACGCGCGGCGGTTCGCCGAAGACGCGCTGGACCTGTGGCGGAACGGGGCTCGCCTGGCCGACCACCTGCGCGCGGTCGAGCAGGCCTATCACGCGGACAGAGCCGCAGCTCCGCCTCCGGCACAGGTGGCGTGAGGCGCTGCGGCCCGTGCCCTGGTGAGCACCGTGAGAACGGAGCCCTGACTGCGGGCTCCGTCTCACGGCAGAATGGTCAGATCACCTTCCGTACAGCCAGTCGGTGTAGCCCAACATCCGGCCGCCGTTGCCCGGCTTGACCGGGTAGCTGCTGCCGTAGGCGGCGTTCACGATGTAGCCGGCGAAGTAGGCCACCGGCTCCGCGTTCCAGGTGCCGGTACGCACCAGGAAATCGGCCAGCCGGCGCATCTGGCTCGAGTTCACCGACCAGGCCGGCATGCCCGCGCGGTCCAGCAGCATCGCCTGCACCGCGAGGCCGCTGAGCGCCTCGTTGACGTAGCCGGGATGCGGCGAGGTGGTGTTCCCGCTGCGCGAGGCATCCTCGACCGGCGCCCCGTTGTGGTCCGGGTCGCCGCAGTGGCCCGGCTCGATGGCGAAATAGGTCGTGCAGTTCCAGCCGGGCATGTAGTCGGCCGTGGGCTGGAAGCCCTTCCAGGTTCCGTCGCCGTAGCCTTTGAAGATGGCCCAGTCCTGCGCCAGCGCGGTCGCGTCGCCGAGATAGCGGTCGGCCGCGATCATCGAGGCGAGCGCCCAGATGCCCCAGTTGTTGGCGCTGTTCCCCGCGGTGAAACGGAGTTGGTGCCAGCGGCCGTGGCCGCCGATCTCACGGGTGCGGATCTGACTTACCCACTGGACGAATGCGGCGTCCCGATAGCCGGCGTAGTCGGCGGCCAGCACCCACCCACCGAGCTGGCGGCCGAGCGAAAGGGCCGCGCTGCTGCAGCCGTCGCGCTGGGTGGCGACGGCGGCGCGGACGGCATTGATGACCTTGGTGCGGTACGTGGCGTCGCCGGTGCGGGCGTAGACCAGAGCGCCTGCCAGCGCCTGTACATCGGCCTTGTTGTTCTTGTCGCACAGGTCCGGTGCGGTCCATGTACCTCTGGCGGTGGCGAGAACCGCATCCCAGGCCCCGCCCGAGGTCGGAAGACCCGACACGTCCGGGCCGAGGGATGAGCCCGCCGGCGGAGGTGGCGGAGGCAGAGGCGGAGGCGGCGAAACGGTATCGGATGGCGGCGGTGCGGTCACCGTCACCGCGGACGTATCCGCCTTGCCGCTGGAGGCCGCGATCACCCGATAGCTTCCGGGTGTGGATCCCGCCGTGTAGGAGCCGTTCGCGGTGATCGTTCCACCGCTCACGGACCACGTCACGCCCACCGCCACGCTGTCGCCGTTCGACATCCTGCCGTAGGTCGCGAACTGCTGGAGCTGTCCGGTGCTCAGCGCGACCGATGCCGGCGTCAGCACCACCTGCGACAGCGTGGGTGGCGGCGGCGTGGTGGTATCGGGCGGTGTGCTCGTGTCCGGCGGCACCGGCGCGGGTACCGGCGCTGGCGCTGTGCTGGTCACCCTGACCCAGGTCGTGTCCCACGTCGAGGTGGCGTCCTTCACGTACTCATGGATGATCACCTTGGTGGTGCCGAGGGCCTTGGCCGTCACCGTGACGTAGCAGGGTGACGTGCAGAGCGTGCTGCTCAGGCTCGCGATCGAGCCGGAGGAAGCGACCCACCACTTGATAGGCGTCGCCACTTCGGTCGAGCCGTTGAAGGCACGGCCGAGGAGCTGGATGCTCCCTCCGATCGGCCCCACCGGGACCGTGTCCGCGGGCGTGAGGGTCAGCCGTGTGGCCCGGCCGGGGGTCACGCTGTCGGACGGCGGCGGCGGCAGAGGCGCGGGCGGGGGCGGCGCCGTCGTAGTGTCGCTTGGCGTCGAATCCGCCGGCGTTGGGGCCGGCGGTGCTGACCCGGCGCCATGGCAGCTCCCGCTGCCGTTGTCGGTGAAGTTCTGTCCCGCGATGGGAACGAATTCCCAGGTATAGCTGCTGTCGGACAGCGTGAGCTTCAGGACGCCCGAGGCGGTCCCGTTGAAGACCTCGCTGTTCGCCTGCTTGCTGTAACCTGCGTAGTGACCTACGCCGCCGGTGCCGACGACGAATTCGCGGATTCCATTCGCGTCGTCTCTGACGCCCGTGGGCGTCTGGGGGCCGAAGCGCTCGTAGTTGTGCTCGTGCCCGGAGATCACGATCTCCGCGCCGTAGTCGTACAGAGCCTGCCAGATGGGCTGCGCGGCACTGAAGTTCCCGTGCTTGGTGCCGGAGCTGAAGCGGGGGTGATGCCAGTACGCGATGGTGCACCGCTGCGAGCTCGCCGCGAGATCGGCCCGGAGCCACTTCTCCTGCGCCGATCCGGCGCTCATGCTGATGTTGCTGTTGAGCGAGACCACGTGCCAGGCACCCAGGTCGTAGCTGTAGTACCCCTTCCCCGCTTCGCCTGCCGCGGCGCCGAAGTAGCCGAAGTAGCCGGCCGCCCCCGACGTGTGATAGTCGTGGTTCCCCGGTGTCGGCCGCGTGCGTGCCTTGTGCCGGCCCCACGTGGGCCCGTAGCAGTTGGCGAACTGGCTGTCCGATCCGTCGGTGTACGCGTTGTCGCCGGCGGTGAACACCGTGCCGGGAATGTTGTCGAGCAGTTTGGCGGTGGCCTCGTCCTCGTTGGACGAGCAGGTGGCGATGTCGCCCGCACCGACGAGGGTGACGGCGGCGGCGGCGGTCGCAGCGGGTTGCATGGTTTCCGGTGGTGCAGCGGGTTCGGTGGGGTCGATCTTGTCCTGGCATCCCAACAGGATGGCGGCGCTCAGAGCCAGAGCAGCCCTACGGACGAACATGGGCGCCCTCCTCGGATGTGAGGTGGTGGGCACAACCATACCCGTCCCGCGCTCCTCCCTTGCACCCGAGGCCCAAAGTACGGGCGTCCTCGGCCGGGGCAATCGGCACAAACTTGACAGCGAGCTCTGTGCAACCACGCGTGTGTTCCACTAACGCCGTAATCACTGAAGCGTTGGGGTGAGACACGCCGGTAGAATGTAACAAACTTCCGTCGAGTTTGTTGACATCGAGTGCCAGATCTTTCGCGGTGTGATCTCCGTCACTTGACAAGGCATGCACGCACGCCGACGTTCTGTGCCGGCGCGAGCCTTGATAGCGAGATGGCGCTGTTCCCGGTGACCATTCCATCGCGCCCTGCGGATGGGTTGCCGGCCGCAGAGCACCCCCAACCGTCATAGCCCCGGGGCATCTGCCCCTTCGCGTCAGTACCCCTACTGACGAGCCACCGGTGCGGCCGTGCCGCACGCTGGCCCTTCTCTGCCGCGAGCCAGCGCCACCCTTCTGAACTCCCCGATCGGGGAGGGGACATTCCACGTATGACACACGCCTCGATGCGGGGCGCGCGGCAGCCGAGCCGTCCGGGACGGCACGCGCCGCACCTCTGGAGCCCCGCCACGCTGCGCCGATGCGCGGCCCTGTCGATTCTCGCCCTGAGCCTCGGCTGCAGGGAGGAAGGCGGCATCACCGACGCCACCGCCCCGGCCGCGGCGGTGACAGCGACCGCCGGCTACCTCGGTCCCCCCGTCGCCGGCCTCCCCACGACCGGGGCGCCGTGGGATGCCGTGCGGTCGGTCGCCGCAGGCAGCTGGAGCCGGCCGGATCTCTGCGACCGGGGCAACAAGGCCGACGTCCAGGCGCTCGCGGGCGCGCTGGTCTATGCCCGGACCGGCAACGCGGCCTACCGGACGAAGGTGATCAGCGCCATCCGCGCCGCCGTGGCCACCCAGCGCGACGGCTGTAGCAGCGCCGTGCTCGCGCTCGGCCGCCAGCTCGGGGGATGGATCCTGGCCGCCGACTACGTGAGGTACCGCGACGCGGCGTTCGTGAGCTGGGTGAGGCAGATCCGCACCCGGGACGTCGGCGGCCACAGCCGCTGGGACCAGCTCCGGTTTACTGCGGGCAACAGCTCCAACAACTGGGGCATCTGGGCCCTGGCGTCCACCATCGCGGCTGACCGCTACCTCGGCGACGCGGCCGCGCTGGCGCAGGACTGGGCCATCTTCAAGGGCTACGGCGACGGGACCCACACGTTCCAGCCCACGTCCGACTACCTGGCCGGTTGGAACTGCACCAAGTACTTCGCCATCGAGCCTGGCCACTGCGGCAACCCGGACCACAACGGGGCGCCGGTCGAGGATGCCTCGCGCTCGGGCAACACGACGACGCCCGACGCGGGCTACGTCAACGAGGCGGTGAGCGGACTCGTGGTTCAGGCGATGCTGCTGGGTCGCGCAGGCTACCCGGCCTGGAGCGTCAACTCGAGCCAGATCCGGCGGGTGGTCAACTTCCTGGTGCGCACCGGCACCTGGAACGCGGAGTCGGTGGCCTACTTCGCGGGCTATGTCGTCAACGCCACCTACGGCAGCAGCTATCCGGTCAAGCCGGGCAACAGTGGCCGCATGTTCGCCTATACCGATTGGCTGTACGGGAAGTGACGCCCAGTCACCGGGCTCTGATCTCGATCCCGAGCGCCCCGCCCTTGAGGAAGTTCCAGGTGGCCCCGACGGTGGGCCGGTTCACCGCCCACTCGGTCTGGAGGTCGCCTCGGGTTCCCTCGTTGGCCGGCTGCTCGTCGATCTCAATGAAGCCTGCGGCAGGTGTGATCACGGCCGTCTGGCTGTTCACCCCGAACGCGCCGAGCGCCACGTTGGCGGGGTTCGCGAACGGGGCCAGCGTCACGTCGAGGCCGTTCACCGAATTGGCCCGGTTGGAGCCGGTCTGCACGATGGCTCCCGCACCGTTGACACCGCTGGTCTCCACCCCGTCCCACTGCGAGACGATCCACTCCAGGTTGGAGACCTGGTTGGTGAACTTGAAGGTGATGGGTCCGCTGCCGGGGCTCGCGCTCATGGCGCGGTAGATGGTGAGCCGCCGGTGCGGCAGC
>DASUXW010000007.1:0-9123 GCA_036377715.1 Gemmatimonadales bacterium
AGTTCGCCCGGCCAGACCGGACGGTCACCCTCGCGCGCAAGGACGGGACGCCGATCGTGAAGCTGCTGTTCGATTCGACCAAGGCGGGGTTCTGGGTGAAGACGGACACGGGCACGACCGTATACCGGGTGGAGGCGTACACCGGCGACCAGCTCGCGCCGGCGGACACCGCGGTGCGGGCGGGGAAGTAAGCGGCGCTCCGCCCGCCCCCTACCCCCGCGCGAGCTGCCGCTGCCGATCGCGGGCGGCGGTTTCGAGCCTGGTGCACACCAGCTCACACAACTGGAACACGCTCTCGTCGGCCAGCGAGTAGTATGCGAAGAGTCCCGCCTTGCGACGCGCCACCAGCCCGTGCGCCAGCAGGAGCTGGAGGTGCTTCGACACGTTGGCCTGCGAGAGGCCGGTGCCCTCGGTGAGCTCGCCCACGGTGCGCTCGCCCGCCATCAGGGCCTGCAGCAACTGCAGCCGCGCCGGCTCGGCCAGTACCTTGAACCGGTCAGCCACGAGCACCAGCTGCTGGACGGTCATCGGCCGCTTCCGCATCGCTCCCTCTCCTCCGGCCGCTCGACCGGCCACCCAGCCCCGGCCCAGCCCCGATAGCCGCCGGTCAGATTGACCGCGTCGACCCCGCGCGCCTCGAGCACGCTCGCGGCGATCGCCGAGCGCCCGCCGCCCTGGCAGTGCACCACCACCGGCCGATCGCGCGGCACCTCGGCCAGCCGCTCCTCGAGGTAGCCGAGCGGCAGGTTGGCCACGCCGGGCAGATGCCCGCCGGCCCACTCGGCGGGATCGCGCACATCGAGCACGCTCACCTCGCCGGCCTGCATTGCCGCCGCGAGCTCGTCCACCGACATCTGCTTCGTCACCGACTGCGTACGGCCCGCCGCGGTCCACGCCTCGAGCGCCTCGGGCCGGAGATAGCCCGCCACCCGGTCCAGACCGATCATGGACAGGTCCCGCACCGCCTCGTCGAGGCGGCTGTCGTCCTCCACCAGCAGATGGAAGTCGCGGTCATAGGGAATCAGCCACCCTGCCCAGGTATTGAACGAGCGGGTGAGCGGGATGTTGATGGTCCCGGGGACGTGCTCGCCGGCGTAGGCATCGGCCGCGCGGGTGTCGATCACCAGCGCGCCCTCGTCCACCAGGCCCAGGATGGCAGACGCGGGCAGGAGCGGCGGCCGGCGGGCGCCGCCCAGCACCGGCGGGCCCTCGCGGTTGATGCGCTTCATCGCCGCGAAGTAGCGCGGCGGCTCGGGCTGCCCCGCGAGGACGCGCTCCACGAACTCGTCCTCCAGCATGTCCTCGAGTCCCCAGTTGGCGATCCGCTCGTAGCCCAGTGTGGACTGCGGGACCGCGCCGAGCGCCTTGCCGCAGGCGGAGCCGGCGCCGTGGCCGGGCCAGAGCTGCAGCCAGTCGGGGAGGCCCTTGAAGCGCTGGATCGAGTGGTAGAGCGTGCGCGCACCGGCCTCCATCGTGCCGGCGACCTTCGCCGCCCGCTCGAGCAGGTCGGGACGGCCCACGTCGCCCACGAAGATGAAGTCGCCGGTGAAGGCGCCCATCGGCCGCTCGGTGGTCGCGGTGTCGGTAATGAGGAACGTCATGTGCTCGGGGGTGTGTCCCGGCGTGTGCAGCGACTCGACCCGGACGGTGCCCACCATGAACGGGTCGCCGTCCCGGAGCAGCACGGCGCCGTCGCGCGCGGCGAAGGCGTAGCGCCAATCGGGGCCCCCCTCGTCGGAGAGGTACAGGCTGGCACCGGTCCGCGCGGCCAGCTCGCGGCTACCCGAGACGAAGTCGGCGTGAATGTGGGTCTCGGTGACGTGGGAGATCCGGAGGCCCTCGTCGTCGGCCGCGGTGACGTACTGGTCCACGTCGCGGTTCGGATCCACCACCAGCGCCTCGCCGGTCGCGGCGCAGCCCACGAGGTAGCTGGCCTGGGCGAGCTTGGGATCGTAGAAGCGTTTGAGCAGCATCGAGGTCTCTCCGGGCTAACGCGCGTCCACGACGGCCGCCGGCACGGGGCCGGCACCGAACGCGGCGCGATTCTGATATAGAATGAAGAGGCCGACGGCCACGAGGAAGCCCGCGAAGGTCCGCTGGAGCCGGTAGTGCGGCACGTGCTTCACCAGCGCCGCACCCATGAGCACACCTGCGATGGCCACCGCGACGAAGCCCGCCATGAAGCCCCAGGGGAGCGAGACCTGTCCCAGATGGCCCAGCGTGCCCGCGGCCGAGTTCATCGCGATCACCACCAGCGAGGTGCCCACCGCCTGATTCATCGGCAGGCCGGCCAGCAGCACCAGCGCGGGGACGATCAGGAACCCGCCACCGATGCCCACCAGGCCGGCGAGAACACCCACGGCCGCGCCGGTGACGAGCAGAAGCGCCGTCGCACCGCGCCGGCCGATGTGGGTGTCGAGACCCGTCAGAGCCCGGCCGCGGAACATGGATACCGCAGCCGCAAGCATCACCGCGGCCAGGATCACCAACTGCGCCGCGCCGCTCAGCAGCCCGCCGAGCCGCGCGCCGGCGAAGGCTCCGGCCATGGCTATGAGTCCGAACGCGAGTGTGCTCGCGAGCCGCACATTGCCGGCTCGCCAATGACCGATCCCGCCGGCCAGGCTAATGGCGCCTACGATCGGGAGACTCATCGCGATCGCCGTTTTGGGCGCGAAGCCGAGCGCATAGACCAGAATGGGCACCGTGAGGATGGACCCGCCGCCGCCCAACAGGCCGAGCGCGAGGCCGACCACCGCGGCGAGAACGAACCCCAGCAGATCCATGGCGCCGTCAGCCGGTACAGCAGCCAGCGGCAGGCACGTCCCGGCAGGCCGCGCGGTTGTAGGGCAGCCGCGCGAGCAGCAGCGCCATCCCGCAGGTGTCGGTCAGGCCGGCGAACACCAGACCCCCACCCACGAGGGTGGGCACCAGCGCGAACCAGGGGCTCACGGTGAGCGCGAGCGCGCCGCCGAGTGCCGCCAGCGCGCCGGATGCGATCCGCACCTGGCGCTCCAGCGAGAGCCGGCGCGTCCCGCGGATCACCGGCTGCCCGGCCGCGATCCACGCGGCGATGCCGCCGTCGAGCAGACGGAGGCCCCGTACGCCGGCCCGGCGGAGCTGCTCCTCGGCGCGGCGCGCCCTCGCGCCCGACTGACAGACCAGGAGCACGGGGCCGGAACTCTGCCGGAGCCCCTCAAGGTGCTCGCCGAGGCCGTCGAGCGGGATGTTGCACCCGCCGGCAATGTGCACCGCGGCGTACTCGCCGGGGGTGCGCACGTCGACGAGCCGGGCGCCTTCGGCATGCGCCAGCAGCTCGGCGGCGCAGGCGGGGGTCAGCAGGTCGACAGGGAGTGGCACGGGCATCGGGGCTCCGAGGGCTATTCAACTGGATGTGAATATAGTTGACTAGTTCGTCCGGTCAAGCGGATTCACCCCGGAGGCAGGGAAGGCAGGGAAACGGCCACGGAGCGATTCGGGTTCGCGAGGGCCCCGCTTCCCGAACGCCTCCGGTGGTCACCTTCAGCCGAGCGGCCGGTCGATCGCCTCGCTCTGCCTGGAAAAGAATCGCGGCCCGTCGTCGGTCACGTAGATGCAGTCCTCGAGCCGGATCCCGAACTCCCCGTAGATCGCGATCGTGGGCTCGTCGCTGAAGCACATCCCCGGCGCGACGCGCGTGGTGTTCCCCCGGACGACGTAGGGCCGCTCGTGCCCATCGAGGCCGATTCCGTGGCCGGTCCGGTGCGGCAGGCCGGGCACCTTGTAGCCGGGTCCGAACCCGGCGTCGGTGATCACCTTGCGCGCCGCGGCGTCCACCGAGTCGAAGGTCGCGCCGATCTTCGCGGCGGCGAAGGCGGCGTCCTGGGCGCGGCGCTCGAGCGCCCAGATCTCGCGCTGGCGCGTGGTGGGCGTGCCGAAGACGGTGGTGCGGGTGATGTCCGACTGGTAATCGTGCAGCGCGCAGCCGGCGTCGAGCAGGACGATGTCGCCCTCGCGGAGCCGCTGCGGCTGCACGCTCCCGTGCGGAAACGCCGAGGCGGCGCCCAGGCCCACCAGCGCCCAGGGATCGTCGCCGCCCACCTGCCCGAGCGCCGCGAGCATGGTGTTCTGCAGATCGTACTGCGTCATCCCCTCGCGCAGCGTGGCGAACGCCGCCTTGAATGCGGCGATGGTCATGTCGCTCGCGCGCTGCATGAGCGCCAGCTCGGCGGGGGACTTGTACATCCGGCAGCCCGACACGACCGGGACGGCACTCACCAGCTCGGCGCCGGCCAGCTCGTGGCGGAGCCCATCGGCGACGAAGAACCGCACCTCCTCCTCGATCCCGACCTTGCCGCCAGCGGCCCCCCGATCGCGAAGCAGGCCGGCGAGCTGGCGGGACGGGCTCTCGTCCTCCTGCCAGACCCGGAGGTCGGCGTCCCGGCCGGTCCGTTCGCGGGCGCGCGCCTCCTCGAACGCGGGGCAGATCCAGCCCGGCTCGCCGCGCGCGGGAAGCACGGCGGCAAAGGTGCGTTCCGACAGCCCCCAGCGCACGCCGGTGAAGTAGATCATCGAGCTGCCGGGCTCGATCACCAGGGCGGCGATCTTCTGCTCGGCCATGAGCCGCTGCGCCTTCACGACGCGGGCGCTCCGCTCGGCGTCGCCGATCGGCTCGACGCCGGCGGTCATGGAATGCAGGCGGCGGATGGCTTCGGGAGGGTTACAGGGATCGGGGGCTTCGGAAGCCGCGAGCGGGGCGCCACCGGGGCCGAGGGCGGCCGCGCCGGCGAGAGACGAAAGAGCGGTGGCGGCAAACTCCCGGCGGGTCACGCCCATGAATGCCGCCCCACGGGGATCAATGCTCCGCCCGGAGCGGCGGTCGGACGACCTGGTTGCGCTCGTCCACGAACACCACGCGAGGTCGGAACTGCGCCAGCTCCTTCTCCGCCATCATCGCGTAGGCGATCACGATGACGAGGTCGCCCGGGAGGCCGCGCCGAGCGGCGGCGCCGTTGAGCTGAAGGGCACCGGGGCCGCGGGGACCGGGGATGACGTAGGTCGAGAAGCGGGCGCCGTTGTTGACGTTGACAACCTGGACCTTCTCGTGGGCCACCAGATCGGCGGCGTCCATCAGGTCCTGGTCCAGGGTCAGGGAGCCTTCGTAATGAAGGTCCGCCGCGGTGATGGTGGCGCGGTGGATCTTGGACTTCATCAGATGGCGCTGCATGGGGTGAAAATAGCGGGGGTGGGCGTTGGCCGCTTGACGCCGGCTTGATACCGCACGTGGAGACTTCGTGCCCACATCCTGACACCCGCCCCCGGAGGGCGCATGCGCACCGTCACATGGGCCGCCGCCGCAGTCTTGCTGGCCGTGGTCGGTTCGAGCTGTCGCGAGGACCCCACTTCTTCCACCGCTTCGGCCGCAGGGCCCGCGCTCGCGACCGCTGCCGCCCCGTTGACGTTCTGGCAGGTGAGTGCAGGGACTGGCCATAGCTGCGGCATCACCATCGAGAACACGGCCTATTGCTGGGGCGCGAACTTCGACGGTGAACTGGGGGACGGCTCGGCCACCCGTCATCCGACGCCGCACGCCGTGGCCGGCGGCCTGCGCTTCCGCAACATCAGCGCTGATGAAGGCGAGGGACATACGTGCGGCGTGACGCTCGAGTACCGTGCCTACTGCTGGGGCCTCAACCAGTTCGGTGAACTGGGAGACGGCACGGGATCGAACAGGAGCCTGGTACCGGTGGCGGTCGCGGGCGGGCTGCGGTTCCGGCAGGTGGAAGCCGGCGTGTTCTTTACCTGCGGAGTCACCTATCCGGACAACCGGGCCTACTGCTGGGGTGACAATCTCTACGGCAAGCTCGGCGACGGCAGCAACATGAGCGCCTTCAGCCCGGTCGCGGTCGCGGGAGGGCTCCAGTTCCGGCAGGTAACCCTCGGCGAGTGGCACGCCTGCGGCATCACGCTGGACAACCGTGCGTACTGCTGGGGCAACAACCGCGACGGTCAGATCGGCGACAGCAGCAACGCGGCTTCGCGCTCCGTGGCCACCGCGGTGGCGGGGGGGCACCGATTCCGTCAGATCGACGCCGGCAACTTTCACACTTGTGCCGTCACGACCACCGACCGCGCCTTCTGCTGGGGCAGCGGCGGTTATGGTCAGATCGGCGACGGAAGGACCTATCGCCGTTTCTGGCCGCGCCGGGTCGCCGGCCGGATCAGCTTCGAGCGAGTGACCGCGGGCGCATCCCAGAGCTGCGGCGAGACGACCGAGAACCAGGCGTACTGCTGGGGCCAGAACTTCTCCGGGCAGCTCGGCGACGGCACGACCACCGATCGCCTCATGCCGGTCGCGGTCACCGGCGGGCTCCGGTTCCGGCAGCTGAGCACCGCGTATTCCGAAACGTGCGGGAAGACGTCCACCGGGGAGGCGTACTGCTGGGGCGGGAACGCATTCGGGCAGCTCGGGGATGGGACGACGACCAATCGCACCAGGCCGACCCCGGTGGTGGGGCCCGGGGAGTGAGCTCAAGGGCCGCGAGCGGGCGTTCCTGTCCACTTCACGATGGCTTCACCCTGCCCGTGGAGGTTTGCTCCCGGCCACCGGCGCCCCGCCGGCGGCCATTCGAGTCCAACCCTGGAGGGAGTATGCGCGCGCATTCCTGTGTCCTCGCGGTCCTGGTCGGCTCGCTGTGCCTCACCGCTCCGGCCCTGGCACAGGGCCACCCCGTCGAGCTCGGGCTCGATGCGGGCGCCTCCTTCACCCTGTCGAATCCGACGGTCACCACGATCAGCATCCCGGTGCAGGATCTGCGCGCGGGCTTCTTCGTGAGCGATCGCGCCGAGGTCGAGCCGCGGGTCGCCCTCAACTACCTGAAGGCCGAGAGTGACGATGCGCTGACCACCATCACGGCGGCACTGGGCGTGCTGGTGCACTTCAGCGGCGACCGGGATCGTTCGCAGCCGTACCTCCGGCCGTTCGGCGGGCTCTCGTTGATCGACGTCGGCGGCGCCCGCGAAACGCAGTTCAACCTCGGTGGAGGTCTCGGCGTGAAGCTGCCCGTGGCCGAGCGCATGGCGGCTCGGCTGGAAGCGGCCTATGCTCACGGCTTCGAGACCGATACATTCGCCAGCACCGACGAGCTGTTGCTGACGGTGGGATTCTCCTTCTTCACGCGGTGACCAAGCGGCGATCTCATGACGGCCGCGGCATCGATCAGGTGATGCCGCGGTCGTGCCCGCCGCACCTCCACGAGCCACGCACCGCTCCCGCGGCCGCCCTCCCCGCCGGCCGCAGTCATCCGGTGCGCCGACCTGGTGCTCACGTGGGGCGACGGGGGCCGTTACGAGGGCAGCAGCGTGCAGGGCGTAACCACCCCGGGGACGCCGACGGCACGCACCTCGCGAGCCCACCGTCGAGCACGCCGGCTCCTGGCCGAGCGACCTCGGGACCGCGCAGGCACAAGCGGGGCGGAGCTCGCGCTCCGCCCCGCCGCACTGCCGTTCCTCCGATCGCTGTCGCTGCTAGTGCACCGTCACGCCGAGCCCGAGCTGCCCCACGTTCGCGTCCGCGTTGGAGGTGCTGGTGGCGAACCCGTTCCAGAACGGCGTCAGGCTGACGTTCTGACTGACCCGGATATCGTACCCTACACCGAGCAGAGCCCCGGCGCCTGTCTCCGTGTCGCCGCCGAGGCCGGAGAGCTCCGCGTGGATCGAGCCGATCCCCAGGCCGCCGGTGATGAAGAAACCGCCGGTCGCGGAGGGATAGAAACGGACCAGCGCGGCCAGGGTGCCGACCGTCAGGGTCGCGCCGTTCTCGCTCTTGGTCCAGCCGTTGGTGCCCACCCCCAGCAGCCACTTCTGGTTCAGGGTGCCGCCGATGGCCAGACCGCCGCTGATCGAGCCTTCACGCCCGTCGCAGTTCTCGCATCCCAGACTGCCATACCCCAGCCCGCCAGTGAACCAGAACCCCTGGCGCGTCTGCGGATGCTGCGCCTGCGCGGGTGCCGCCTCCAGCGCCAGCAGCGTGAGCACCGCGGCGGAGACAATGAAAGAGCGCCCGATCATTCTGCACTCCTCGAGTTGAAGGCAAAGTCGTCCGCCCGTCCTACTGAACTGCGTTCATCATGTCGAAGATCGGCAGGTACATGGCGACGACCATCCCGCCCACGATCACACCCAGGATCACGATCATCGCCGGCTCCATCAGCGAGAGCAGCGCGCTCACCGCCACGTCCACTTCTTCGTCGTAGAAGTCGGCGATCTTGCTCAGCATCTCGTCGAGGCCGCCGGTCTGCTCGCCCACGGCGATCATGCTGATCACCATGGGCGGGAACACCTTGGACTTCTCGAGCGGGGCCGCGATGGTCTCGCCGCCCGCGATGCTCTGGCGCGACTCCATCACCGCATTGTGCACCACCTGGTTGCCCGCCGTCTTGGCGGTGATCTCGAGCCCCTCGAGGATGCTCACGCCCGAGCTCACCAGGGTGCCCAGCGTCCGGGTGAAGCGCGAGACCGCCGACTTCCGGATCACGTCGCCCAGCACCGGGGCCTTGAGCAGCAGGCCGTCGATCTGCAGCCGGCCCGCCGGCGTCGCGTAGTAGCTCCGAATCCCGAACACCACGCCGGCGATGGCCAGCAGGATGGCCCACCAGTAGCCGATCAGGAATTGCGAGAGCCCGATGACCACGCGCGTCGGGAGCGGGAGCTCCAGGTTGGCCGAGGCGAACATGCTCTGAAAGGTCGGGATCACGAACACGAGGAGAATTGTGATCGCGATCGCCGCCACCGACATGATGACGCCTGGGTAGATCATGGCGCCTTTCACCTTGCGGATCAGGGCGTCGTTCTTTTCCAGGAAGGTGGCGAGCCGGAGCAGAATGGTATCGAGGATACCGCCCGCTTCGCCGGCGGCCACCATGTTGACGTAGAGCGCCGGGAACGCCTTGGGGTGCTTGGAGAAGGCGTCGGCCAGAGTGTTGCCGCTCTCGACGTCGTACACCACGGCCCGGGTGACGTCTGCCAGCGCCTTGTTCTCGGTCTGGGCCGCCAGGATGTTGAGCGACTGGACCAGCGGCAGGCCCGAGTTGATCATGGTCGCGAACTGGCGGGTGAAGATGACGATGTCCCGCGTCTTGATGCGGG
>DASUXW010000008.1:0-9634 GCA_036377715.1 Gemmatimonadales bacterium
TCAGGATGCCCGCGATCGTGAGGACGACGGCGATGCCAAGCGGCTCGGCAGAAGGCATGATGCGGAGGTTACCTCGCGCCTGGCGCATCGCGCCAGAGGCACGCCATACTTGAGACCATGATGGATCCGCACTTCGGCGCCCTGCTGGCGATGGTCGGCATCGTCATCATCGTCTCGTCGCTCCTCTCGGGCGCGGTCGAGCGCTCCGGCTTCCCCGAGGTCGCCGTCTTCCTGCTGGTCGGACTGGTGCTGGGGCCCGCCGGCCTCGACCTGATCGACTTCGGGCTCGCCTCGCCGACGCTTCGCGCGATCGCCACGCTGGCGCTGCTGTTCGTGCTCTTCAGCGACGCGGTGGGGGCCGACACCGGCGAGATGCGCCTCCACCGGCGGCTGGCGGCGCTCATCCTCGGTCCCGGGACCCTGCTCCCGGCCGCGCTCATCGCCGTGGCCGCATGGGCCATCCTCGGCCTCTCGCCCGCCATGGCCGCCATCCTCGGCGCGGCGCTCGCCTCGACCGATCCCGTGCTCCTCGGCACGCTGTTGCGGCGCCCCGAGCTCCCAGCCCCGGCCCGACTGGGGCTCCGGCTCGAGAGCGGGATGAACGACGCGATCCTGCTCCCCATCGTGGTGCTCGCGATCCTGGCGATCGGAGGCGGCGGAAGCGGCGCGGCGGACCGGCAGGTGATGCAGCACGTGGTCGGCCTCTTCCTGCTCGGTCCGGCGCTCGGCGCGCTCACCGGGTATGTCGCGATCACGATCCTCGACCAGGTCCGCCGGCGCGTGGGCGTCCGCCGCGACTACGAGTCGCTCTACGCCCTCGGCGTGGCGCTGACCGCGTACGCCGTGGCCGAGTCGGTGGGCGGGAGCGGGTTCCTGGCGGCGTTCTTCGCGGGGATCGTGATCGCGTGGCTCGACGTGGAGTTGTGCGACTGCTTCCGGGACTACGGTGCGGCGTCAGCGGAGATGTTCCTGCTGCTCACCTTCGTGGCGTTCGGCACCGGTCTCATCTGGACGGGTCTTTCGCTGGTGGGTGACTGGCGGGTGCTCCTGTTCGCCGTGGTCGCCCTGCTGCTCCGGACCGCGGTGCTGCTGCCGGTGCTGCGGCGCTCCGAGGTGGACCGCCGGAGCCGCATGATCATCTCGCTGTTCGGACCACGGGGCCTGAGCTCGCTGCTGCTGGTGCTGCTGGCGGTATTCGCGGGAGTGCCGGGCGCGGAGCAGTTGTTCGTGATCACCTGCCTCGTCGTGCTGCTGTCGGTCGTGGTGCACGGCGGCGGCATCGCCGTGTACCTGCAGCGCGCTGCCCGGACGGCCGGAGCCGCCGGCGCGACAGCCGCCCCGGTGCCGCCGGCCGCCGGTCAGCCTCACGCGGGCGAGGTCCCGGAGCGCGTCACAATCGAGGAATTCCAGCAGCTCCGCCGCGCCGGGGAGCCGGTGGTCCTGGCCGACGTCCGCACCGAGCGCAGCTACCGGGACGATCCGGACATCGCCGCGGGCGCGATCCGGCTGCTGCCGGACGATGCCGTGCGCCTGGCGCGGGAGCGGCGCCTGGACCAGCACGCCACGCTCGTCCTCTACTGTACCTGACAGGACGAAGCCACAAGCGCCCGGGTGGCGCGAGAGCTTCGTCGGGCGGGATGGTCGAAGGCCCGCGCGCTCACCGGCGGCTGGGCCGCATGGCGCGCGGCGGGGCTGCCGGTCGAGCCCAAGGACGTGGCGGTATAGTGTAACATCGGTTACACTGTCTTCATCATGAACCGCCCCGCCTGGCTCCTCCTCTCGTCGCGCCTGCCCCGTGAGCCCAGCCGACTTCGGCTCGGCGTCTGGCGCCGTCTGCGCCGGATCGGCGCGGTGCTGCTGCACGACAGCGTCTGGGTGCTCCCGGCCGGCGACGAGACCCGCGAGGCGCTCGAGTGGCTCGCCCAGGAGATCGAGGAACAGGGCGGCACTGCGCTGGTGTGGGAGGCGACCGCCCTCTCGGCCGACCAGGACCGGCGGGTCGTCGACCACTTCCGACGCGAGGCGGACGAGCGCTACGCCGAGATCGCCGCGGCGGCCCGCGAGATCCGGGACGCCGTCGTGGGTAACCGGCGCGGCGGGACGCGGCGTCGCGTCCCCCGACCGGGCGCCGTCGCGCACGCGCTCCGCCGGCTTGACGGGCTCAAGCGGGCGCTCCGCCTGGAGCGCCGGCGGGACTGGTTCCGCGCGCCCGGCGCGGCGGCCGCTGCCGCGGCGCTGCAGGAGATCGGGGCCGAACTGGAGCGGGCCGCGGGTGCCGAGCAGGGTGGAGGGCGCCGTGCTGTGGGTGACTAGGCCCCGGCCGCACATCGACCGCACCGCCTGCGCCTGGCTGATCCGCCGGTTCGTGGATCCGGACGCCAGCTTCGCCTTCGCTTCCGATCCCGAGGCCGCGCGAGCGCTGGGCGGCACTCCCTTCGACATGGTCGGCGTCGAGCTCGGTCATCACGAGGGCCGGTGCTCGTTCGAGACCATGCTCCACCGTCACGGACTCACCGACCCCGCACTGCACGAGATTGCTGCCATGGTGCACGACGCGGACCTCCACGACGATGGGTTCGCCTCGCCCGAGGCTCCGGGACTCGACGCGGTGGTGCGCGGACTCGGGCTGGTGATCACCGACGACCGCGAGCTGCTGGCGTACACGGGGCGGCTCTACGACGGTCTGTACGCATGGGCACGGCAGCGGCTCGGCTGAGCGGCCGCGCCGCCCGGCTCGCCCGCTCGCTCGCGCTGGACCGGAACACCGGCGCGGTCGTGGGCGCCATGTTTCTCATGGCGCTGGGCGAGAATCTCTGGCGCCGGTTCATCCCCAAGTACCTCGAGGCGCTGGGCGCGCCGATCGTCGCCATCGGCGCCTACGGCAGCACGGAAGACCTGCTCGACGGCCTCTACCAGTATCCCGGCGGCTGGGTGGGCGACCGGCACGGCCGCCGGCGCGCGCTGCTCTTGTTCGTGAGCCTGGCCGCCGTCGGTTATCTGGTCATGGCGCTGGCGCCGGCCTGGCCCGTCGTGGTGCTCGGCCTGGTGTTCGTGATGTGCTGGACCAGTATGGCCAGCCCCACCCTGTTCGCCGTGGTGGGCGACGCGCTGCCGCGCGAGCGCCGCGCGGTCGGCTTCTCGGTGCAGTCCATTCTTCGCCGGGTCCCGCTCCTCGCTGCCCCGACGCTGGGCGGGCTGCTCATCGTCGCACTCGGGGTTCGCGCGGGCGTACGGGTCGGTCTCGCGGTCTCGATCGTCATGGCCGGGGCCACCCTGCTGGTGGTCCGCCGGATGCGGCTCGACCTGCCGGCCGCGCCCGCGAGCGACGGCATCGCCGGGGTGTGGCGCTCCCTTCCGACACCGCTCCGCCGGCTGCTCCTCTCCGACGTGTTCATCCGTACCTGCGACGCGCTGGTGGACGTGTTTCTGGTATTGTACGCCGTGAACCTGGTGGGTATCGGGGCGGCGGAGTTCGGGGTCCTCATCGCGGTCCAGCAGGGGACGGTGATCTTCTCATCGCTGCCGGCGGCGCGGCTCGCCGACCGGTTCGGCCGGAAGCCGTTCGTGATCGCCACCTTCCTCATGTTCACCTGCTTCCCGCTCGCGGTGGTGTCCTCGCACTCGTTCCCGGCCCTGCTGGCCGCATTCGTCGTGGGTGGGCTACGCGAGATCGGCGAGCCGGCGCGAAAGGCGCTCATCCTCGAGTTCGTGCGGCCTGAAGTCCGGGCACGCGGCGTAGGACTGTACTATCTCGTGCGAAGCGTGGCGATCGCGCCGGCTGCCACGGTTGGCGGGCTGCTCTGGAGAATCAGGCCCTCCCTGCCGTTCCTCCTGGCCGGCGCGATCGGGTTCACCGGAACCCTCATCTTTGCACTGACAGTGGAGGAGCGGCACGCAGGGTGAAAGCGCGGCGGGGAGCGGTGAACAGTGAGCGGTGAACAGTGAGCGGTGAACAGTGAACGGGAACGGCACACCAGTCTGCTCACGGTGTGCCATTCCCGCTCACCACTCACCGCTTACTGCTCACCGTTCACTGTTCACCGCTCCCTGTCACTTTCCCTGGCTCGGTAGCTGAATCATCGGCATCGCGCTCCCCGACACCTGCGGCATCTGCCCGTTCCAGCGCTTGCTCATCTCGTACTGCACCAGCGTCGGCGTGATGCTCTCGCTCAGCAGGCGGTTGGCCTTGGCCTGCGCCTCCGCCTCGGCCAGGATCGCCTTGGCGCGGCCGGCGGCCTTGATCGAGTCGCCCTGGGCCTGGAACTGGTTCTTCTGCAGTTCGTTCTGCGCGGTGAGCGCCTGCTGCTGCATGACGTTCTTCTGGTTGATGGCCTCGATCACCGACTGGGGGGCGCGCAGCTCGTTGATGGTGAACTGCTTCACCAGGATCCCGTAGCCCGAGAGCCGGTCCTCGAGCAGCTTGGTAACCCGGCCCGTCACTTCCGCCTTCTTGGGGCCGATGATCGCCGCGATCTCCTCATTGCCCACCACCTCCTGCAACGCCTGCCGGATCGCCTGCTTCACGTAGGTGTGCTGGATGCTGGCGATGTCGGTGCGGAAGGTGGAGTAGAGCTCCGGCACCTTGACCGGATCGAGCTCGAAGGACATCGAGACGTCGAGCGAGAGCGGCTGCCCCTCGATGCTGTTCACGTTGATCTCGTCGCCCGCCGAGCTGCCGCGAGTGAGCACCAGCGTCTGCATGAACGTAGGGTACTCTTCGATGCCCGTGGTGAGCGGGTTCCGCATGTGGAGCCCCGGGTTGAGCGGCGTCGCGTCCACGCCGCCGCCCACCCGGTGGATCACGATCCCGACGTGCCCCGGATTGATGTAGGTCATCGCGGTCGGCAGCAGCACCAGCAGCACCAGCAGTCCCGCCGCCAGGCCCGCGAGCCGCAGCAGCCGCGGCAGCGGGGACTCGCTCACGCTACTCATGCAACGCCTCCTTGTAGCACGACGGACAAATGCGGCTGCCGGACGGCAGCCGCACCATTTCCTCCTCGCGCTGCGGACCGTGGATCGGGCACACGAGCTCCGCCGCCTGCTCCAGCCGCCGCCGGTTCGCGACCTGTCTCAGGCGCAGGCCGAGCGGTGTCCAGCGCGTCAGCGCTAGGAAAAGGAGGGCGGCCACCGTCGCGAGCAGCGCGACGAACAGCACACCCTCCACGATGATTCCGATCATGGATGCTCCAATATAGCGGGCACGCCGGTTGCCCGGTGAGATCCGGGTCTCGGCCGGCCCCGATGCCCAGGCGACTGCAAATCCTGGCGCACCGTTCCAACCGATGCCGAATCAACGGCTTTGGCCGACTCCCCCTGAACCCTCAGTGGAGGCGGGCTCCATGCGCGTGATGCAATACGCAAGGCTCTCTCTGTCGGCGGCGGTGGCGGCGGCTGCGCTCTCCGCCTGCGGCAAGGACAGCAGCGGTCCCAGCGAGTTCAACCCCCAGGGCACCACGTCGGACATGGCGGCGGCGCACGACGCATTCGCGTCCGAGCCGTCCGCGAGCTTCGTGTCGGTCGGGGCCCAGATCTCGGCGGCGCTGAGCGGTGGTCCGGTGGCCATCACCGCCCCGCTGGTGAGCCCCCGTCCCACGGCGGCGACGCTCGCGTATGCGCGGCAGCTCGTCCGGTTCCTGCCCGGGCAGCAGGCGCGAATCCAGGCGGCGATGGGGGCGATTCCGTCGGAGATTCTCGGTACGACCTACGTGTGGGACGAAGCGAGCGACACCTACGTAGCGTCGGACGCCGCAGGCGCCCCGTCCACCGGCGTGCGCTTCCTGCTGTACGCCGTGGACCCGGTGACCCGCGTTCCGGTCGAGCCGGTGGTCGAGGTGGGTTACGTGGACGTGCTCGACCACAGCACCGTCACGACCACCGCCATTCAGGTCAAGGTGGTGAGCGGCAGCACCGTCTATCTCGACTACAACATCTCGGCGTCGGGAACGGAGACCAGCGGGTCGGTGACCGTGAGCGGCTACGCCTTCAACGGCGCCACGCGGGCAAACTTCAACCTGACGGTCACGTTGAGCCAGAGCACGTTTTCACTCGACTACAGCCTGACGGTGCCGTCGCGCAAGCTGAGTCTGGACTGGACGGCCACGATCGGCAACATCACGCAGGAGGACGTGGCGGTGACACTCGACTTCGCCATCGCGGGTCCGAACGGCGACGTCCGCCTGGTGGGCACGATGGGGGCGACCGGCGGGGCGTTCACGGTCAAGGTGAACGGGAGCCAGTTCGCCACCATCACGCTCGAGGGGGACGCCGCGGTGATCACCGGTGCCAACGGCGCGTCGCTGACCCCGGAGGAGGAGGAGACGCTGCACACGATTCTGGACTATTACGACGAGTCGGCCGCCGTCTTCGCAGACCTGCTCGCGCCGCTCTCGATGTGAACGCGACGCGGGTCCCGCAACAACCGAAGGCCCGGCCGATCGGCCGGGCCTTCGTCATGCTCACGACGCCGTGAGCCAGCCTTTGCCGCCCACCAGCTCCCGGATGATGTCGTTGCCGGTCCGATCCGCCGCCTCCGCCGCGAAGTTGGTGACTATCCGATGGCGGAGCACCGCGGGCGCGACACTCCGGACGTCATCCAGATCGGCCATCGGCCGGCCGGCCATGGCGGCACGCGCCTTGGCGCCAAGCACGAGATACTGCGAAGCGCGAGGCCCGGCTCCCCAATCCACGTACTCCTTGATGAAGGCCGGCGCGTCGGGGTCGGCGGGTCGGGTCATCCGCGCCAGGGATACCGCCGCCCGGATGAGCCCCCGGCTGACGGGGATCCGCCGCACCAGCTCCTGCATCGCCAGCACCGACTGAGCATCGAGCACCGGCTCGAGCGCCTGGCGCGCGGCGCCGGTGGTCTGCTCGACGATCGCCTCCTCCTCCGTCCGGCTGGGATAGTCCACCCGAAGCTCCAGCATGAACCGGTCGAGCTGCGCCTCGGGAAGCGGGTAGGTTCCCTCCTGCTCGATCGGGTTCTGCGTCGCGAGCACGAAGAAGGGGTCGGGCAGCCGATAGGTCGCGCCGCCGGCGGTCACCTGGTGCTCCTGCATGGCCTGGAGCAGCGCGGCCTGGGTCTTGGGCGGCGTGCGATTGATCTCGTCGGCCAGGACGATGTTCGCGAAGATGGGGCCCTGGACGAAGCGGAAGGCCCTGCGACCGGTGGTCAGGTCCTCCTCGATGATCTCGGTGCCGGTGATGTCGCTCGGCATGAGATCGGGGGTGAACTGCACCCGGTTGAATGACAGATGCAGCGCCTCGGCCACGGTCTGGACCATGAGGGTCTTGGCCAGGCCGGGGACGCCGATCAGCAGCGCGTGGCCGCCGCTCAGCACGGCGGTCAGGATGCCTTCGACCACGTCCTCCTGCCCCACGATGCGATGGGCTACCTGCCCGCGGAGCCGGGTGATGGCCTCGACCAGAGAGCGGAGCTGCTCGACGTCGTCTGGCGGGCGGTGGGCGGACACGGCGGCTGTCATGGGTACTCGGAAGAGGGCTGGAGGGTATGCGGGCCTGGTGGAGATTACCCGGGTCGAATGACGGACGCCAGCGGCGACCGGAACGTTTCGCCAGGCCCGAAAACGCTTGCGAAAAATTTCACAAGCGGGTAGCTTCCCGCCGTGCAAACCCCTGAGCCGGGCGGTGGGAAGGACCCGGGGCCGATGCGATACGCCGGGCTCGGCATCCAGTTGGCCGCCAGTATCCTGGTGTTCGTCCTCATCGGACAATGGGCCGACCGGCGGTTCGGAACGGGGGGCATCCTGACCATCGCAGCGGCGTTTCTGGGGTTCGGCGGGACAATGTACTCGCTCATCCGGGCCCTCAACCGCAAGGACGACGGCAAGCAGTGACGCCGGCGTTCCGCTATCTCGCCGGCGTGTCGCTGGTGGTGGCCGCGGCGGCCGTCACGTTGGTGGCGGTTCCGGAGGCCGACCGGGCGCCAGTGGGGTGGGGCGTGCTGATCGGGCTGGTACTCCAGGCGCCGCTCGGCTGGTGGACCCTCCGGAGTCTCGGCGCCGAGCGGTTCACCTTCGTGTGGGCGCTGGGCATGCTGGCCCGGTTCGCCGCGGTCGGCATCGCCGCGCTCGCCGCGCTGCCGCTGCTGGGCAGCCGGGCCGCCCCGATGCTGCTGGCGATGGTGGGAGTCCTCGTGGCGCTGCTGCTGGTGGAAGGCGTCACGGCAGTCCGGGAACACTCGCGGGAAGACGAGCAATGACGGCTTGCGGCCGCCTGCTGGCGATCATGGGTCTCCTCCTCGGTCTGATGGCTCCGGTCGGCGCGCTCGCCGCGCAGGAGCGTCACAGCAACGCCGAGGTGGACATTATCCACCACATCGGCGACTCGCACGAGCTCGATCTCCCCGTGATCGGCATCGTCGAGCTGCCCCGCTGGGCGCCGATCCACATCGGCGGCCTCGAGATCGACCTCTCCCCCACGAAGCACGTCGTCTTCATGCTGGTGTCGGCGGTGCTCTGCACGCTGATCTTCGTGCTGAGCGCGCGTGCCATCGCGCGGGCGCAGGCACGCGGGCGGCCGGCCAAGGGGTTCGCCGGGGCGATGGAGGCAACCGCGCTCTGGGTCCGGCAGGAGGTCATCCTGCCCACCATCGGGCACCACGGCGAGAAGTACGTCCCCTATCTCCTGACGCTCTTCTTCTTCATTCTCGGGATGAACCTGCTCGGACTCTTCCCGGGCGGCGCGACGGCCACCGGCAACATCGCCGTGACGGCGGCGCTGGCCGGGATGGCGTTCATCGTCATCGAGGTGTCGGGGATGCTGTCGCTCGGCCCCAAGGGCTACCTGCAGACGATCTTCTATGTCCCGCCCGGGCTTCCGCCGGCGCTCCGGCCGATCATGCTGGTGATCATGCTCCCGGTCGAGATCATCGGGAAGCTGGCCAAGCCGTTCGCGCTGGCGGTGCGGCTGTTCGCCAACATGACCGCGGGCCACGTGCTGGTGCTGGCGCTGATCGGGCTCACGTTCGTCTTCCAGAGCTACGCGGTCGGAATCGGCGCCTCGATCCTGGCGACCGGCGTCATGCTGCTGGAGCTGTTCGTGGCGTTCCTGCAGGCGTACGTGTTCACGCTGCTGACGAGCGTGTTCATTGGACTGATCAGGGAGAGCCACTAGGGGCGGAAGGTCGGAAAGGCTGAAAGTCTGTAGGTGATGGAAGGCCGGGGGTCGGGCGTGCGCGACTCGCCGGTTCGGTAGCCGGCCGAACGGCCGGCGATACCCGCTGCCCTTCGGGGCGAAGGCGGGTCACCGTCGCGAGGCCGCTCCGGAAGAGGCGGACCCACGCGCGGCGCGCGCCAACGACATCGAATCTTCCGCATACGACGGAGCAGACATGCTGTCCATTCTCGCCCTTCTGCAGGACGTGGCCGCGAGCGCGGCGGCGGGCAAGGGGTACGGTCTCATCGGCGCGGGCATCGCGGCAGGACTGGCGGTGCTCGGCGCGGGCATCGGTATCGGCCGCATCGGCGGCTCGGCTACCGAGGGCATGGCCCGGCAGCCGGAGAACACGGCCCGGATCCAGACCGCGATGATCATCGCGGCGGCGCTCATCGAGGGCGTCGCGCTGTTCGTCTCGGTCATCGCGTTCCTCATCCAGGGCAAGATCAACTTCTGAGTC
>DASUXW010000009.1:0-2591 GCA_036377715.1 Gemmatimonadales bacterium
AAGGCGATCGGGTTCGGGTGAACCTGAGGAACAAGCTCCCCGAGTCGACGGCGATTCACTTCCATGGACTGGAGCTGCCGAACGACCAGGATGGGGTGCCATTCATTACGCAGCCTCCGGTCAAGCCCGGCGAGTCATACACCTACGAGTTCACCGTCCCCAACGCCGGCTCGCACATGTATCACTCGCACCACAATTCGGCGATCCAGGTGGGGAACGGACTCCTCGGCGCGTTCATCGTCGAGCCGAGGCGGGTGGTACCCGCGCACCGGGCCGACGTGGACTACGTGATGGTGCTCAACGACGGCGCCCACGGGTATACTCTGAACGGCAAGGGGTTCCCGGCCACCGAGCCGATCGTCTGCCGTCAGGGGCAGACGGTGCGGATCCGGTTCATGAACGAGGGGATGATGATCCACCCGATGCACCTGCACGGGATGCACATGACCGTCATCGCCAAGGACGGCTGGGACCAGCCGATGCCGTGGAAGTGCGACACGCTCAACGTGGCCCCGGGCGAGCGGTGGGACGTGCTGGTCAAGGCCACCAACCCGGGCACCTGGGCGTTCCACTGCCACATCCTGCCCCACGCCGAATCGGAGCACGGGATGTTCGGAATGGTGACGGCGCTCATCGTCAAGCCGGCCGGTGTGGCCTGACCCGGCCTGAGCGGCGGGCGTGCCGCCGCTGACCCGGTGGCTGGTCAAGGCCGCGCTGCTCTATCTGGTCGCCGCGCTGGCGCTGGGAGTGGCCGTACAGATACCGGCGGTGGCGCGCCTGCCGCTCGTGGCAGTGCTGTGGCCCACCTATCTCCACATCCTGGTGGTCGGCTGGCTCACGCAGCTCATCTTCGGGGTGGCGTACTGGCTGTTCCCGCGCTACTCGGCCGAGCAGCCGCGCGGAAGCGAGCGGCTGGGGTGGGCCACGTTCGTCCTGCTCAACGCGGGGCTGCTGCTTCGGCTCATCGGTGAGCCCCGCCGCGCGCTCGGCGGCGACGCGCACGTGGTGCTGCTGGTCTCGGCGGCGGCACAGCTCCTGGCCGTGTGGGCGTTCGTGCTCAACACCTGGCCCCGGGTCAGGGAACGGCCGTGAGCGCCTGACGTGCCGCGGCTCAGCGTCTGGATGGTGCGCACGGCGCTCCTGGCCCTGGCGCTCGGCGCCGCGCTCGGCGCGGTGCTCCTGGTAGATCCGGCGCTGGTGCGCTGGCGGCCGCTGCACGCGGAACTGCTCACCATCGGCTGGACGGTGCAGCTCGCCTTCGGCGTGGCGTACTGGATCCTGCCCCGGTTCCGGAGCGGACCGGAGCGGGGCCGCGAGGAGCTGGGCTGGGCGGCGTTCGTGCTGGTGAATCTCGGCGCACTCATGGTGGGGCTCGGCCGGTCGGTGCCGGCCGGCGGGTCCTGGGCGCTGGCCGGACGGGTGGCCGAAGCGCTCGCGGTGGCGGCCTTCGCGGCCCACGCGTGGCCGCGGGTCAAGCCGTTCCGCTGAACGCGGGCCCGGAGTTATACTATCTCCACCTTCCAACACCCCGAGTCCGCAGCACTTTCGTTTCGAAGCCTCGATCTGCGTTCGCGCGGCGCCCCTGGGGCACACGCGCACGGCCTTTCCCCGCTCAGAGGAACATCCGTATGCGCCGTCTCACGTCCGGGATCTTCCACTACCTGACCTCGATGGCCGGCGGACTGTGCCTGCTCGGCCTCATGGCCGGCGGCGCCGCCGCGCAGGAGACCGGCACCGTCACCGGCACGGTCACCCGCGCCGATGGCGGTGACGCGCTGAGCAGCGTCTCGGTGACCGTCGCGTCCACCGGGCAGAACACCGTGACCGGCAACGACGGGAAGTACACCCTCCGCCGCGTTCCGGCGGGCCCGCAGCGGATCGTATTCCGCTGGCTGGGGTACCGGCCGAACGAGGTGCAGGTGACCGTCGAGTCGGGCGCGACCGTCACCGCCGATGCCGCGCTCGAGGCGGTGACGATCTCCCTCGGCGAGATCGTGGTCGAGGGCGCCTCCCGCGCTCCCGAGCGAATCGTCGAGGCACCGGCGGCGATCTCGGTGGTCCCGCCCGAGGCACTGGAGCGCCTCTCGCCCACGGGCCAGGCGCCGCTCGCGCTGCAGACCGTTCCCGGGGTGGACGTGGTGCAGAGCGGCGTGAACGACTTCAACATCAACGCCCGCGGGTTCAACTCCTCGCTCAACCGCCGGGTCCTGGTGCTGCAGGACGGCCGCGACCTGGCCATCGCCTTCCTGGGGTCGCAGGAGTGGAACGGGCTCACCCAGCCGCTCGAGGACATGGGGCGGGTCGAGATGGTGCGCGGCCCCGGCTCGGCGCTGTACGGCGCCAACGCCTTCAGCGGCGTGGTCAACATCACGACGCCCACCGCGCGCGAAGTGCTCGGCTCGAAGCTCAGCGTCAACGCCGGCGAGCTGGAGACCTTCCGGGCCGACGGCCGGCACGCGGGGCTCTTCGGCGACGGCCGGTTCGGCTATCGAGTGAACGCCGGCTACAGCCGGAGCGACACCTGGTCGCGGAGCCGCACCCGGTTCGACGGCACCTCCCTGGCCCGCGAGTACGAGGATGCGACGGACGAG
>DASUXW010000010.1:0-4547 GCA_036377715.1 Gemmatimonadales bacterium
GGCCGCCGGCGCCGCGGAGGGTGGCGTTTCGGGCGGCCAGCGCTACGGCCTGCTGCAGGGCGTCTTCCATCGGATCTCCCGCCAGCATTCGCGCGAACGCCACCGCGCCGAAGACGTCGCCGCAGCCGGTGGGGTCGGCCGCGTCGACCACTGGTGCAGGGATGAGCGCGGTTCGCGCGGCGGACGGGCGGACGGGCGGACGGGCGGACTGGCGGACGGGGGCTCCTGCGTTTGGCTGGTCGAGGATGCCGCTGTCGTTCCGTCCGGCCGTCCGCCCGTCCGGCCGTCCCCCCGCCCGTCCGTCCGGCCGTCCCCCCGCCCGTCCGTCCACCTGCCAACCTTCGAACCCCGGCGCGGCCACATACGCCGCCCCCTTCGCGCCCAGTGTCACGATCAGCAGCGACACGCCGGCCGCGAGAGCGTCCGCCGAGAGCGCGAGCGGATCGGACGACATCTGCCGCATCTCGTCCTCGTTGAGCTGGACCACGTCGAAGCAGCGCAGCCACTCGGCGGCATCGGGGAGCGGCTGGCGGACGCGGAGGCCGTCGTGCTGCATCCCCAGAAAGAGGCTGTGCAGGTCGGCGTAGATCGGCCCGTCGAACCCGCGGCGGAGCGCCTGCGCCGTACCCAGCGTGAGCTCGAAGCCCGAGATGAAGTTGAGGTAGATGGCGTCGAGGTCGCGCACCATCGGGCCCAGCTCGAGCCAGGTCCATGCGGGCACACCGCCCGACATACGCTCGGTGCGGCGCTCGGCCGACTGGTAATGGAGCACTACTCGGTTGTTGGGCGCGGGGACCTCGACGCAGCGCCCCCCCGGAGTCAGCCGCGAGAGGCTGCCGAGCAGCTCGGCAGCTCGGGGCGCCAGGTCGCGGCCGACCTTGATGAGCGGGACGATCTCCCAGTCGGGCGAGAGGCTCGCGTCGAGGCCACCGAGCGCGTACGCGATCCCGCCCCACTCTTCGGTGGGGACGGCGAGCGGGTCGCGGCCGTGGATGAGGTCCCAGACGAGGGAGCCGATGACACCGAGCTTAGGCACGCGCGGTCGTCTGATCCAGAAACGCCTTCGCCGCCCCGTACACCCCAGCCGTCCCGGACAGCTCCCCGGGCACGATCCGGCACGCGGCCACCGCCGGCTTGAACGCGCGCCGCGCCGTCTCGCGGCGGAGCGGCACGAAGAGGTGATCGCCCGCGAGGGTGACGCCGCCCATCACCACCACCACCTCCGGGTTGAAGACGTTGAGCAGGTTGCCGATCCCGACGCCGAGGAAGCGCGCGGTGTCGTTGACCACTTCGAGCGCCAGCTCGTCGCCGTCCTTGGCGGCCCGGTAGACGGTTTGCGCGGTGACCTTCTTCAGGTCGCCGCCCACCAGCGATGGGAGCATGCTGACCGCGCCGGCCTGAATCTCCTCGACCGCGCGGAGCGCGATGTTGGGGCCCGACGCGTACGCCTCGAGGCAGCCGTAGTTGCCGCACTTGCACCGGCGGCCCTCGACGTCGATGGTAGTGTGGCCGATCTCGCCCGCCACGTCGGACGCGCCGTGGTAGAGTTTCCCGTCCAGAATGAGCCCGCCGCCCACCCCGGTGCCGATCGTGATTCCGATCGCGTGCCGGCTCCCGCGCGCTGCGCCCACCCACCACTCGCCCAGCACGGCGCAGTTGGCGTCGTTGTCGAGCGCGGCGGGGAGGCCCAGCCGGTCGCGGATGATCTGACGGAGCGGCAGGTCCACCCAGCCGAGGTTGGGGGTGAGGAGGACGATGCCGCGCTTCGTGTCGAGCGGGCCCGGCGCGCCCACGCCCACGCCGATGATCCTGGCGCCGGGTACCTCGCGCATCGTGTCGGTCATCACCCGCTCGGCGAGGCCGACCAGCCGGTCGAGCACGTCGCTCGCGCCGGCTTCGCCCTGGGTCGGCTCGCTGACCGGCGCCACGATGGACGAGCCGTCCTCGGCGACGCTGCCGACGACGAGATTCGTCCCGCCGATGTCAATTCCCAGTACGTATCGCAGGTTGCGCCTCCATGCCCAGGACGGCGGCCACCGCCGCGTGGACGGCCTCGACGGACAGCTCGCGCATGCAGCGGTGGTGCCCCAGCGGACAGACCTGCGGCCCGTGCGCCGAGCAGGGCCGGCAGGCGAGCGACGGGTGCTCGACGACGACGTCGCGCGGGCCGCGAGGTCCGAAGCCGAGCGCCGGCACCGTGGGCCCGAACACCGCCACGATCGGCGTGCCCACCGCGGTGGCCAGGTGGAGCGGCGCCGAGTCGTTGGTAACGAGCACGGCGGCCCGCGCGATGAGCGCCGCCGAGGCGCGGAGCCCGAGCGCGCCCGCGGCGCTGTGCACGCGACCGGATGCCGCGCCGACTACGGTCTCGGCGAGCATCGCGTCCTCTCGGCCGCCCACGACCACCACCGGCTGCTCGAGTGCCGCGGCCAGCGCCGCGTACCCGGGCCAGCGCTTGGAGCCCCAGATGGAGCCCGGCGCCATGGCGACGAACCCGTCGCCCACGTTGTGGTTGCGCAGCCAGGCGTCGGCCTGCGCGCGGTCGTCGGCAGTGAGCGCGAGACTTACTGGCGGAGCATGCACGGGCGCGCCGGGTTCTCCGGCGAGTGCCAGCAGCCGCTCCACCTCATGCCCGCGCGCCGCACGCGGCACGCGCCGGGTATAGGTCGCGGCGGCCGGGCTGTCCGCGAATCCGATCTGCTCGCGCGCCCCGCTCAGGATCGCCAGCGCCGCCGAGCGCCACGACCGGTGGGGAAGGTAGACCCGTTCGTACTTCCGCGCCCGGAGCGCCCGCCCCAGCCGCCAGAGGCCCGCGAGCCCGCGGTCGGCGCCGCGCTTGTCGTACCGCAGCACGGCACCCACGGCGGGATGCGTCTCCAGCAGCCCCGCGGCCGCCGGCGTCGTCACCACGTCCACCCGTCCGTGCCGCTCGGCGATCGCCGCGAGGAGGGGGGTGGTGAGGACGACGTCGCCGAGGAAGGCGGTCTGGACTACGAGGGCGGACGGGCGGACGGGCGGACGGGCGGACGGCAACGGCGCACCGGCCGGTGTGCTGTTGCTGTCCGCCCGTCCGTCTGTCCGCCTGTCCGCCTTCATTCCACCTGAAGCACGGCCAGGAACGCCTCCTGCGGAATCTCCACCGCCCCGATCTGCTTCATGCGCTTCTTTCCCTCCTTCTGCTTCTCGAGGAGCTTGCGCTTGCGGGTGATGTCGCCGCCGTAGCACTTGGCGAGCACGTCCTTGCGGAAGGCGGAAATCGTCTCGCGGGCGATGATCTTGTTGCCGATGGCAGCCTGGATGGCCACCTGGTAGAGCTGGCGCGGGATCAGCTCCTTCAGCTTCTCGGCCACCTTGCGGCCGTACTCCTGGGCCTTGTCGCGGTGGATGATGACGCTGAAGGCGTCGATCGGGTCGCCGTTGAGGAGCATGTCGAGCCGGACCAGGTCGGACTCGCGATAGCCCGCCATCTCGTAGTCGAGCGAGGCGTAGCCGCGGGAGAGCGACTTGAGCTTGTCGTAGAAGTCCAGCACGATCTCGCCCAGCGGGAACTCGAAGTCGAACTCGACCCGGGAGGTGTCGATGTAGTGCATGCCGTTGTAGACCCCGCGGCGCTCCTGGCCCAGCTTCATGATCCCGCCGATGTAGTCGGCCGGGGCCATGATGCGCGCCTTCACGTACGGCTCCTCGATCCGGTCGATCGAGGCGGGGTCGGGCAGGTTGCTCGGATTCTCGAGCAATTGCATCTCGCCGTCGGCGAGGTAGACGTGGTACTCCACCGTCGGCACGGTGGTGATGAGGCTGAGGTTGAACTCGCGCTCCAACCGCTCCTGCACGATGTCCATGTGCAGCAGACCCAGGAATCCGCAACGGAACCCGAAGCCGAGCGCGGTGGAGGACTCCGGCTCGTAGTGCAGGCTGGCGTCGTTCAGCACCAGCCGCTCGAGCGCGTCGCGGAGCCCCTCGTACTGGTCGGAATCGGTGGGGTAGATCCCGGCGAACACCATGGACTTCACGTCACGGTAGCCGGGGAGCAGCTCGGCGGCGCGGTCGTGGGCGTCGAGGATGGTGTCGCCCACGCGTGCGTCGCGCACGCCGCGCAGGCTGGCGACGACGTAGCCCACCTCGCCGGCCGTGAGCTCGGGCGCGGGGCGCTGGCCGAGCTGGAGGTAGCCGACCTCGTCCACGTGGTAGACGTCGTCGGGATGGGAGCCGAAGGCGATTTCCATCCCCTCCCGCACCGTGCCGTCCACCACGCGGATGCTGGGAATGGCGCCGCGGTAGCGATCGTAGTAGGAGTCGAAGATCAGGGCGCGAAGCGGCGCGTCCTCCTGCCCGCGCGGCGGAGGTACACGCTGCACGACCGCCTCGAGCAGCTCCGGGATCCCGGTCCCCTCCTTGGCCGAGACCGCGAGAATTTCCTCGCGCTTCGCCCCGATCAGGTCCATGATCTCCTGCGCCCGGCGCTCCGGCTCGGCGCCGGGGAGGTCGATCTTGTTGAGGACGGGGATGATCTCGAGCCCGGCGTCGAGCGCGAGGAAGAGATTGCT
>DASUXW010000011.1:0-7785 GCA_036377715.1 Gemmatimonadales bacterium
CCTCCGCGACCACGCTGAACCCCTTGCCCTCCTCGCCCGCGCGCGCCGCCTCGATCGAGGCGTTGAGGGCCAGCATGTGGGTCTGCTTGGCGATCGCCTTGGTCTGGGCGACGAACTGCTCGATCTCCTCCGACGCCGCGGTCAGCGCGTCGGCTTCGGCGGAGGCCTGCTCGACTTCGCCCGCCAGCCGCGCCAGCTCGGCGGTGCTTGCGTCGAGCCGCTCCCGGTGGGAGCGCGCCAGCCGCGCCAGCGCGGCGTTCCGCTCGGCCGCCTGGACGGCACCCGCCGCCAGCTCCTGGGCGATGTCGAGGATCTTGCCCGCATCCTCCGCCGCCGCACGCACCACCACCGCCTGCTGATTGGCGCGCTCGGTGAGGTCGCCCGTGGTGCTCGCCACCTCCTCGGTGGAGGCGCTCATCTGCTGGGTGGATGCCGCGATCTCCTGTGACATCGCCGCCGCGTCGTGGGCGTGCTGCCGGATCGTCCCCACCAGCTCGCGCAGCTTGTCCAGCATCGAGGCGAGCGAGCTCGTGAGCGCGTCCGTCGCCTTGCCGTCGCCCAGTGCCGCCGTGCTCAGGTCCCCCTCGGCGACGCGGGACGCGATCGTCGCCGCGCGGCCGGCCGGTTTGAGGATGTGATTCACCAGCACGCGGATGAGCACCACCTCGGTCACCAGCGCGCAGGCCAGGAAGACCAGCGTGCCCTGGACGACCATGCCGGTCTCCTCCGGCAGCGCGATCTGCCAGAGCAGCACCGCCACGATCGCACCCAGCAGGGCCGCGGCCGCGATGCCCACGAGATGCAGGCGGACGACGAACTTCTGGCGCGAGGATGCCATAGATGGTATCAGCCTGCGGGTTGTGGGGGGTACGACAAGCTACCGGGCCGTGCCGCGGACGGTCAACGCGGGGCGACTCCGCGTGCCGCCTAGCCGAGCACCGCGCGTACGAGGTGCGCCGCCGCCCAGCCGAGCCCCGCGCCCACGGCCAGCATCCCGGCGCATCCCCGCTTGGCCGCGCCCGCGGCCGCGGGTGCGGGCGTCGGCTCGGGCGCCGGTGCCCGCTTGATCATCTGCGTCGCGTTCAGCCCGGCCGACGCGCGTCCCGCCAGCGCGTCCGCGAACTCCCCCGCCGTCGCGAACCGCTCGTCCGGGTCCTTGGCCAGCGCGCGCATGATCGCCGACTCGACGTGCTCCGCCACGGGCACCAGCGGACGGAGTGGCCGCGGCGGCCCCATGAACCGCCGCATCAGCGTCGCCTGCGGGTTTGGCCCCTTGAACGGCGGCTCGCCGGCCAGCATCTCGTACAGCACGCACGCGAGCCCGAAGATGTCGCTCCGCCCGTCGATCGCCTTGTCGCCGCTGGCCTGCTCCGGGCTCATGTAGGTCGGCGTGCCCACGATCATGCCCGTCGCCGTGAGCTTCTCCGCCACCTCGCTCACCGCCCGCGCCACCCCGAAATCCGCCACCAGCACTTCATCGCCGGCCAGCATGATGTTGTCCGGCTTCATGTCCCGGTGCACCACTCCCTGCTCGTGCGCGTACGCCAGCGCCGCCGCTGCGGCGGTCGCGATCCTGAGCGCCTCCCCCGGCTCGAATTGGTGCACCCGCTGCAGGCGCTCGTAGACGTTTTCGCCTTCGACGTAGGGCATGGTGAACCACAGGAGAGTCGTCAGTCGTGAGTCGTTAGTCGCTGGAGACTCACTAGGGACTGACGACGGACGACTAGCGACCGCCTCTCCCGAATCCAGCACGCCGAGGATGTTCGGATGCGCCAGCTTCGCCGCCACCCGGATCTCCCGCTTGAACCGGTCGCCGCCGACGGTGGGTGCCAGCTCCGGGTGCAGCACCTTGAGCGCGACCAGGCGGTCGTGCTCGAGGTCGCGCGCGAGCACCACGCTCGCCATGCCGCCCTTGCCGAGGTCGCGCTCGAGAGTGTAGCGGCCGGCGAGCGCGGCCTGGAGCTGCTCCCGCATCTCGGGCTTCACGCGCCCGCCGCCTTGAACGAGAACTTCTGTCCGCCCACCGACGCCTCGTACATGAGCCCGCCCTTGGCCATCGTGACGATCGCCACCCCGTCCCGGTACGCCAGGTCGGCCGCCGCGCGCGCGGTGAGCGCGACCGCCGACGCCTGGGCATCGAGCTTGAGCTTGCCGCGCTTGAAGCTCTCGAGCGCCGCCGGCGTCTTGAAGAACACCACCTCGCTGTATGCCTGTCCACCGAGCTGGAGACCGATGGTCACCTGTGTCAGCGTCGAGCGCCCGATCAGCCGCCCTCGCTCGTACACGTAGCCCTTCCCCCGCGCCCCGCCCAGCCCGAGCCCGCCCTTCGCCACGGTCGGAAACACCGCGTAGCCCGCCGCGCTCGCGAAGGTGCTTGCGAGCCCCGGGTCCTTTTCCTTGAACTTCGCGATTACCTCGGCGGCGTCGGATTCGTCGCGTACGGCCGAGGCCGGCGCCGCAGCCGGTGAGCCGGCGAGCAGCAGCACCAGCGCGCTCAGCATCGCGAGTGAGGTGGGCATAGTCCTCGATTATCGGTCAGGCAGATGGAGAACCCGCTGGTCGCGCCGGCGCCGCCCCGCACCGATTCACCACGGAAGCACGGAAGACACGGAGGTGGCACGGAAGGATTCGGGATCGGGAAGGCTCCTGGGAGCCGGACAACAACAAATCTGTTGGTGTGGGGACCGCTTCCCGAGCTGTTCCGCTGTCCCTTCCGTGTAGCCTCCGTGTCTTCCGTGCTTCCGTGGTACCCCGGGGGCGGGGGCTGCCGTTCAGGAAGTTGGATTGCCCGGCGAAGAATACTGAAGGCCCGCCCGCCCGGCCAGCACCTCCTCCAGGCCTCCCACGGAGAGCGCCGGCCAGAAATAGTGCCCCTGGCCCAGCGTGCAGCCCAGCGCGAGCAGCGCCGCCCGCTGCTCGGTGCGCTCGATCCCTTCGGCGACGGTTTCCAGGCGGAGCGTGTCGCCCAGGCCGATGATCGCGCGGGCCACCGCCGAGCGGTCGGCGCCCTGGTTCACTTCCTCCACGAACGGCTTCGCGATCTTGAGGATGTCGATCGGGAACCGCTGCAGATAATTGAGCGACGAGTACCCGGTGCCGAAGTCGTCGATCGCGAGCCGCACGCCGAGCGCCTTGAGGCGCCGGAGGCGCTCGAGCACCGCGTCCGTCTCCTGCATCAGCACGCTCTCCGTGATCTCGAGCACCACCGATGACGGATCGACCCCCGAGGCCGCCAGCGTCCGTCCGAGCGCCTCGGCCAGCCCGGCCCCGTGGAGCTGCCGGCCCGAGATGTTGACCGACACCGTGAGCCGCCGCCCGGGATGTGCCCCCTGCCAGACCCGGAGCTGGCGGCACGCCTCGTCCAGCACCCACGCGCCGAGCTGCACGATGAGCCCGGTTTCTTCCGCGAGCGGGACGAAGTGCTGCGGCAAAAGCCGCCCGAACTTCGGGTGATCCCAGCGGAGCAGGGCCTCCACCCCGTACACGGCGCCGCTCCGGAGCTCCACGATCGGCTGGTAGTGCAGCACCAGCTCGCGCCGCTCGAGCGCCTGCCGGAGCGCGGCCTCGAGGTCGATGCGCTCGCGGATGTCGGCGTACATCCGCGACTCGTACGTCGCCGAGCGCCCCTTGCCGTGCCGCTTGGCCTCGTACATCGCGACGTCGGCGTTCCGGAGCAGGTCGTCCGCGCTCTCGCCGCCGCTCGCGGTGGCGACACCGATGCTCGCCGTCACCTGCACCTGGTTGCCGCTCAGCCGGAACGGGTGTGCCATCGCCTCCGCGAGCCGCTCGGACAGGCCGTCGCGGCCGTCGGCGCCCTCGATCAGCACCGCGAACTCGTCGCCGCCGAGCCGGGCGACCGTGTCCGCGCTCCGCGCGCAGGCCAGGAACCGCGCCGCCGCGGCGATCAGCAGCCGGTCGCCCTCGGCGTGACCCAGGCTGTCGTTCACGGTCTTGAAGTCGTCGAGGTCGAGGAACATCACCGTGATCGGATGCGGCCGCCGCTGGGCCAGGGCCAGCGCGTGGCTCACGCGGTCGCGGAACAGCGCGCGGTTGGCGAGGCCGGTGAGCGGATCGTGGAACGCCTGATGGGTGAGCTGCTCCTCCAGCCGCTTCCGCTCGCTCACGTCGCGGGAGTTGAGCACGATCCCCTTCACGCTCTCGTCGCGCAGCAGGTTGGTCGCGAGGATTTCGGTGTGGAGCCACGACCCGTCGGCCTGCCGGAAGCGCCACTCCGTCGGACCGGTGACGCCGGGCGCCCGCGCCGCCTCCCGGAAGAAGGTCGTGGCGCGCTCACGGTCGTCCGGGTGCAGCAGCTCGGACACGCTCTGCCGCATCATGGCGGCCGGGTCGTACCCGAACACCCGCGTGGCCGACGGGCTCGCGAACCGGATCGCCCCGTCGGGCCGGGTCACCAGGATCACGTCCGACGAGTGCTGCACCAGCGACCGGAACCGCGCCTCGTTCTGCCGCGCGGCCGTCTCGGCGAGGAGCTTCAGGTTCTCGCGCACGGTGAGGAGCTGCCGCCAGACCACCAGGGCCGTGATCAGCAGCGCGCCGATCGCGACCTCGCTCACGGGATCGGTCCACGGCCGGACGGCCACGACCAGGAGCAGCCCGTAGACCGTCGCCACCGCCAGGTAGGGCAGGGGACTCAACTGCTGGAGGCGGGTCACCGGCACGTTCGCGGCGGGTCGCGGCGGCATCGGCCGGCGCAGGTACAGCTCTCCGCTCGCGATCAGGAGCGCGTAGCAGAGGAGATACACGCCGTCGGTCCAGGCCGTCGTGCGCTCGCCGGCCTCGAACGAAATGCCGCTGAAGGTGAGATCCGCGACCACGCCCACCGCCACGCCGGTCACGAGCATGCCGAACGCGAGCCGGTTGCCGTCGGTGGGCCGGCGCAGCAGGACGGTGGTGACGCCGAGCAGCACCAGCATGCTCGCGAGCGGGTAAGCGAAGGCCGTCAGGGTGACGGCGATGCTGCTCTCCCCCGAGGCCATGGTCGGCCGGACCGACAGATACCAGATCGCTACCCCACCCCCGACCAGCACCATCGCCGCGTCCAGCACGAACTTCCACCGCTCGAGCCGGGTGCGCCGAGCCAGGGGGAACGCGAGCAGGGCCGCCACCGTGAGCAGCGAATCGGACAGGTAGAAGGGATCGGCCCACGAGACCGGCGGGTTGTCGTGCAGCACCTCGAGGTACCACACCGAGATGGTGTTCCCGACGAACACCATCGCCGAGCCCGCCGCGATCAGCCGGAGCCCGCGCCGCACCCCCGGATCGAGCACCCGTCCCCGCGAGGCCAGCGCGAACAGCGCCACCACGCCGACATTGAGCGGCATGAAGGCGACGTTGCCGATCAGGTCCTGAAGCGCCGCGCTGCCCCAGTCGCTCCGCTCCCAGAGGAGATACGCCAGCGCGTAGAACGCCGTCAGCAGCGGCAGGAAGCCGAGCAGCGGCGGGCTCGGGGAAGTGGCAGGGTACGGCGGATCGGTCCGGATGGGACCCCCGATCAGGAGTTGCAGAATGCGACCGCGGCCCCGGAAGTCCGCCTGTAATGCGGGTCTACGCCTGCCGGGGCGGGTCCGGCGGGGCTCCGGAGCAGGAACGATGCCCGTCCGCCCGCCCTACCGGACCTCGAACTCCGCGCGGCACCCGTTCCACACCCAGATGGCGTCCCGGGTCGTCCCCCAGTTCGTCCCCTGGATGCAGGTCGTATTGCTGAGCTGCTTCGCGATCCGCACCAGCGCTCCCGACGGGATCCCGCACTCCTTCCGCTTCCCCTCCTCCGACTCGCAGGTCACCCGCTGGACCGGACCTTTCCCCCCGCTGACCCCGGCCACCGTCACCTCGAACTCCCCGCGGCACCCGTTGCTCACCCAGAGATGATCGTACCCGGTGCCGAACGTTGTCCCCTCGGTGCACGGGCTCGAGCTGTACTGGGCGATGAGCCGCGCCGACTCCGCGCCCGCCACCCGGCACCGCTGCCGCTCGTTGCCGGTGGACTGGCACACGATCCGCGTCGTGGCCCCGCTCGGCGCCGCCGACGTGGTCCGCGGGGTCACCTCGAACTCCGCCGCGCAGCCCCGGTTCACCCAGATGAAGGTGCTCCCCACGCCCCAGCTCTCGTTCTCCTTGCACCCTGTGGGCGAGATCTGCCGCACCATGCGCACCGTCGCGCCGCGCGGGATCGGGCACTGCCGCTGGATGCCCCCCACCGACTGACAGGTGATCCGTCGCGGAGCCATGTTCTCCGCCTCGCCCCGGCCGGCGCCCCGCTCGCGCGGTACGTCCGCCTTCGACGTCCGCGTGCTCACCTCGAACTCCGCCCGGCATCCCTTCGCCACCCAGATGTACTCCTTGCCGATCCCGTAGGTGTCGTTCACCCGGCAGGGGCTGTCGCTGAGCTGCTTGGTGAGCCGCACCTGCTCCCCCGGCTCGATCGGGCACTCGTGCCGCTGCATTCCCTGGGACTCGCAGGTCAACGTCCGGGTCTGGTCCCCGAACAGCCGCCCCCGTTCCGGCGCCAACGTCTCCTCCGTGAACCGCACGATCCGCCCCGTTGCCGCGACGGTGCAGAGCCCGCCCTTGGTGTCGCTCCGCCACCGGATCTGCGCCGTGCTCCCCTGGCGCGACTCCGGCCGGACCACGATGTCCTCCTCGGTCCGCGAGCCGAGCCGCCGCGCCGCCTCGCTCCGGCACGCGCGGAGCTGGGTCGGGGTGGCGGTGGGCCCCGGCGCGACCGTGCCTACCGTCCCTACCGTCACGCTGAACTCCGCCCGGCAGCCCCCCGTCACCCAGATGTACCGCTCCTCCGCCCCCCAGTTCGTCCCCCGGCGGCACTGCGTCTCACTGAGCTGCTTCGTGAGCGTCACCTGCGCCCCGGGGGCGATGGTGCACTCCTTCCGCGCGTTGTTCTCCGACGAGCATGTGATGGTCCCGGTCTGGGCCGCGAGCCGCGAGGGCATCGCCCCCACGAGCAGCGCCAGACCGAGACTCGCCGCCATCCACCGTAACGGCCGGTGCATCGGTGCCTCCTTGCAGTTCGATTCCGGGTCGGGCCAGCGCTGGATGATACGCGCGCCTCGCCCCCGGGTCTGTGATCCAGAGTGGCTGCGTCGGGTGAGAGCGGAGGTCCGCTTCGCCCGTCCGCCTGCCTGTCCGCCCGCTCCCCCGTTCGCCATATTGGATGCCCAACCCCATGGACAACCCGATCGCCCCCGGACCCGCGCCCTCGCCATGACCACATCAGTCCCCGACCGCCTCCGCGCCGCGCTCGCCGACCGCTACCGCCTCGACCGCGAGCTCGGCCAGGGCGGCATGGCCACGGTCTATCTCGCCGAAGACCTCAAGCATCACCGCCGCGTGGCCATCAAGGTGCTCAAGGCCGAGCTGGCCGCCGTGATCGGCGCCGCGCGCTTCCTACGCGAGATTCAGACCATCGCGAATCTCCAGCACCCCCACATCCTCGGACTGATCGATTCGGGGGAAGTCGACGGGACGGCGTACTACGTCATGGCCTTCGTCGAGGGCGAGAGCCTCCGCGATCGCCTGACCCGCGAGAAGCAGCTCTCGATCCACGACGCCGTCCGCCTCGCGACCGAGGTTGCCGGCGCGCTGGACTACGCCCACCGCCACGGCGTGATCCACCGCGACATCAAGCCCGAGAACATCCTGCTGCACGACGGCAGCGCCCTCGTGGCCGACTTCGGCATCGCTCTCGCCGTCTCGAGCGCCGGCGGCGGCTCGCGCATGACCGAGACCGGCATGTCGCTGGGCACGCCG
>DASUXW010000012.1:0-20193 GCA_036377715.1 Gemmatimonadales bacterium
CGCGAGTTCAGCGGGATCCGGAGCGGCAAGGCGAATCCGTCGCTGCTCGACGTGGTCCGGGTCGAGGCCTACGGGAGCCCCATGCCGCTGAACCAGGTCGCGATGGTGACGGCGCCCGAGCCGCGCCTGCTGACCGTGCAGCCGTTCGACAAGTCGCTTACCCAGACGATCGAAAAGGCGATCCGCGAGGCCGATCTGGGGCTCAACCCCGCCACGCAGGGCGGCCTCATCCGCGTGCCGCTCCCGGCCCTGTCCGAGGAGCGGCGCAAGGACCTGGTGAAGGTCGTCCACAAGCTCGCCGAGGAGGGGCGCATCGCGGTCCGACACGCCCGCACCGACACGATGTCCCGCATCAAGAAGCTCGAGAAGGTGTCGGAGGACGACAAGTCGAGAGCGGAGAAAGAGGTCCAGAAGCTCACCGACGAGCACATCAGGCAGATCGACGGGCTGATCCACTCCAAGGAAGCCGAGATCATGGAAGTGTGATCGCATGAGCGACGACCTGCTGCGGCAATTGAAGGTCCACGGATCCATCCCGGCCCACATCGCGATCATCATGGACGGCAACGGCCGGTGGGCCCGGGGCCGCGCGCTGCCGCGCCCGCTGGGCCACCATGCCGGCATGCGCGCCGTGCGTGAGGTGATCCAGGGCTCGCTCGACGCCGGCGTGGGCGTGCTCACGCTGTTCGCCTTCAGCCAGGAGAACTGGCAGCGGCCCGCCTTCGAGGTGGACGCGCTGATGGGGCTGCTCGAGGAGTATATCGCCCGCGAGGTGGACCACCTGTGCGAGCGGGGCGTGGCGGTGCGGGTGCTGGGCGACCTCGAGCGGCTCACCCCCGCCGCGCGACAGGCGGTGGACCGCGTCGTGGAGCGCACCGCGCCCGGACGGGCGCTGGCGCTCAACCTGTGCATCTCCTACAGCGCGCGCGCCGAGATCGCCCGGGCGGCACGGCAGCTCGCCGACGATGCCGCCGCCGGTCGGCTCGACCCCGGCACCATCGACGAAGCGGCGGTGGCCGGGCGGCTCTATACCGCGCCGTGGCCCGACCCCGACCTGCTGATCCGCACCTCGGGCGAGATGCGGATCTCGAACTTCCTGCTGTGGCAGCTCGCCTACGCCGAGCTGTACGTCACTCCCGTGCTCTGGCCCGACTTCACCCGGCGCCACCTGTTCGAGGCCATCCTGGACTTTCAGCGGCGCGAGCGCAGGTTCGGGCGCGTCACCGCGTGATGGCTGCCGGTACCGGCGTTCCCGACGGCGGTCTCGCCCGGCGCATCGGGTTCGCCGGGGTCGCGATCCCGCTGGCGCTGGCAATCGTCTGGTACGGGGGCGTGCCGCTCGTGCTGCTCCTCGCCATCGCCGCCGGGCTCGGCGCGCGGGAGCTGTTCGACCTCGCCGCGCGCGGCGGCATACGCGGCGCCCGCATGCTGGGGATCGCGAGTGCCGCGGTCATCGCGCCGATGGCGTGGGCCGCCCTCGCCTCGCCGCGGGCCCGGGCCGCGCTCGAAGCGACGTGGCCCTATCTGGGTGCGCTCTGGCTGCTCGCGGTGCTCACCTGGGCGCTTGCCGCCCGGCGCCCCGGCGACCGACCGCTCTCCGCCGCCGCGGTGACCGTCCTGGCCGTGGCCTGGAGTGGCGCCCTCCCGGCGTTCCTGCTCGACCTCCGCCACGCGGGCCATGGACTCCGGAGCTGGGCCGGAACCTGGCTGGTGTTCTTCCCGCTGGTCGTCACCTGGGTGTGCGACACCGCCGCGATGTTCGGCGGCCGGGCGTTTGGCGGTCCGAAGCTCGCGCCGACGGTGAGCCCGGGCAAGACGCGATCGGGAAGCCTGGCCGGAGTGGTCGGCGGCCTGATCGTGGCGCCGATCTTCGGGCTCGGCATCTTTCCGCGGGTCGGCGTCGAGGCGCCGCTCTGGGAGCTGCTGGTGATCGCCGCCGTGCTCACCGTGGTGGGCCAGGTGGGCGACCTCGCCGAGTCGCTGGTGAAGCGCGAGGCGGGCGTGAAGGACTCGAGCCAGCTCATCCCCGGCCACGGGGGCGTCCTCGACCGGCTCGATTCGCTCTACTTCGTCGTGCCGGTCACCGCCGCCCTCTACCGGCTGCTCGGGATCGGGCCATGAAGGGCGTCGCGGTGCTCGGATCCACCGGATCGATCGGCCGGAGCACGCTGGCGGTGCTGCGCCGGCAGCGGGAGCACTTCCGTGTGGTGGCGCTGACCGGCGGACGCAACCTGGAGGCGCTCGAGGCGCAGGTGGCCGAGTGGCGGCCGGCGTTCGTGGGGCTGGCCCGGGCGGAGCCCGGCGCTCCCTACCCGGCCGGGCCGGAAGTGCTGCTCGAGGCGGTCAGCCATCCCGACGTGGACATCGTGGTCAACGCGGTCGTCGGTGCGGCGGGGCTCGACGCGACGATCGCGGCGCTCGAGGCGGGGAAGCGGGTCGCGCTGGCCAACAAGGAGACGCTCGTGATGGCCGGCGAGCTGGTGGCGCAGGCCGCGTGTGCGGGCGGGGGCGAGCTGGTCCCGGTGGACTCGGAGCACAGCGCGGTGCTCCAGTGCCTCACGGGCCGGTCGACGGGGTTGCGCCGGCTCATCCTCACCTGCTCGGGCGGACCGTTCCGCGAGTGGACTGCCGACCGGGCGCACCGGGCCACCGTGGACGAGGCGTTGCGCCACCCGACCTGGCAGATGGGCAGCAAGATCACGGTGGACAGCGCCACCCTCGCCAACAAGGCGCTCGAGCTGATCGAGGCGCACCATCTGTTCGGGCTGGCCTACGACGACCTCGAGGTGGTGGTCCATCCCCAGAGCGTGGTGCACGCCTTCGTCGAGTTCTGCGACGGCAGCGTGATCGCACAGCTCGGGTTCCCCACGATGGAACTGCCCATTCTCTACGCCCTGACCCACCCCGCGCGGCTCCCCGACGAGGGGGTGCGCCGGTTCGATCCCGTGGCGGCAGGGCCGCTCACCTTCGAGCCGGTTCGGGCCGATGTCTTCCGCGCGCTCGGCGCCGGGCTGGCCGCCGGACGTGCCGGCGGGATCTCGCCCGCCGTCTTCAATGCCGCCAACGAGGTCGCGGTCGAGGCGTTTCTCGCGGGCCGGGTGCCGTTCGGCCGAATCAGCGAGATCATCGAGCGCGTGCTCGACGACCATGCCCCCGCGCCCGCGGCCAGCCTGGCCGCGGTGCGCGCGGCCGACCGGTGGGCGCGCGAGCGGGCCTGCCACCACGCGACCCGCACCTGAGGCCATCGTGCTGCTGACGCTGTTGTCGCTGATCATCGTGCTGGGCGTGCTCGTGTTCGTCCACGAGGCCGGGCACTTCATCGCCGCCAAGTGGGCGGGCATCTACGTCCACCGATTCTCGCTCGGCCTTGGGCCACCGATTCCGTGGCTCTCCTTCCGCCGGGGCGAGACCGAGTACTCGATCTCCTGGCTCCCGCTCGGCGGGTACGTGAAGATGGCGAGCCGCGAGGAGGACATCGGCAGCAGCCCGCTCGAAGGCGGACAGCCGGCGGCCGAGGTGCCGCCCGGCCGGATGTTCGAGGCCAAGCCGGTGTGGAAGCGGATGGTCGTGATCCTGGCCGGGGTCACCATGAACGCGCTCTTCGCGTGGGCGGTCTTCACCTTTCTCGCGGCCAAGAACGGACGGCAGTTCGATCCGGTCACCACGGTGGGGCGGGTGGAGCCCGAGCTGGTGCCGCCCGAGGCTGCCTCGTTCCTGCAGATCAAGCCCGGCACGCGCGTCGTCGCGGTCAACGGCGACACGGTGCACTCGTGGGACGAGATCCAGTCGGCGATCGCCAACACGCCCGAGCGGGAGATCCGGCTGAGCCTGGGCGACGGCTCGGTGGTCACGGCCGAGATCCATCCGGATGCGCTGGAGCAGCGACTCAAGGCCTCGCAGTCGTTGCAGCCCTACCGTGCGCCCGTGGTGGGCGAGGTGGTGCCCGGCCGTCCGGCGGCGCGCGCCGGCCTCGAGCCGGGGGACACGATCACCGCTGTGGGCCACGAGCCGGTGCAGCAGTGGTACGACCTGGTCGAGCGCATCCAGGCGGCCGGGGAGCGGCCGCTGCCGGTGGAAGTCGCGCGCGGCGCCCGGCATCTGTCGTTCGAGATCACGCCGTACGTGGACTCCGTCACCGGTCCCGACGGAAAGATCCAGGTGGTGGGGCGGATCGGCGTCGCCGCGGCCGGCCAGTACGAGTCCCAGCCGCTGACGCTGGGGCAGGCCGTCGTCGAAGGGTGGCACGGTACGGTCGCCGCCTCCAGCCAGATCTTCCGGACCGTGCGGGGCCTCTTCAGCGGCCGGATCTCCAAGCGGGAGCTGGGCGGCCCGATTCTGATCGGACAACTCGCCGGCCAGAGCGCCCGAATGGGCCTCGATCCATTCCTCGCGTTCATGGCGCTGATCTCGATCAACCTGGCCATTCTGAACCTGCTCCCCGTGCCCGTGCTGGACGGCGGCCAGTTCCTGTTCCTGGTCGCGGAGGCCGTGGTCCGGCGCCCCCTGCCGCTCAAGCTGCGCGAGCGCCTCACGATGCTGGGATTGGTGCTGATCGTCCTGTTGATGGGGCTCGCATTCTCGAACGATCTTCGGAGGTTGTTCGGGGCGTAGAGGGCGGGCGGGCGGACCGTCCGTCCTCTTGTTCCCCCGCCGACCCCCCGTTATTCTACCGTGCTGAAACGGATTACGACGCCAAACGGACAGAGGACCACGGCAGCATGAGCTTCGACAAGCAGGCGGTCACGGCCAGGCACCAGACGCACCCGGGCGACACCGGGTCCACCAAGGTGCAGGTGGCTCTGCTCACCGAGCGGATCAACTCCCTCACCGAGCACTTCCGCACCCACCCCAAGGATCACCACGGGCGGCGCGGCCTGCTCAAGATGGTCGGCACCCGCCGCCGGCTGCTGACGTATCTCAAGCGCAACGACCTCGAGACCTACCGCGCGCTGATCGAGCAGCTCGGTCTCCGGCACTAACCGCCCGGCGCCGCAGAGGGCGTCCCGATCCACGCATCGGGACGCCCTCTCTGCATTGAACGTGTCCCAGGCAGCAAAGAAACCCGAGAACCGAGAGAGAAGGCATCAAGCAGTGACCGCACACCGGATCGAGACCGAGTTCGCCGGACGTCCCCTCCTGCTGGAGACCGGACGACTCGCGAAGCAGGCGGCAGGCTCCACCCTCCTTCGCTTCGGCGACACCATGGTCCTCGCGGCCGTCACCGTGTCGCCCAACATCTCCAGCCTCCCGTTCTTCCCCCTCACCGTCGAGTATCGCGAGAAGACCTACGCCGCGGGCAAGATCCCGGGCGGATTCCTCAAGCGCGAGGGCCGGCCATCGGACGAGGAGATCCTGGCCGCACGGCTCATCGACCGCTCGATCCGGCCGCTCTTCCCCGAGGGGTTCAAGAACGAGGTGCAGGTCTTCGTGACGGTGCTGTCGGCCGACCAGGAGAACGACGCCGACATCCCCGGTGTGGTGGCTGCCTCGACCGCGCTCAGCCTCTCGGCGGTGCCGTGGAACGGGCCGCTCGGTGCGGTCCGCGTGGCGCGGGTGGAGGGCAACTGGATCCTCAACCCCACCTTCCAGCAGCTCGAGTTCTCCACGCTGGACCTCGTGGTCAGCGGGTCCGCCGATTCGATCGTGATGGTCGAGGGCGGCGCGCTCGAGATCAGCGAGGCCGAGATGCTCGAGGCACTCAAGGTGGCGCAGAAGGGGATCCGGGACGTGATCGCCCTGGAGCGGCAGCTCCTCGACCAGGCGGGCCCGATCACCAAGATGCAGTGGGCCAAGGCCGAGGTGAACCTGGAGATGCAGGGCCGGGCCCAGGATGCCGCGGCCGACGCGATGGCCCAGGCCATCAACGCGGGCGACAAGGCGGCCCGCGCGGGCGGCGTCAAGGCGGTCAAGGACCAGGCGCTGGCGACGCTGCTCGGCGAGTTCCCCGACATGGCGCGCGAGATCTCGAACGAGCTCGAGGAGATCGAGTACCGCGTCATGCGGACGCAGGTGCTGGAGCGCGGTGAGCGGGTGGACGGCCGCGACCTCGACACCATCCGGCCGATTCACATCGAGACCGGCGTGCTCCCGCGCACCCACGGCTCGGCGCTGTTCCAGCGGGGGCAGACCCAGGCGCTGGTGTCGGCCACCCTGGGCACCGCCGACGACGAGCAGCGCATCGACAGCATCGACGTGGCGGGCGAGACCACCAAGTCGTTCATGCTGCATTACAACTTCCCGCCCTTTGCCACCGGCGAGGTCAAGATGATCCGCGGCACCAGCCGCCGCGAGATCGGCCACGGCGCCCTGGCGGAGCGGGCGCTGCAGCCGCTGCTGCCGCACTACGAGGACTTCCCCTACACGCTGCGCGTGGTCTCGGAGATCCTCGAATCCAACGGCTCGTCCTCGATGGCCACGGTGTGCGGTGGCTCCCTCGCGCTGATGGACGCGGGCGTGCCGATGAAGGCGCCCTGCGCCGGCGTCGCCATGGGGCTCATCAAGGAAGGCGACAAGGTCGCGGTGCTCACCGACATCCTGGGCTCCGAGGACCACCTGGGCGACATGGACTTCAAGGTGGCGGGCACCGAGAGGGGAATCACCTCGATCCAGATGGACATCAAGATCGAGGGGCTCGACCTCCGCATCATGGAACAGGCGCTGGAGAAGGCGCGGAAGGGCCGGCTCCACATTCTGCGGGAGATGGCCAAGGTGCTGCCCGCGCCGCGGACCGAGCTCTCCAAATACGCGCCGCGCATCTTCACGATGCAGATCAAGCCCGACAAGATCGGCGACGTCATCGGGCCCAAGGGCAAGACGATCCGCGGGATCCAGGATGCCACCGGCGCCCGCATCAACATCGAGGACAGCGGGCTCATCACCATCTCCGCGGTCGGCGGCGAGGCGGGCGAGAAGGCGCGTGCCATGATCGCCGCCATCACCACCGAGCCCGAGGTGGGCCGCACCTACGAAGGCCCGGTCAAGAGCACCACCGCGTTCGGCGCCTTCGTCGAGATCCTCCCGGGCGTGGAGGGCCTGCTCCATATCAGCGAGCTCCAGCACGGCCGCACCGAGAAGACCGAGGACGTGGTCAAGAAAGGCGACATCGTCCAGGTCAAGCTGCTCGAAGTGGACGACCGCGGCCGCATGAAGCTCTCCCGGAAGGCGCTGCTGCCCAAGGAGTAGTTCCACTTTGGAAACCGTTCGTCTGGACGACGGGCTCTTTCGCACTACGGTGCCGAACGGGCTCGTCGTTCTCACCGAGCAGCTGCCCGGCGTCCGCTCGGCGGCCACCGGCCTGTACGTCCGCACCGCGAGCGCGCACGAGCGCCGCGAGCAGATGGGGATCTCCCACCTGCTCGAGCACATGGTCTTCAAGGGCACCGAGCGCCGCACCGCCCGCGAGCTGGCCCTCGAGCTCGAAGTGCGGGGCGGGAGCCTCGACGCCTTCACCGGCCGCGACTACACCAGCTATCAGGCCCACACCCTCGACGCCGACCTGCCGCTCGCGGTCGAGATCCTGACCGATCTCGCGCGCCGGCCGCTGCTGCGCGAAGCCGATCTCGAGCCGGAGCGCAACGTGATCCTCGAGGAGATCCACGGCGTGGAGGACACGCCCGACGATCTCGTGTTCGAGCTGCACGCGACCGAGCTCTGGCCGGAGCACTCCTACGGGTACTCGATCCTGGGTAACCCGGACACCCTGGCTGCCCTCTCCGCCGACGACCTCCGCTGCCTCCACGCCACCGGCTACTACCGCGGGAACTTCGTGATCGCGGCGGCCGGCAACGTGAGCCACGAGCAGCTGCTGACCGGGCTCGAGCGGGAGGGCTGGTTCGAAGGGGCCGCGCCCGAGCCGGCCCGCCACCCGGTGGCCCCGGTCGCCGCCGTTCGCGGCGCCTCGAGACGAGAAGACCGCGACACCGCACAGGCCCACATCGTCTTCGGCACCGACACCTTTCCGCTCCGCGACCACCGCCGGTTCGCGCTCGCCATCCTGACGAACCACTTCGGGGGCGGGATGTCGAGCCGGCTGTTCCAGCGGGTCCGGGAGGAGCTGGGGCTGGCGTACGCCGTCTTCGCCTACAAGCACTTCTACCAGTCGGCGGGCCAGCTCGGCGTCTACGTGGGTACCCAGCCGGCTACCGCCGACGCGGCGGTCGATGCCATCCGAGCGGAGTACGCGCGCCTCGCCGCCGGGGGGATCTCGGCCGCCGAGCTGGCCGACGGCAAGCAACAGTTGAAGGGCCAGGTGATGCTCTCTCTGGAGAGCCCCGGTGCCCGCATGGGCCGTCTCGCCGGCTTCGTGCTCCACAACGACGAATACCGCCCGCTCGACCAGATGCTGGCCGAGATCGACGCCGTCACTCTGGATGACACCGCCGCCGTCGCTGCCGAGTTCTTCGCGCCGGCGCGGCAGACGGTGGTGCGGTTGGGCGGTGAACGGTGAACGGTGGACGGTGAACGGTAAGGGCACACCAGACCACTCCCGGTGTGCTGGCCCCGTTCACCGTTCACTGTTCACCGTTCACTGTCCACCGGTGCAAATCTTCCCGCTACACGAGGAGCTCCGATGCTGATCGGCGTCCCGAAGGAGATCAAGACCAACGAGAACCGCATCGCCCTGGTGCCCGCGGGGGCGGAGGCGTTCGTGACGGCCGGGCACCGCGTGGTGATCGAGGCGGGAGCGGGCGACGGGAGCGGGTTCCCCGACGGGGCCTACACCGCGGTCGGCGCGGAGATTCTGTCCACCGCCGAGGCCGTGTGGCAGCAGGCCGAGATGATCATGAAGGTGAAGGAGCCCATCGCGGAGGAGTGGCCCCGCATGCGGCGCGGCCAGGTGATCTACACCTATTTCCACTTCGCGGCCTCGGAGGAGCTGACGCGGGCGGTGATCGACTCGGGTGCGGTCGCGGTGGCGTACGAGACGGTCCAGCTCCCGAACGGCGAGCTCCCGCTCCTCACGCCGATGTCCGAGGTGGCCGGCCGGATGTCGGTGCAGGAGGGGGCCAAGTACCTCGAGAAGGTGTTCGGCGGCCGCGGCGTGCTGCTGGGCGGCGTGCCCGGCGTCGCACCGGGCGAGGTGGTCATCATCGGCGGGGGCGTCGTGGGGATCAACGCGGCCAAGATGGCGGCCGGCCTCGGCGCCCACGTGACCATCCTCGATATCTCGCTCGATCGGCTGCGGTACCTCGATGACGTGCTCCCGGCCAACGTGGACACGGCGTACTCCAATCGCCACACCATTCTCGAGGCGATCAGCCGGGCCGACCTGGTCGTCGGCGCCGTGCTGCTCCCGGGCGCCAAGGCCCCGAACCTCATCAAGCGCGCCGATCTCAAGCGCATGAAGCCGGGCGCCGTGATCGTGGACGTGGCGGTGGACCAGGGGGGATGCGTCGAGACCATCCACCCGACCACCCACGAAAAGCCCACCTACTTCGTGGACGGCATTCTGCACTACGCGGTGGCCAATATGCCCGGGGGGGTGCCGCGCACCTCCACCCTCGCGCTCACCAATGCCACGCTGCCGTATGGACTTAAGCTGGCCAAGCACGGTTGGCGTGCCGCGTGCAAGGCCGACCCGGCATTGGCGCTCGGCCTCAACGTGGTCGAGGGGAAGGTGGTCTACCCCGGGGTGGCCGAAGCCTTCCGGGTCCCGCTGACCGACGTCGCCTCGGTCCTGTGACCGAGATCCAGATCGCCCGTCTGCCCCACGCAGACGGGCTTCCGCTGCCGAGCCAGGCCACGCCCGGCTCGGCCGGCTACGACCTGGCCAGCGCGGAAGACGGACGGCTTGCCCCGCTCGAGCGGAAGCTGTTTCGGACCGGGTTCGCCATCGCGGTGCCGGAGGGGTTCGAATGCCAGCTCCGGCCGCGCTCGGGACTGGCGCTCAGGCACGGGATCACCCTGCCCAACACTCCGGCAACGATCGACAGCGACTACCGAGGCGAGCTCATGGTGGCGCTGGTCAACCTCGGTGCCGAGCCGTTCGAGGTGACGCGCGGCATGCGGATCGCGCAGATGGTGATCGCGCGGGTGGAACGGGTGACGTTCCGCGCGGTCGAGGCGCTGCCGGGGACGGAGCGGGGAGCGGGGGGGTTCGGGAGTACGGGACGATAGGACGGAGAGGGAAGGCAAAGCACACCGGACCGGCTGTCCCCTCTCCGTCATCTCCGTCGTCTCCGTCCTCTCCGTCCTCCCAAACCGCTTCCCGATCCCCGAGCGCCCATTTACCTTGTCACCCATGCCGCTGACGGCCGCCTGATGAAGCTTCCGTCCATGAATCTGACGTCCTGGCTTCCCGCGAATGAAATCGCGGTGGATCTTGGCACGGCCAATACCCTCGTCTACGTCAAGGGCGAGGGGATCGTGCTCAACGAGCCGTCGGTGGTCGCGATCGAGAAGGCGTCGGGCAAGATCAAGGGGATCGGGCTCGAGGCGAAGCGGATGCTCGGGCGCACGCCCGACGGGATTCTCGCGGTGCGGCCGCTCAAGGACGGCGTCATCGCCGACTTCGACGTCACCGAGAAGATGCTGCGGTACTTCCTCAAGACGATCATCGACAAGCACGTCTTCCGGGTGAAGCCGAAGGTCATCGTCTGCGTGCCGTCGGGGATCACCGAGGTCGAGCGCCGCGCCGTGCGCGACTCCGCCGAGACCGCCGGCGCCAAGCAGGTGCTCATGGTGGCCGAGCCGATGGCGGCGGCCATCGGGGTCGGGCTCCCGGTCGAGACGCCGACCGGCAACATGGTGATCGACATCGGCGGCGGAACCACCGAGATCGCGGTCATCGCGCTCGCGGGCATCGTCTCCGACACCTCGATCCGCACCGGCGGCGACGAGCTCGACCAGGCCATCGTCCAGTTCATGCGCAAGAACTACAACCTGCTGGTCGGCGAGCCCACCGCCGAGGCGATCAAGATCAAGATCGGCTCCGCCGCGCCCACCGGCGACGAGCGCGAGATGGAGGTGAAGGGCCGCGACCTGGTCTCCGGCATTCCCAAGACCGTCCGGGTGCACTCGACCGAGATCCGCGAGGCGGTCCAGGAACCGATCCAGCAGATCGTGGACGCGGTCCGCCGCGCCCTCGAGATCACCCCGCCCGAGCTGGCGAGCGACATCGTGGACCGCGGGATCGTCATGACCGGCGGCGGTGCGCTCATCCGCGGGCTCGACATCCTCCTCGCCCAGGAGACCGGACTCCCCATTCACGTGGACGAGGATCCGCTCACCTGTGTGGTGCGCGGCACCGGACGCATTCTCGACGACTACGAGAAATACCGCAGCGTCCTGTCCGTTTGAGCATGACCAGCGCGTCGGAACGCTCGTACACGCGCCGGGACACCGTGATGTTCCTCGTCTGCCTCGGCCTCGCCTGCTTTGGGCTTGTCTCGCCCGACGCCTGGGGGCTGAGCATCGCGGCCGCGCTCCGCGACACCGTGCTCGCGCCGGTGGTGTGGCTCCAGGCTCGTGGCGAAGAGGCCAAGACCAGCCGTGAGCGCCTCCGCACCATCACCGCGCAGCGGGACTCGGCGGCGTACCTCGCGCAGGCCATCCCGTCCCTCGTCGCCGAAAACGAGCGCCTCCGCCAACTGCTGGCGCTGAGCCGCCGCCTCTCCACCCGCTACATTGCCGCCGAAGTGCTGCACCAGGCCCAGGCCACCGACGGCCGCACGCTGCTGCTGAGCGTCGGCGCGCGTGACGGCGTCGGCACCTTCGACCCGGTTGTGGCGCCGGAGGGGCTGATCGGCGTGGTGCTGAGCGCCTCCGACCGGACCAGCGTGGTCATGACCTGGGCGCATCCCGAGTTTCGGGTGAGCGCCTACACCGTGACCGGCAACGCTGCCGGGGTCGTGGCGCCGTCGGCAGACCTGACCGGCGCCGACGGCGCGCTCGAGTTCCGGGGCGTGCCCTACCGCGACTCGGTGCCCACGGGAACGATGGTGCTGTCATCCGGTCTGGGCGGCGTATACCCCAAAGGGATCCCCGTCGGAACGGTCACCGGGCTGGCGGGCGAGCGGGCCGGCTGGGAGCGGGTATACCGGCTCCAGCCGGCGGCCAACCCGGGGTCGGTCGCCCATGTCCTGGTGCTGGTCACCCCCGGCGGCGACCTGGCGCGCGCCTTCGCCCCCGACTCGGCGCCCGCGGGTTCCGACTCCACCGCGTCGGCGGGGGACTCCGGGCGATGATCCACGCTCGCGCCAGCCGGCTGCAGCTCGCCGGCGTGCTGCTCCTGCTGGTGGTGCTTCACTTCTACGTGCGGCCGCGGCTGGGCGATCCCCGGGTGAGCCCGGACTTCCTCTTCGTGGGCCTCATGCTGTTCGCGATGCGGAGCAGTCCCGGCGTGGCGGCGGTCGCCGGGTTCGTCGTCGGCCTGACCGCCGACGCGCTCACGCCGGCACAGTTCGGGGCTGCGACGCTGGCGCACACGGTCGTGGCGTACCTCGCCTCGTGGGGACGAGCGGTGTTCTTCGCCGACAATCTGCTGGTCAACGCGGCGTTCGTGGCCGTCGGGCTCTGGATCCGGGACCTCCTGGTGCTGGCGCTGAGCGGCTCGGGCCGGCCGCTGCTGGTCGAGCTCGCCCTCTACAGCCCGCTCCAGGCGCTCACCTCGGCGCTGTTCGCGCTGCTGGTGCTGCTGGCATTCCGCGAGTGGTTCGCGATTCGGCTGGACGCCTGAAATGAACGGGTTCGACTCCTACCGTGTCCGGGAGCGGGCCCAGGTGGCCCGGTGGGTGCTGATCGGCGCCTTCCTGGTGCTGTCCGGCGCGTTCTTCCGCACTCAGATCCTCCAGCACGACAAGTTCCAGCTCCGGGCTGAGACCAACCGGCTGCGCCCGATTCCGCTCACCCCTCCGCGCGGCGCCATCCTCGACCGCCACGGCGAAATCATCGCGGAGAACGTTCCCGGGTACTCGGTCAAGCTCCTGGCCCCCAACCGCGACTCGCTCCGCGCGGTGCTGGCGCGGGTGGCGCGCTTCGTCCCGATCGACACCTCGGATGTCCCCGAGATCCTGCGGCGCTTCGCGGCCGCCCGCTACCAGCCGGTGGTCGTGGTCGGCGACGCCTCCTTCGAGACGGTGGCCCGGCTGGAGGAGCACCGGGCGGTGCTGCCCGGGCTCGTGATTCAGTCGGAGCCCAAGCGGCTCTATCCCGCCGGGCCCGCCGTGGCGCACCTGGTGGGCTACGTCTCCGAAGTGACCGAGTCGGACCTCAACGCCAACCGGTACCCCGGCGCCGGGCTGGGCTCGATCGTCGGCAAGGCAGGGCTGGAGCGGGAGTACGACGACACCCTGCGGGGCAGCGAGGGGGTGCGCTACATCGAGGTCAACGCCCGGGGGCGCCTGGTCCGGGAGGACGCGGGCGCCGCCCCGCTCCCGCCGACGCCGGGCCACCCGATCACGACCACGATCGACCTCGACCTCCAGCGCTTCATCGACAGCATCTGGCCCGCGGGGATCCGCGGCGCGCTGGTGGCGATGACCCCCAAGGGCGAGATCCGGGCCCTGTACTCGGCGCCGACCTACGATCCCAACGCCTTCGTCGGCGGCATCTCGGCGGCGCTCTGGCGCTCGCTCAACAACGACGAGGCCCGACCGCTGCTCAACCGCGCCGTGCAGACGCGCTACCCGCCGGCGTCGCCGTTCAAGCTGGCCATCGCCGCCATGGCCCTGAAGCGGGGGCTGGTCGGCTTCGACACCCACATGCCACTCCCCTGCCGGGGCGGGATGCGGCTGGGCAACCGGGTGTTCCGCTGCTGGAAGAAGGAGGGGCACGGCTCGGTCGACCTGGTGGGCGCCGTGGCCACGAGTTGCGACGTCTACTTCTATCAGCTCGGGACCAAGCTCGGACTCAACGCCATCATCGAGGACGGGGTACTCCTGGGCTTCCGGGACAAGAGCGGGATCGACCTCGAGAACGAGGTGGACCCGATCTATCCCGCGAACACCGCGTACTTCGACCGGCTCTACGGACCGCGGCACTGGAGCCCGCCCGCCACCACGCTCAACTTCTCGATCGGTCAGGGCGAGAACACCCAGACGCTGATCAACATGGTGCGGTTCTACGATGGGCTGGCCGGCGACGGGAACGCGGCGGCACCCTACATCGTGCGTCCCACCGAGGCGAAGCCGCGCCCGCTCGGCCTCACGCCCGCTCAGCTCGACGGCCTGCGCCGCGCCCTCATCGCGGTGGTCGAGCGTGGCACGGCGTCGGCCAACCGCCGCGCCGACCTGGCCGTGGCCGGCAAGACCGGCACCGCCCAGAACCCGCACGGCGACGACCATGGCTGGTTCATCGGCTTCGCCCCGGCGGAAAAGCCCGAGTTGGTGGTGGGTGGGATCATGGAATTCGCCAAGCACGGGACGACGGTGGCCCCCTACGTGGTTCGCACGCTGCGGCGCTACATCCTCGGCCCCGACTCCGCCGGCACGGTGAAGGTCAAGGTGCTGCTCGACGAGACCGCCACCGCGCACGACACCGCGCCGCGCCCCATCGAGCTGGCCCCCGACTCTTCCGAGGTGCCGCAGTGAGGAGCGCCGTGCTCGACCGCCGGCTCCTCTGGGTGAGCGCGGGGCTCATGATCTTCGGGCTCCTCACCCTCTACTCGGCGGGCCAGACCGACGTCCCGACCCGCGCGGCGGGCGTCTGGTATCGGCAGTTCTTCTGGTTCGTGCTGGGCGTGATGGCGGGCTGGGCCGTGTTTCACGTCTCGCTGCGGCTGCTGGAGTGGCTGGCGCCCGCGCTGTACGCCTTCAGCCTGGCGCTGCTCGGGATCGTGCTCGTCGTCGGGACAGGAGCGGGGACCGCGCAGAGCAGCCACAGCTGGCTCTCGGTCGGCGGCCACCAGATCGGCCAGCCGTCCGAGCTGGCGAAGGTGGCCACCGTGCTGATGCTGGCGCGCTATCTCTCGAGCCGGAAGGAGCCGCCGCGCTCGCTGCGCGATCTGCTGGTGCCCGGGCTCATCGTGGGGGTGCCGTTCCTGCTCGTGCTCAAGCAGCCCGACCTCGGGAGCGCGATCGTGTTCATCGGGATCGCGTTCGCGATGCTGTTCTGGGCCGGCGTCAGGCCCCGGCTGCTGTTCATGGTGGCGTCGCCGGGACTGAGCCTGCTGCTCGCGTTCAGCAACTGGGCGTGGGGCGCATGGATCGTCGGGTTCACCGCGCTGTTGCTGTTGTGGCGGCCGTACCTGTATGACTCCCTGGGCGTCTGGTTCGCCAACGTGGCGATGGGCGCCATCGCGCTTCCGCTCTGGAAGCGGCTCGAGCCGTATCAGCAGAACCGGCTGCTCACCTTCCTCAACCCCGAGGCCGACCCGCGGGCGGCCGGCTATCACGCCATCCAGTCCCGCGTGGCCATCGGCTCCGGCGGGTGGTTCGGCACCGGGTACACCCAGGGCCCGCAGAAGCGGCTGGCGTTTCTGCCGGAGCAGCACACCGACTTCGTCTTCCCGATCGTGGGCGAGGAGCTGGGTTTCATCGGCGTGATGGTGGCGCTCTCGCTCTTCCTCGCACTCTTCCTCGCGCTCCTGCGGATCGCGCGGCGCGCCACCGACAGCTTCAGCAGCCTGGTGACATTCGGGATCCTGGGCCTCCTGTTCACCCACGTGTTCGAGAACGTCGGGATGACCGTGAACCTGATGCCGATCACCGGCATCCCGCTGCCGTTCTTCTCCTACGGCGGGTCCTTTTTCATCATCTGCTCGCTCTGCCTCGGCCTCGCCTTTCGGGTGGCGTGGGATTCGCGGCAGTCCGGCTATCCAGATATCTGACAACAACTTAGCCCAAGGGGTCTGGCGTTGGAGGCGGGGAGGCCCGAGATTTCACCCTCGTTCCCGACGCCGGTTTCCCTCACTCGGGCGATCCTACACCTATGGCCGTCATGGCATGGTTTAAAAAGGAACGCAAGCCGCGCACGTCCCAGCGCGAACGGCTGGAAATCCCGCCCGACGCGTGGGAGAAGTGTGACGGCTGCGGCCACATCGATATCCGGGAGAAGTTCGAGAAGGCGCTGAACGTCTGCCCGGAGTGCGGCCGGCACCGCCGGATCGGCGCGGACGAGTACGTGGCCATCCTCACCGACCCAGGCAGCTGGCGCGAGCTCTGGCCCGGGCTCCGCTCGGTCGATCCGCTCGGCTTCGAGAACTACCTCGAACGGCTGCTGGCCGCACGCAAGAAGGGCGGGGAAGCCGACGCGATCCTCACCGGCACCGGCCGGCTGGACGGGCTCCCGATCAATCTCGGCGTGATGAACTTCGCCTTCATGGGCGGCTCGATGGGGTCGGTCGTAGGCGAGAAGGTGGCACGGCTCGCCCGCCGGTCGCACGAGAAGAAGGTGCCGCTGGTGATCATCTCCGCATCCGGCGGCGCGCGCATGCAGGAGGGGGTGCTCTCCCTGATGCAGATGGCCAAGACATCGGCCGCCATCGCGCAGCTCAACCGCGACTGCATTCCCTTCATCTCGATCCTCACCGATCCCACCACCGGCGGCGTCTCGGCCTCCTTCGCCATGCAGGGCGACGTGATTCTGGCAGAGCCCGGTGCGCTCATCGGCTTCGCGGGCCAGCGGGTGATCAAGCAGACGATCGGGCAGGATCTACCCGAGGGGTTCCAGACGGCGGAGTTCCTGCTGGAGCACGGACAGATCGACGACGTGGTGCCGCGCGGGTCGCTGCGTGACACCACGGCCCGGTTGCTCCGGCACATGCAGGGGCAGCGGCCGCTGGTGGAGCACGCCGAGGCAAGCTGACGGAGGGACGGACAGGCGGACGGGCGGACGGTCACAGCCCACCGCTCGTGTGCCTTTTCCGCCCGTCCGCCCGTCCGCCCGTCCGCCATGTCCCTCACCTTCCCCGAAGCCCTCGCCTTCCTCTTCCCCCGCACCACGACCATCAAGTTCGGGCTGGCGACCACGCGCGCGCTGCTGAGCGAGCTCGGCAACCCGCACGAGGTCATGCCGTCGATCCTGATCGGCGGGACCAACGGCAAGGGCAGTGTGGTCACCCTCGTGGCCGGAGCGCTCCGGCAGGCCGGATGGCGGGTGGGCGCGTACACCTCGCCCCACCTCGTCTCGTTCCGCGAGCGGATCCGGGTCGAGGGCACGCCGATCAGCGAAGACGCCGTCGCGATGTGGACCGAGCGGCTCCGGCCGCTCATCCTCGGCCGCAAGGCCACGTTCTTCGAGGCCACCACCGCTATCGCGTACGCCGATTTCGCGGCGCGCGGGGCGGAGATCGTGGTCGCGGAAGTCGGCCTGGGCGGACGGCTGGACAGCACGAACGTGCTGATGCCGCTGGTGAGCGCGGTGACCAAGATCGAGCGCGACCACATGAAGTACCTGGGCGACACCCTCGAGCTGATCGCCGCGGAGAAGGCCGGGATCGCGAAGCCCGGCCGCCCGTTCGTGATCGGGGAGCGCGACCCCGCACTAGTGGACGTGCTCCGCCGCGAAGCGCGCGGCGCCGTCGCGCGGCTGGACCCCGCGGGGTGCGCCGACATCCGCGTGCTGCCGCCGGCGTACGAGTGGCCGGGGCCGCTCGGTCTCGACGGTCCGCATCAGCGGCGCAACGCCGCCGTCGCGCACGGGATACTGATGGCGCTCCCCGCGCCGTGGCGCCCTCCGCGCGAGGCGATCGACGCCGGGTTCGCGGCGGCTCACGTGTCCGGCAGGCTCGAGCGGCGCGGGAAGTGGTTGTTCGACGTCGCCCATAATCCGGACGGCATCCGTGCCCTGATCGGCGCGCTCGAGACCCTCCGCCCGCCGCGTCCGCTCCACGCGCTGGTTTCCATCCTGGGCGACAAGGAGTGGCCGGAGATGCTGGTCCAGCTCGATCGGGTGATCGACCGCGGCATCCTCACGGTCGCGCCGACCGCGGCCAAGCGCGGCTGGAACGCGGTCTGGCTCCGCCGCTGGCTTCGCGACCGCGGCCGGCCGCCAGCGCGGGCGGTCTGGACCCTGGTGCCCGACTTCCGCGAGGCGCTTGAAACGGTGCAGGTCGGCGCCGGAACCGTGCTCGTCACGGGCTCGTTCCACACCGTCGGCGACGTGATGACGGCGCTCGGCATGGAGGTGGTGTAGCCCTCCTGACCCCGCTATGTTCTGCGCATGCAAACCAAGGCCCTGCCGGGCTTTCGGGAGTTCTACCCCGCCGATCTCGCGCTGCGAACCCACATTGTCCGGACTTGGCGCGGCGTCGCGGCGCGGTACGGTTTCGAGGAGTACGACGGGCCGCCGCTCGAGCCGCTCGAGCTCTACACCGCCAAGAGCGGCGACGAGATCGTGGGACAGCTCTACGAGTTCACCGACAAGGGCGGTCGCGAGGTGGCGCTCCGTCCGGAGATGACGCCGACGCTGGCGCGCATGGTGGCCGCGCGCGCGAACGGCCTCAAGAAGCCGATCCGGTGGTTCGCCATCCCGCAGCTCTTCCGCTACGAGCGGCAGCAACGGGGGCGCCTTCGAGAGCACTTCCAGCTCAACTGCGACCTGATCGGCGAGCCCGGGCCGCTGGGCGACGCCGAGATCATCGCGCTGGCGATCGACATCATGCGCGCGTTCGGGCTCGGGCCGGCCGACGTGCGGGTGCGGCTGTCCGACCGGCGGGTGCTGCACGCGCTGCTGCTCGGTGCCGGAGTCACCGAGGCGCAGCTCCCGGCGGCGTACCAGGCGGTGGACAAGCTGGAGCGCACCGAGCGGGCAACGCTGAAGGCCCAGCTCGAAGCCTCGGGCGTGGCGGCCCACGCCGCGGACGGCGTGTTCGGCGCGGCGTCGCTCAAGGGACTCCCCGCCGTCGAGACCGCGCTGGCCCGCGTGCCGGGCGGCGCGGAGGCCGGCGCGCCGCTCCGGCGAGTCGTGGATGCGCTCGGCGCGATGGGGCTGGCCGACTTCGTGGACGTAGACCTGACGATCGTCCGCGGGCTGGCGTACTACACCGGCACCGTCTTCGAGCTGTTCGATGCCGGGCGGACGCTTCGCGCCATCTGCGGCGGCGGCCGCTACGACGACCTCCTCGAGACGCTGGGCGGCGTGGATCTCCCCGCGCTCGGCTTCGGCATGGGCGACGTGGTGCTGGCCGAGCTGCTGCGGGAGCGCGGCTTGGTCCCGACCGACGTCGCCAGCATCGACGTCTTCCTGGCCGGGATCACCGAGGGGGACTTGCCGCACGTCCTCACGCTGGCGCACGAGCTGCGCGACGCGGGGCTGCGCACCGAATACGCCCTGAGCGCGCAGCCCGTGGGCAAGCAGCTCAAGCTGGCCGACGCGCGGAACGCCCGATTCGCCGTCGTCATCGGACCGGATGACCGGGCCCGCGGCGAGGTCATGCTCAAGGACCTGCGCGGCAAGGAACAGGGCGGTGTACCGAGAGATCGTGTCGCCGGGCGGCTGTCGGAGCTGGTCGGGCGGTGATTCACCACGGAAGCACGGAAGGCACGGAGGTTACACGGACACCGGAGGCCTTCGGGGAGCGGAGCCACCATCAATTTGTTGGTGTTGCCCGGGTCCGAGGAACCCTGCCGAACCCGAATCCCTCCGTGGCCGTTTCCGTGCCCTCCGTGTCTCCGTGGTGAAGTGGCAGTAAGGTGAATTGGCAGCGGAATGCACGAAACGAGGATCAGGCATGGCCGAAGCAAAAGCGCTGACGACCCGAGCCGCGGACTTCAGCGCATGGTACAATGAGCTCATCGCGCGCGCCGAGTTGGCGGACTACAGCCCGGTGCGCGGGTGCATGGTCATCCGGCCGAACGGGTACGCCATCTGGGAGCAGATGCAGCGCGCCCTCGACCAGATGTTCAAGGACACCGGCCACCAGAACGCCTATTTCCCGCTGTTCATCCCGCAGAGCTTTCTCTCGCGCGAGGCGGAGCACGTCGAGGGGTTCGCCCCGGAAACCGCGGTAGTCACCCACGGCGGCGGCAAGGAGCTGGAGGAGCCGCTGGTGGTCCGCCCGACGTCCGAGACCATCATCTACTCGATGTACGCCAAGTGGATCCAGAGCTACCGCGACCTCCCGGTGCTCATCAACCAGTGGGCGAACGTCGTCCGCTGGGAGATGCGCACGCGCCTCTTCCTGCGCACCACCGAGTTCCTGTGGCAGGAGGGGCACACCGCGCACGCCACGGAGGCGGAGGCCGAGGAGGAGACCCGGCGGATGCTCGGCGTCTATCGGACGTTCATGGACCAGTGGATGGCCATGCCGGTGGT
>DASUXW010000013.1:0-5693 GCA_036377715.1 Gemmatimonadales bacterium
CCGGAGGCTCCGGGTGACGTACTTGGTGACCGCGCTCAGCGCCATCCGGCTGGCGGCTTCGCCACCGGCCGCGCCGCCCACCCCGTCGGCCACCATGGCGAGCGAGGCGAGCCGCTCGGTCTCCGACAGCAGCTCGGATGCTCCCGGAATGCTGGAGCAGCGGACCACGAGCTGCTTCCGGAGCCAGCACAAAAGGAAGTGGTCCTGGTTGTCCTTCCGGACCTTCCCCTGGTGGGTCACACCGTGGGAGTCGATCTCGTCCTCGCGGGGCTTGCGGTCGGGCAGCACGGCGGAAGCGGTCACGATGGGCTCCTGATGCGGCGATAGATCCAATCTGATCATCGGCGCATCCGGGGGCCAGCCCCTGCACCGTGATCCCTCTCACCGCTCCACTCCTGCCCGGGGGCGAGTATGTCGAGCGACCACCGGCCAACCATCCCGGGAGGAACCATGCCGGCCCAGCAGGACCTTCTCGACCGACTCGCCGCCTTCCCCGCGACTACGCTGCCCGTGCTCAGCCTGTACCTCAACACGGAGCCCGACCAGCACGGGAAGGATGAGATCGAGCGGTTCCTCCGCCGCGAGCTCCCGGACCGCGGCCGCACCTTCGAGCCGCACACGCCGGGGCGCGAGAGCTACGACCGGGACGTGGAGCGGATCGGGCGCTGGGTGAGCGACGAGCTGCGTCCCTCGTCGAACGGCGTGGCCATCTTCGCCTGCGCGGGCGCGGACGACTTCTTCGAGGCGGTGCAGCTCGACGTGCCCGTGAGCGAGCACCGGCTCTACGTCTACCACCAGCCCCAGCTCTACGAGCTGGCCCGGCTCACCGACGCCTATCCGCGCTATGCGGCCGTGGTGGCCGACAGCCGGCTCGCGCGGATCTTCGTCTTCGCGCTCGGCGCGACGGTGGACCGAGCCGAGGTGGAAAACCCGACCGACAACCGGACCCAGGTGGGCGGGTGGTCGCAGGCGCGATATCAGCGGCACGTGGACCACCAGCGGCAGCAGCACGCGAGGGAGCTGGTGGACCAGCTCGACCGGATCGTGCGGGAGGAGGGGATCGCCCACGTCGTCCTCGCGGGCGACGAGGTGATCGTGCCGGTGATCCGTGCCGCGCTCCCGCAGCATCTCGAGGAGAAGGTGATCGACGTGGTGCGGCTGGACATCACGACGCCGGAGCACGAGGTGCTGTCGGCTACGCTGGAGGCGATGAAGGCGGAGGACAGCCGTGAGGATGCCGACCAGGTGCGCCGCGCGATCGACGGCTACCGATCCGGCGGTCTGGGAGTCGCGGGGCTCGCGCCGACGCTGCGAGCACTGATCCGGGGGCAGGTGAGCGAGCTGCTGCTCGCGGCGGACTTCGAGGCGCGGCACCCCGAGCCGGTGCCCCGCGACTCCGACCTGGTCCCGCCCGAGCTCGCCGCCGAGCTGGGCGACGAGGTCGAAACCGTGGACCTGGGCGCCGAGCTGGTGACGCGGGCCAGGAACACCGGGGCGCCGGTCTCGTTCATCGAGGACGCAAGCCTGCTGGAGCAGGTGGACGGCGTGGCCGGCCTGCTCCGCTTCACGCTATGAGGACTGAGCCATGAGCCGGAAGAAGCGCGGCAACTACAACCAGGACTACTTCAAGGTGGGCGGGAGCCCTCAGCCGGGGGACGATATCGTCCATGAACGGCAGAAGCAGCGGTTCACCGAACAGCAGAAGGAGTCGAAGCCGCCGGCCGAGTCTGAGGAGGGCGGGGAGGAACGGGAACGCTGAGCTCGGTAGGGCTCACACCCAGCCGGCGAACCCCTCCCGTCGTGCCGCCTCGGCGAGGCGCTGGTCGAGGCACACGAAGGAAAGGCTGACCGGCCGGAACTCGCTCGCCGCGAGCGCGGCAGCGAGTTGAAGGGCATCGGCGGCTCGCAGCGGGTGGGTGCGGACCACGCGCTCCGCCGTCTCGCGGACCATGTCGGACGGCAGCACATCGCGCCAGGAGTCCCGGAATTCGGCCAACGCCTCGCCGGCGGCCGCCGCCTCAGCGGGCGTGAGCTGCGACTCGCGTTCAAGACGAGCCAGCGCCGAGGCGCACTCGACCCGGCTTCCCCACCAGGTGACGATGTCCGGGTCGTCGGCCAGGATTGCCTCCATGGCGCCCGTCGATGGCTCGCGCACGACTAGGGTCATGAGCGCCGACGAGTCCCAGTATCTCAACGTCCTTCCTCTCGCTCCGCGATGATCGCCGCCGCGGAGCTGGCGCCCGCCCGGACCCTGGGCCGCTCCAGCCGGCGCAGCGCATCGAGCGACAGCCGCTTGCGCGCGGGCGCGACGATGCCGCTCCGAACCAGGGACTCGAGGGCCGCGCCGCCACGCGTCGCGGGCCCGACCGGCTCCAGCCGGGCCACGGGCACGCCGCGGTCAGTGATCAGCACCGTCTGTCCCGCCCGGACGGCCTGGAGCAGCGCGCTCAGGTTGTTCTTGGCTGCCGAGACGGAGGCTCGCTTCATATAGCTATTATAGCCATCTATAGTTGGCCAAGCAAGCGGCCGACCAGATTATCCGGTGCGGAAGTACCGCTGCCTGAGCAGTGTCAGCACCCCCGGATCGAGCCCCGGCGGGTCGAAGGCCACCGCGATCTCCCGCCCGTAGTGCCGCACCACCCGCCCGCACACCTCGATCACGGTCTCGGCATCGAGCTGCAGCGCGCCCTCGATCCGGCTCCCGATCGCGGGGGCCGACTCGTTGGGTGTCAGCGTGTACCGGAGCCCGGTCGTGCTCACGTCGCGGAGCGGTGTGGTGGCGGTGCCGCCCGGTGAGAGCGGAATCGGGAGCCGCGGCGCGCCCCGCCGCTCGCGGTGCCGCTGCACCACCCGGGCGCGTTCCTCCTCGATCGCCGCCATGCTGGGCCACCCGCCGCCGTCGGGAAGCACCGCCAGCCCCGCGCGGTCGATCCGGCCGATCACACCCGTGAGCGGGACCCGTTCGCCGGCCCGGAGCACCAGTGTACCGCACAGCCGCTCGCCCAGCAGCCACACGCGCGCGGCGGGCGCGGGCTCGATCCGGAGCCCGCCCGGGCCCAAGTCGCGGACGGCGCAGCGGAAGCCCTCGACTTCGAGCAGCCCGGGCGCGGTGCGGCGGTATTCGACCCGATCGAGTGCGCGCCGGTCGAGCTGGCCCACCCTCCGGCGCTCAAGCATGCGTCCCCCGCATGTCAGCGGATCCCCTGCGCGACGGGCAGCTTCGACGCGCGTCGGGCGGGGAAGAACCCGCCCAGCACGCCCATCACCACGGCGAAGACGATCCCCGCGAGCAGCAGCGCCGGCGTGATCCGGAAGCTGAACGCGATCTCGCTGAAGCTGGCCCAGTTGGTGGTGCTGGTGACGACCCCGTTCATCGGCAGGGCGATGAGGCACCCCACGATCCCGCCGATCACCGCGATCACCGCCGACTCGGCGAGGAAGCTCGCCAGGATGCTGCGGGGCCGAAAACCCAGGGTGAGCAGCACCGCGATCTCGGGCGTGCGCGACGCGACGGCGGCGTACATCGTGTTCACCGCGCCGAAGATCGCGCCCACCGCCATGATCGCGGTGATCACGATGGCGAGGACCCGGAGGACGTTGCCGAGGAGCTCCGACTGCTTGGCGTAGAACGCGGACTCGCGGTAGACGTCAACCGTGAACCGCTTGTCGTTCTCGAGCAGGCGCTCGGCCTCCTCGTACGAACCCGGATCGGCCAGGCGGAAGGCGAGCGACTGGAAGCCGTTGCGCCGCATGGCCGGCATGATCTGCTCGTTCTCGCCCCAGATCTCCGACTCGAACGCCGAGCCGCCGGCGGCGAAGTGGCAGGTGACGGTCCACGGCCGCCCGGCGAAGTGCATCGTCTGGCCGACGCCGGTGTTGGGGAATCGGCCCACCAGCCGCTTGCCCACGCAGACCTCGTTGCGGCCGGTCGCCGGCCGGGTCCCCTCGACAAGCGCGACGTTCGACCGCACCTGCCAGACCTGGTCGCTCACCCCGCGGACCACCACGTTGGCCACCTTGGTGGTGTCCTGGATCCGGCCGAGCGGGATGACCACGTACACCTCGGGGCTTGCGAGCGGCCGCCCATCGGCCCCGCGCGCGACATGGGGCAGCGCGGTCAGCGCGGCGACGGCATCGCGATCGAGCCCGCTCGACATCTCCGAGTCGGCGCCCTTCCGGAGGACGAGGACGTTCTCATCCGATCCTGTCTTCGTGAGCGCCGCCGCGAACCCGTTGGCCAGGGCGAGCATCCCGATGAAGACCGCCACGACGAGCCCAATGCCGAGCGCGGTCATCAGCGTCGAGACCGGCCGCTGGCGGACGCTGCGGATGTTGTAGGTAAGCGGGATCTTCATGCGGCCTTCTGTCACAAGTTGGGGTTATTCACCACGGAGACACGGAGGGCACGGAAACGGCCACGGAGGGATTCGGGGTCGGGCAGGTCCCTTGGACCCGGACAACAACAAATTGTTGATGTCGGCTCCGCTCCCCGAACGCCTCCGGTATCCGTGCTACCACCGCGCCCTCCGTGCCTCCGTGGTGAGCTTTTGCGGAGCTACTCGACGCTCCGGAGCGCCGCGACGACGGGCAGACGCGCGGCACGCACGGCCGGCACGATGCCGCTGGCAAGCATGAGCACGAGCGCGATCGCAGCGCCCAGCACGAGTGTCGGCCCGGTGACATCGAAGCCGGGCAGGAACCCCCCGGCGCTGAAATTCGTGGCCCGGTAGAGGAGCTTGGCGGCGCCGAGTCCCATGGCGGCGCCGAGGACGGTGATCACGCCGGCTTCGAGCATGACCAGGCCGAAGAGCCGCCGGTCGGAGAAGCCGATCGTCTTGAGCACCGCCAGCTCCTTCGTCCGCTCGCGGGCGCTCATCATCATCGCGTTGGCGGCCACGAGCAGGATCGCGAAGACGACCGCCATCCCGATGGTGTTCATCAGCAGCCCGACGTTGCCCCACATCGTGGCAAAGCTGGCGTTGAACGCCTGCTCGGTGCCGGTCTTGGTGGGCGCGCTCGAGTTGCGGAACATGTCGTCGATCTTCTTGCCGATGATGGGCGCGTTCTCCGGGCGGTCGATCTCCAGGACGTACCACCCCGCCATTCCGCGCCGCCCGGTGCGCTCGTCGAGGTACTGCCAGTGGAACATGAGCGCGTCGTCGTTGATCGCCTTGTCGGTCGGGGTGTAGACGCCGCGGACGGTGAAGGTCCAGTCGCCCGGGAAGATGGTGCCGCGGAGCGTCACGTTCTGCCCTACTTTCCAGCCGAACACATCGAGCAGCCGGACGCCGATGAGCGCGCCGGAGCGGTCCTGCAGGAACGCCTGGCGCTGATCGGCCGGGACCGACATCTCGGGGTAGAGCTCGAGGTAGCTCTTCGCGTCCACCCCGAAGTTGGCGAAGAACCGCTTCCCATCGCCGTACTGCCCGCCGAACCAGTTGGCCCAGCTCACCCGCTCCACGCCGGGGATCGCCTCGAGGCGCCCGGCGTACGACACCGGGAGTGGGAAGATGATCCCGCTCGCGTTGGTGGTCACCAGCCGGCGCGCGCTGCCGAACTCCGCCGCCGCCTTGAGCGTGGTGATCACGGTCCGGAGCGAGGCGAAGAGAAAGAGCGCCAGCGCCACGCTCGCCATGGTGAGCAGGGTGCGCCGCTTGTGCCGCCCCAGGTTGGCCCGGAGCAGGGGCCAGAAC
>DASUXW010000014.1:0-6217 GCA_036377715.1 Gemmatimonadales bacterium
GCCTGGCCGGCGCGGCGCCGCTCGCGGCGCAGAGCGGCGGGGTCGAGACCAACGAGGAAGGCCAGCCGGCCAGGCTCCCGCCGCTCCCCGCGGGGATGACCCTCGATCTGATCCGCGCCGGCGACAGCCTGTTCCACGGGAAGGGCAACTGCTTCGCGTGCCACGCCGCCGATGCGACCGGGCTGCCCGACGCCGGCTCGGCGCTCACGATGGGCCTCAACTTCGTCCCGCTCGAGTGGCGGCCCATCGATTCGCTGATCATCGCCGGGATCCCCGACGGGATCACGCGGTCCGCGATCCGGATGCCGCCGCGCGGGGGAAAGTCCGATCTCACCGACGACGAGACTCGCGCCGTCGCGGCGTATGTGTGGGCGATCAGCCAGACCCGCGGCGAGCCCTGGCCCGGAGGCCACGAGACGCATGTGGACATGGTGCCGCCCGGATCCACCACGGGGACGTCCGCCGCGCGGCCCCGGCCGCTCCGGAGCCGGAACGGGAGAGACAATGGGACCTGACCCACGTCTGTGGCCGCTGGCGATGGCCGTGCTCGCGCTCGCCGCCTGCTCGGGGGCCGGCGCGGACGACCCGGCGCAGGCGCAGGGCGCTCCGGCCGGGAGCTCCGCCGGCACCACGACCGAATTCCCCCAGCCCGGCGCCGACAAGCCGGGCGAGTGGACCCTCCCGGGCCGCGATTACGCGGCCACCCGCTACAGCCCGCTGGCGCAGATCACCCGGGAGAACGCGAAGCAACTGCGCGAGGCCTGGTCGTTCTCCACCGGGCTGGTGCGCGGCCACGAGGGCGCGCCGCTGGTGGTCAACAACACGATGTATGTCGTCACGCCCTGGCCCAACATCGTCTACGCCATCGACCTGCGGCATCCCGAAGGCCCGCTCAAGTGGAAGTACCAACCACCCACCGATCCGGCCGCCCAGGGCGAGGCCTGCTGCGATGTGGTGAACCGCGGCGCGTCGTACGGAGACGGCAAGATCGTCTTCAACCGCCTCGATGACGTCACCATGGCGCTCGATGCCGAGACCGGGAAGGTGGCGTGGCAGACGAAGCTGGGCAGCATCAGCGACGGCGAGACCATGACCATGGCGCCGCTGATCGTGAACGACCGCGTCTACGTGGGCAACAGCGGCGGGGAGATGGGCGTCCGCGGCTGGATCACGGCGCTCGATCTCGCGGACGGGAAGATCGTCTGGCGCGCGTACAACAGCGGACCCGACAGGGACGTGCTCATCGGTCCCCGATTCAAGCCGTACTACCAGAGCCTGCGCGGCAAGGATCTCGGCGTCTCGACCTGGCCCACCGACCAGTGGAAGCTCGGCGGCGGCGGCACCTGGGGGTGGATCACCTACGACCCGGAGCTCAACTACCTCTTCTACGGCTCGGGCAACCCCGGCGTGTGGAACCCCGACATGCGGCCGGGCGACAACCTCTGGGCCACCACCACCTTCGCCCGCGACGCGAGCACCGGCGAGGCGATCTGGGCCAGCCAGACCGTGCCCCACGACGAATGGGACTTCGACGACGTCAACGAGCATATCCCGGTGGACCTCACGATCGACGGCAAGCCGCGCAAGGCGCTGCTGCAGTTCGGCCGCCCGGGGTTCGCGTACCTCTATGACCGCACCAGCGGCGAAATCCTCTCCGCCGAGAAGTTCCAGCACGTCACCTGGGCCGACAGCGTCGACCTGAAGACGAGCCGGCCCCACAAGGTCGCCGCGATGGAAACCCACCAGGGCGTGAACGTCACCGGCATCTGTCCCGCCGCGACGGGCGCCAAGGACCAGCAGCCGGCGGCGTACTCGTTCCGTACGCACCTGTTCTACAGTCCGGCCAGCCACCTCTGCATGGACTACAAGGCCGGCGAGGTGGGCTACATCGCGGGCACCCCGTACGTCGGGGCCGAGGTGATGATGTACGCCGGCCCGGGCGGCAATCGGGGGGAATTTTTTGCGTGGGACCCGGTCGCCGCGAAGAAGGTCTTCGCCATCCCGGAGCGCTTCCCGGTGTGGACCGGCTCGCTGGTCACGGGCGGCGACGTCGCGTTCTACGGCACGATGGACGGCTGGGTGAAGGCGGTGGATGCGCGGAGCGGCGCGATGCTGTGGAAGCAGAAGGTCGGCTCCGGGGTGATCGGCAACTTCATGAGCTATCTGGGCCCCGACGGGAAGCAGTACGTCGCGGTCTACTCCGGCGTCGGCGGCTGGGCGGGAGCGATAGCGTTCGGACTTTCACCTCACGATCCGACCGGCGCGCTCGGATTCGTCAACGCGATGACCGACCTGCCGGACTACACCAGTCCGGGCGGGACGCTGCATGTCTTCGCGCTGCCGTAGCCTCGCCCTGCTGCTGGTACTGCCGGTGCTGCCGGTGCTGCTGGCCGGCGGGCCCGCGCGCGAGCCTCCGCGGGTACTTCGGGTCTGCGCCGACCCGAACAACCTGCCGTTCTCGAACGAGAAGGGCGAAGGTTTGGAGAACCGGATCGCGGCCGTCGTGGCGCGTGAGCTGGGCGCCACGGTGAGCTACATGTGGTGGCCCCAGCGACGCGGCTTCGTCCGCAACACGCTCAACGCCGGCCGCTGCGACGTCATCATGGGCGTGCCGGCGACGGACGGCATGGTGCTCACCACCGCTCCCTATTACGCGTCTACCTACGTCTTCCTGGCGCGGCGCGACAGCGGCCTGCACATCAGCTCGTTCGACGATCCGGTGCTGCGCCGGGTCCGGATCGGCATCCACCTGATCGGCGACGACTATACCAACCCGCCGCCCGCGCACGCGCTGGGACGGCGCGGCATCGCGCGCAACGTGAAGGGTTACACGCTCTACGGCGACTACTCCAAGCCGAACCCGCCGGCCCGGCTGGTGGACGCGGTGGCGAAGGGCGAAGTGGACGTGGCGATCCTCTGGGGACCGTTCGCCGGGTACTTCGCGCCCCGGGAGGGCGTGCCGATGACCATCACGCCGGTATCGCCGCGGCTGGACCCGCCGGGGCTGCCCTTCGTCTTCCGCATCTCGCTCGGCGTGCGCCACGACGACCAGGCGCTCAAGGCCGAGCTCGAGCACGCGCTCACGCGCCGCCGGAGCGAGATCCACCGCATCCTCCGGGATTTCGGCGTGCCGCTGGTGGACAACACGGAGGCCGCGTGCGCCGGGCCCTGCTGATTCCGGCCCTGGCACTCGCGCTGCTGCCGGCGCTCTCCGGCTGCGGCCGGGACGAGCGGGGCTACCAGAAGCGGGTCGCCGCGGGGAACTTCCGGGCCGAAGTGGCCGGCGCCGAAGCGCCCAAGCCGGGCGGCATCGTTCCCGGCATCCACCCCGCCGTGGTCTACGGCGACCGCCGGAACCCGCACACCGGCGATCCGGCCGCGATCATGACCGGCCGCAAGCTGTTCGTCGGCTTCAACTGCGCCGGCTGTCACGCGCCCTACGGCGGGGGCGGCATGGGTCCCAACCTGCGCGACTCCCTCTGGATCTTCGGCAGCTCGGACGTGCAGATCTACTCCAGCATCGCGGAGGGCCGCCCGGCCGGGATGCCGGCCTGGGGCGGCAAGCTCCCCGAAGACCAGATCTGGATGATCATCGCCTATCTCCGCACCCTCGGGACCCCACAGGAGCCCGAGAAGCCGCCCACGCCGAGCCGGACCGTGGCCAGCCGATGAACTACTTCCGCACCTTCGGCCCCATCAGCGACCGGCTCGCGACGCTCGGCTGGGTCCTGATCATCATCTCGCTCGCGGTGGTGCTGGTGGTCTCGGTCCTCGTCCTGGTGGGCGTGCTGCGCCGCGGGACTCACTCCTTCGCGCCGGTGGCGCGGACGGGGGGCGGCCTGCGCTGGATCGTCATCGGCGGGATCCTCGTGCCGGTGGTGATTCTGGCGGCCGTCTTCGTGTTCTCGATCGCGACCCAATCCGCGGTGGCTTCGCCGGCGACGCGTCCGGAACTCACCGTTCGGGTCACCGGCCGGCAGTGGTGGTGGGAGGTCCAGTATCTCGATCAGTCGCCCGGCCGGATCGTGGCCACCACGGCCAACGAGGTCCACGTGCCGGTGGGCCGTCCGGTGAAGCTCGAGGTCGTGGCCGCCGACGTGATTCACAGCTTCTGGGTGCCCGAGCTCGCGGGCAAGACCGATCTCATCCCGGGCCAGCGCAACGTGGCGTGGATCCAGGCCGACCATCCGGGCGTCTACCGCGGGCAATGCGCCGAGTACTGCGGCCTGCAGCACGCGAAGATGGCGCTCCTCGTGGTGGCCCAGCCGCCCGGCGAGTTCCAGGAGTGGCTCGCGAGGCAGGGCCGGCCGGCCGTCCCGCCGGCCAATGCGGACACCCGTGCGGGCGAGGCAGTCTTCACCAGCTCGGCCTGCGCCCTGTGCCACACCATCCGGGGCACCACCGCGGCAGGGGTGCTCGGCCCCGACCTCACGCACCTCGCCGACCGCCGAGCGATCGCCGCGGGCACCCTCCCGAACACGCGCGGCAGTCTGGCCGGATGGATCGCCGATCCGCAGCGGATCAAGCCAGGGAACCTGATGCCGGTGGTACCGCTCGACGGCTCGCAGCTTCAGGTGCTCGTCGCCTACCTGCAGAGCCTGGAATAGAGAGCGACCGTGGCCACGACCGTCCCCGCCACTCCGACACCCGCGCTGCACGATCGGCTGCACCGCATCTGGGAGACGCCCTCCGGCCTCTATGGCGTGCTCGCCACGGTGGACCACAAGGTCATCGGCAAGCGCTATCTCGTCACCGCGTTCGCCTTCATGCTGGCGGGTGGGGTGGAAGCGGCCCTCATGCGCGCGCAGCTCAGCGGGCCCGACCTGACCCTGCTCACCCCCGAGGCGTACAACCAGTTGTTCAGCATGCACGGGATCACGATGATCTTCCTGTACGCGGCGCCGATCCTGTCGGGGTTCAGCAACTACATCTGGCCCCTCATGCTCGGCTCGCGCGACATGGCGTTCCCCCGGCTCAACGCGCTGAGCTACTGGCTGTTTCTCGCCTCGGGGCTGTTCCTCTACTCGAGCTTCGTGGTGGGCCAGGCGCCGGACCGCGGCTGGTTCGCCTACGCGCCGCTCACCGAGGGGGCGTTCTCCCCCGGCCTCCACATGGACTTCTTCGCGCTCGGACTCCTGTTCCTGACCGTCTCGACCACGGTGGGCGCGATCAACTTCATCGTGACCCTGTTCAAGCTGCGGGCGCCGGGGATGTCCATCAACCGGCTGCCGATCTTCATGTGGGGGACGCTCACGACATCGTTCGCCGTGATCTTCGCGCTCCCGTCGCTGAGCGCCGCCTGCATCATGCTCTACTTCGACCGCCGGTTCGGCATGCATTTCTTCGACGCGTCGGCCGGCGGGCATCCGCTGCTGTGGCAGCACCTGTTCTGGATCTTCGGCCATCCGTGGGTCTATATCGTCGTGCTGCCGGCGATGGGGATCATGTCGGACCTGATCCCGACCTTCGCCCGGCGGCCGCTGGTGGGCTACACCTACGTGGCCCTCGCGACGGTCTCCACCGGGATCCTGGGCTTCGGTGTCTGGGTGCACCACATGTTCGCCACCGGACTGCCGGACGCCTCGGCCGACTTCTTCGGCGCGGCGAGCATGGTGATTACCATCCCGAGCGCCGTCGCGGTGTTCTCCTGGATCGCGACCATCTGGACCGGGCGGCCGCTGCTCCGCACCCCGTTCCTGTTCGCGGCCGGGTTCATCGTGCTGTTCGTGATCGGGGGCGTGTCCGGCGTGGCGACGGCGGCGGTGCCGTTCGACCGCCAGCTTACCGACACCTACTTCGTGGTCGCGCACCTGCACTACGTGCTGGTGGGGATCAACCTGTTCCCGGTGATGGCCGGCTTCTACTACTGGTTCCCCAAGATGACCGGCCGCATGCTCGACGAGCGGCTGGGGCGCTGGAACTTCTGGACCATGTTCGTGGGCTTCAACCTGGGCTTCTTCCCGATGCACATCGCCGGGCTGCTCGGGATGCCCCGGCGGATCTACACCTACCCCGCCGGGCTCGGCTGGAGCACGATCAACCTGATCACCTCGATCGGCGCCTACGTCTTCGCGGTCGGCGTGCTGGTGTTCGTGTGGAACGTGATCCGCAGCCTCCGCCGCGGGGCCGAAGCGGGACCCAACCCGTGGGACGGACCCACGCTCGAATGGGCCACCGCGTCGCCGCCGCCGCCGTACAACTTCGAGGTCCTGCCGAC
>DASUXW010000015.1:0-10799 GCA_036377715.1 Gemmatimonadales bacterium
CGCCAGCGAGTAGTAGCCAGTGTGGTCGCCGAACGGCCCCTCGAGCACCAGCGGCTCGGCGGGATCGATGTAGCCCTCGAGGACGAATTCCGCCTGGGCCGGCACCTCGAGCGCGCAGGTGGCGGCGCGCACCAGCTCGACCGGCTCGCCGCGCAGAAAGCCCGCAAACAGAAACTCGTCGATATGGGGCGGGAGCGGCGCCGACGCCGAGTAGATGCTGGCCGGATCGCCGCCGAGCGCGATGGCGACGGGCATGCGCTCGCCCTTCTCCGCCATCTCGCGCCAGTGCGCCGCGCCCACCTTGTGGCGCTGCCAGTGCATCGCCAGGGTGTCGCGGCCGAGCACCTGCACGCGGTACATCCCGACGTTGCGGATCCCGCGCGAGGGGTCGGTCGTGATCACCATCGGCAAGGTGATGTACCGGCCGCCGTCGCCCGGCCAGGTGGTGAGGAAGGGGATGTCGTCGAGGTTGACCGCGTCGCCCCGCAGGATCACTTCCTGGCACGGTGCACGGCCGCCCCTCACCCTGGGCGGAAACTTGCCCATCTCGGCCAGCTTCGGGAGCATGGCGAGCTTGCCGAACAATCCCTCGGGCACCTTGAGGTTGAGCATGTCGGCGATGCGCGCGCCGATGGCGTCGAGCTCCTCCGCCCCCAGGGCCAGACACATCCGCCGCATCGAGCCGAACAGATTGATCGCGACCGGATGCGGGCTCCGGCGACCATCGTCGAGCAGCACGTGCTCGAACACCAGCGCCGGCCCACCACCCGGGCTCTTCATGCACCGGTCGGCGATCTCGGCGATCTCGAGGCGCGCGCGGACGGGATGCGTCACCCGCACCAGCTCGCCGAGCCGGTCTATCGCCTTGAGGAAGTCGCGCAGGTTGTCGAGAGCCATCAGACGAATATTCACCACGGAAACACGGAAGACACGGAGGCCGCACGGAAGCCCGGCCACCCCTCACGAGCCGACATTGCCACCCCGCCACCACCAACAAGAACTACCAAGACCTTCTGAGACGGAGACCGTCCTGGCATTCCGTGCGACCTCCGTGTCTTTCGTGCTTCCGTGGTGAACTCGAACCGCGTCAGTCGCGTGCGCCCGCCCGCGTGCCCACGTGCAGCGCGCAAACGCCGCCCATGAATCGGCGGTAGGACACCCCACCAAACCCAGCAGCCTCCATGCGGCGGGCAAGCTCGGGCGGGTCGGGGAAGGCGACGGTCGACGCTGGTAGCCAGGTATAGGCGGTCGTATGTTTCGAAATGCGCCGCCCGATCCAGGGGAGCACCCGCCGGAAGTACACCAGATAGGCCCGGCGCAGCAGCGGTTCCGCCGGCAGGCTCATGTCGAGCGCCACCAGGCGCGCGCCGGGCTTGAGCACGCGGGCAGCCTCGGTGAGGCCGGCATCGAGATCGGCCAGATTGCGCAGCCCCCACCCTACCATCCCGCCGTCGAAGGCGGCGTCGGGAAACGGCAACTCCAGCGCGTCGGCGCCCACGGGCGCCACCCGGCTGCTCTTCTCCCGCCCGCGCCGGAGCATGGCGGGGACGAAGTCCGCCCCGATCACCCGCCCGCGAAACCCGGGGCGACCGGCCAGCATCGCCGCGAGATCGAGCGTGCCGGCGCACAGGTCGAGATAAATTCCTTCCGGATTCCGCCTCCACTCCAGCCCGGCCACCGCCGTGCGCCGCCAGCGTTGGTCGAGGCGCAGGCTGATGATGCGGTTCAGCCGGTCGTATGTGGGCGCGATCGCCGTGAAGACGTCCCGGACATAGGCCCGCTTCTCCGAGCCGCCGGCGAGGGGTAACTCACGATCCGAGGCTAACATAGGCGCTCAATGTAGTCCCGCCGCGAGATCCTTCGCAAGCCGAAGGGCGCGTGGCTGAGCCGATCGAGTGGGCGCGGCTCAGCGACCAGGAGGTCGTGCTCCAGGCCCGGGAGGGCCGGGAGGCCGCCTATCGCGAGCTGATCCGGCGCTACGAGCGGCCCATTTTCGCGCTCATCTTCCGCATGGTGCGCGACCGCGAACTGGCCGAGGATCTCTCCCAGGAGACCTTCGTCAAGGCGCTCAACGCCATCGGGTCGTACCGGCCGGAGTTCAAGTTCTCCTCGTGGATCTTCAAGATCGCCAACAACGCGGCGATCGATCACCTGCGCCGGCGCGAGCTCGACACCCTTTCGCTCGAAGGCTCGCCCCACGCGGCCACGCCCGAAGCGATGCAGGCCACCGCGCTTCAGATCGGGAACCGCGAAGAATCGCCGCTGGAGGCAGTGGAAGCGCGCGAGCTCGGCAGCGCGATCGAGGCGGCGATCGGGCGCCTCCGGCCGGAGTACCGCTCGTGCATCCTGCTGCGCCACGTCGAGGGACGGGCGTATGAAGAAATCGCGGAGATTCTCGACCTCCCGCTCGGCACCGTGAAGACGTATATCCATCGGGCCAGGAACGAGCTCAGGCAGATGCTGGCCCACCTCAAGGAAGGGTGAAACCTCCCCCGATGCCCCACCGTAGGAGGGTCCACTTATGACGCCCGTTCCCGGCCCCCACCTGACGCCCGACGAGCTGGACGCGTGGCTCGCCGGTGTGCTCCCCGCACCGGCCCAGGAACATCTCGCGCAGTGCCCCGTCTGCCGCGAGCGGGCCGACATGGAGCGGGAGGTCGTCCACCTGCTGCAGGCGGTGCCGCTCCTCTCGCCCAACCCGGGCTTCGCCGACCGCGTGATGGCGCGGGTCACGGTGCCGGAGCCCGCGCGCGTTCCGGTGCTCGCCGGAGTTCGCCGCGTGCTCGCCACGCGAGGCGGCATGGCGGTGGCCGCCGGGCTGGCGGTGCTGCTGGTGGGTTCGATGGTCGGAAGCATCGCCTGGATAGTGGCGAGCCAGACGACACTCGTCGCGGTTGGACAGTTGCTGCTGGGACAGGCGGGGCATGCGGCCTGGATCGGCGTCCGGGACATCGCCACGGCTCTGGTGGAGCAGCCCTGGTTCGCCTCACTGCAGGCGCTGGCGGCCCACCCCGGCCGCGTGGGGATCGCATCGGGGGTCGCCATCGCGGCCTATCTCGTCGGACTTGTGGCGCTCCGCCGCCTTCTGGCGCTCCCGACCCAGCAGGTGGCGCATGCGGGCGCGTAGCCGGCTCCTCGCTGCCGTGGCGCTGTGCTGGCTCGCGCTGCCGCGCCCGGCGGCGGCCGTCCCGCTTGCCGCCGATCCAACCGGCACCCGCACGCTCCGGCTCGTCCATGGTTTCTGGAGCCTCGTCGCCAATCCTCGCGAAGCCGGGGGCACCGACAGCCTGGTGCAGGCGTCCCGGCCGGCGCCGCAGCCGATTCTCCCGGCAGGATCCGACGGTCCCTCCGTTTCTCTCGACGACCTCAGCCAGCCCGATCTCATCGAATCACAGCTCCGGACGGCGCTGGAGCCCCGCGACGGCGGCATCCGCGTCACCGTGCCGAACGGCAGCGCGCGGCTCGGCGATTTCAGTATCGCCGCCGACGAGAGCCTGACGGGTCACCTGCTGGTCGTGAACGGCACCGCCGACGTGTTCGGCAAGCTGCTGGGCAACCTGGTGACGGTGGGCGGCGACGTGGTGCTGCATCCGGGCGGCGTCGTGTCGGGCGACATCCTCACGCTGGGCGGCACGGTGCACGATCAGGGCGGCGAGATCGGGGGCGAGGTGCGGGCTTTCCGCACGACGCCCCTGCTCCACACCCTGGTGCACGCCGCGCCCGAGCCGGCGCCGAGCGCGCTGGCGACGGTGTTCCGCCGCGGGGCCGGCGTGGTCGCGGTGTTCCTGACGCTGCTCGGTCTGGGGTTCGCGCTGGTGCTGTTCGGGCGCCCGAACCTCGAAGTGGTGTCCGACACGGTGGCGCACTCGTTCGGCCGCGCCTTCGCGACCGGCCTCCTCGGACAGGTGCTGCTGGTGCCCACCTTCGGCATGCTCGTGGTCGGACTCATTCTGAGCGTGGTCGGGATCGTGCTGGTGCCGTTCGTCGTCGTGGTGTACGCGCTGCTCGTCGTAGTCTGCGGGCTGGGCGGCTTCCTCGCGGTGGCACACACGATGGGTGAGACGTACACCCGGCGGCGGCTCGCGCTCGGCGCGGTGGGCTCCCCCAACAGCTATCGCTATCTGCTGGTGGGACTGAGCGGAGTGGCCGCGCTCTGGATCGCGTGGGCGGTGTTCGGGTGGGTGCCGGTGGCGGGCGACCTGGTACGCGGCGCCGCCGTGCTGGTCACGTGGCTGCTCGCGACCGCCGGCTTCGGCGCCGCGCTGCTCAGCCGGGTGGGCGCGCGGGAGAACTTCGCGGGTCGCCTGCTCCCCCCCGAGGCGCTCACCGACGAATACCTCTGGGCCACGCCGCAGTTCGGCGTCACCGCCGCCAGGCGACCCGGGCACCGGACGCCGACCCGGGGACTCTGATGCGCCGGCTCGTCCTGGCCGCGCTGGCACTTGCGCTCGGCGCGTTCGAAGCCGAGGCGCAGGCTATCCGCCCATTCAGCACCTATCGCCAGTGGCATGGCGAGACCCGCCTGGGCGCCCGGTTGGACTACGCGGCCGGCGCCCTGAAGGTGCTCCCCGGCCGGCCCGGAGAGCTGTACCGCATGGATGCGCTGTACGACAGCGATCGCTACGAGCCGCTGAGCGCATTTCAGGCCTCCACTACCGAGGTGATGCTGGGGCTCAAGTCGTCGGGCAGCGGCCTCCGCGCTGCATCGAAGGACGGCCCCCGCCAGACCGCCGCCGTCACCCTCTCCCCTCGAGCCGACCTCGCGCTGGACGTGACGCTCGGCGCCTCCGACGCCGACATCGAGCTGGGCGGCCTCCGCCTTACCGACCTGGCGCTCCAGGCCGGCGCGAGCCGTGCCGTCGTGCGGTTCTCGAAACCCAACGCGACCCGGTGCCGCGAAGCATCGCTCAGATCGGGCGCGGCCGAGCTGACCGTGCTCGGCCTGGGCAATAGTCGATGCGACCGCATCGCCTTTGAGGGCGGCGTCGGCCGCGTGACCCTCGATTTCAGCGGCGCCTGGACCGCGAGCTCCCGGGTAGAGGTGAAGATGGCCCTCGGCGAGATCACCCTGCGCCTCCCCCGGGAGGTAGGTGTCCGAATCACCCCCGAAAGCATCCTGGCGAGCTTCAACCCGCAGGGCCTCGTCCGCGACGGCGAGAGCTACATCTCCCCCGACTACGACCGGGCCGCGCGCCACCTCGACATCGATCTGACGACGGCGATGGGAGGGGTGGGGGTGGAGTGGATCGGGAGGCCGGTGAACAGTGAACGGTGAACGGTAAACAGTGAACGGGAACAGCACACCAGGCCACTCCCGGTGTGCTGTTCCCGTTCACTGTTTACCGTTCACCGTTTACCGAAGTACCTTCCAGCATGTCCCCCCTCGACACCCTCGGCTTCGCGCTCGGCACCTCGTTTGCCTCCGGGCTCAATCTGTATGCCACGGTGGCGGCGGTGGGGCTGTTCGAGCGGTTCGGGATCATCAGCCTCCCCGAGCCGCTTCACGTGCTGGCGCACCCGGTAGTGCTCGGGCTGGCGGTGGCGCTCTTCGTCATCGAGTTCATCGCGGACAAGATCCCCTACGTGGACAGCATGTGGGACGCGGTGCACACGTTCATCCGGCCGCCCGCGGCCGCGCTCCTCTCCTACAGCGCGTTCGCGGGCGGGGTGCCGGAGCAGTGGAAGATCGCGGCGGCACTCCTTGCCGGAAGCATCGCGCTCACCTCGCACGGCGCCAAGGCCACGACCCGCGCCGCGACCAACGCCAGCCCCGAGCCGTTCAGCACCTGGACCTTGAGCCTGGGCGAGGACGCGCTCGCGGTGTTCCTCTCCTGGCTCGCCGCGGTACACCCGATCATTACCGCGGGTGTGGTGGTCATCCTCGTGATCCTCGCGGTGCTGATCATGTGGCGATTGTTCTTGTTCTTCAGGCAGGTGGTGCGCCGGATAGGTGGGACTGGAGGGGCGGCGGCAGCGCCCAGTCCGTAGCACCCAAGCCGATCCCCCGCAGGCCCGGTTCACCGCTCACCGCTCACCGCAGTTCCCGCTCACCGCCCAACGCGTCACCCCAGCCTGGCGCGCACCCGTCCTCCGATGCCCAGACCGAGCCGCCGGGCGGCGGAGCCGTCGCGCACCGCGATCTCGACCGCGCCGCCCGAGCCCACGTACGACACGAGCCCACCCGTTGCCACGTCGCCGAAGGTGCGGCAAAGCGGGCCGATCTCCACGCCTTCCACCTCCATGACCGCATACGGCGGCACCAGCTCGGGCGTGAGATTGGTCACCAGCGTTCCGAAGCGGTCCACGTAGACGATCTCGCCGATCACCGACTTGCCCTCGTAGTGCGGCTCGGGGGAGGCCAACCGTTGCGGCATCGCGCCGAACCGCGGGCCGAGGACCTCGAGCGGGGTGCCGCACGCAAGCGCCGCGGCCGCGGGGGCGAAGAGGTCGCGCCCGTGAAAGGTGGGCGCCATCTCCGGGCGCGCCGGGAGCAGCACGATCTCGGCCGGCGCTTCCTGGAGCACCGGCGTGAAGAGCCCGTTGTCAGGGCCCACGAACCAGTAGCCGCGGGTGTGGAGCGCGATGGCCGCGCGCCCCGTGCCGACGCCGGGATCCACGACCGCGAGATGGATGGTGCCACGCGGGAAGCGATGCCACGTGCGCCCCAGCAGGTAGGCGCCCGCGCGCACATCGCCCGGGGGTACCGCGTGGGTGATGTCTACCAATACCGCCTCGCGGCAGGTGCTGAGCAGGACGCCTTTCACTTCGGCGACATAGGAGTCCGAGGTGCCGAAGTCGGTGAGCAGGGTGATGGTGGGCATGCTCCAAGCTAACCCGCGCCGAGACCCGTTCAGGCGCGGGCCCGCTCCCAGCGGCCCCACTGCCAGAGGGAAGTCATGGCGGCCGCGCGGGCCATCGCGGTGAGCGCGAGCATCCACCAGATGCCTTCCAGCCCGAACGGCCCCGCGACGAGGTCGGCCAATGGAATGCGGAGCGCGCTGATCCCTACTACCGCGATCATCGGGAGCAGCGTGTATCCCGCGCCGGTGAGCCCGCCCTCGAGCACCGTCTCGAAGGCCATGGCGAGCTGGGCGACGGCGGCCGCTCGCAGATAGAGCGATCCGTCGCGGATGACGCCCGGGTCGTCGGTGAACACGCCGACTAGCGCGCCGGGCACCGCCAGGAACAGGGCCGCGAGGCCCCACGCCGGCACGGACGCGAGGCGCGTGGTGAGCCAGCCCGCACGTCGTGCACGCTCCGGCCGCCCGGCGCCCAGGTTCTGCCCCACCAGCGTCTCGGCCGCGAGCCCGAAGCCGATGCAGATCATGTAGCTGATCCCCTCGATCTTGTGGCCCACACCGAGCGCCGCGATGGCCGGCGTGCCGAACCGTCCCACGATCCGCACCAGCAGCATGTAGACGAGACTGAATAGCACACCGGTGAGCATCGTCGGCAGGCCGATCCGGGCGATCGTCCGGGCGACGGGCACCGTGAACGCGAGGGCGATCCCGCCGCGGCGGCGCAGGAGCTCGATCCCGGCCAGGAAGCCGAGTCCGCGGGTGAGCACCGTCGCCAGCGCGGCGCCGTACACGCCCAGCGCGGGCATCGGCCCCCAGCCCAGGATCATGATCGGATCGAGCACCAGGTTGAGCAGCACCGACGCGCCCAGCAAAACGAACGGGGTGCGGGTGTCGCCGGCGCTCCGGAAGGCGGCCGTCACCACGAAGTAGCCGTAGATGAGGATGGCGCCCACGAGCTGCACCACGAGGAACTCGCGGGCCAGCTCGGCGACCGGGCCGGTCGCGTCCATCAGCTCCAGCACGGGGGCAAGGCCGAGCACGCCGCCCGCTCCGACGACCACGCCGAGCGCCACTGCCATCGCGAGGGCGGTGCCCGTCGCGCGTGCGGCGCTCGCCGGGTCGCCCTCGCCGTGGCGGCGTGCCGCCACGGCGGTGAGCCCGACGCCCACCAGCTCGCCGATGGAGACGATCACCCAGACGACGTAGCTGGCCAGCGACACGGCCGCGAGCGCGTCCGCGCCGAGCGTGCGGCCGACCCAGAACGTATCGGTGATGTTGAAGAGGACCTGGAAGAGCGTGGTACCGACGGCGGGGAGCGCGAGACGGAGGATGGCGGGGCGGAGCGGCCCGGCGGTGATCCCCGCTGCCGTCGGTGGAGCGATGGCGGGCGCGGCGTCCTGCTGGTCGGCGTAGAGACCGGGCGGCGGGACGCTCGCGTCGTGGGGCAGTGGCTACCCGCGGAGGATCGGCAGCGCCACGCCGCGGCCCGCCGCCACCCGGCGGAGGTGCTCGGCGATCTCGTGGAGGCTCAGCGCGGCGGGACTCTCCGGCTCGGCGGCGAGCACGGGCTGCCCCGCGTCGGCCAGCTCGGCCAAGCCCGGCTGGAGCGGGACGCTCCCGAGGAGCGGCACGCCCAGCTCGTCGGCCAGCCGCTGTCCGCCGCCCGAGGAGAAGAGCTCGTAGCGCCGGCCCGTCGCAGGGTCGGTGAACCCGCTCATGTTCTCCACGATCCCGAGCACCGGAACGCCCACGCGCTCGAACATCCGGGCGCCGCGGAGCGCATCGCCCACGGCCATTTCCTGCGGTGTGGTGACGATGACGGCGCCGGCCACATGGGTCGCCTGCACCAGCGAGAGCTGCGCGTCGCCGGTGCCGGGCGGAAGATCCACGATGAAGTAGTCGAGGCGCCCCCAGCTCACGTCCTGCAGAAACTGCTGCACGATCTTCATGATGATCGGCCCGCGCCAGATCGCCGGCGCGTCGCGCTCCACCAGGAAGCCGAGCGACATGAGCTTGACGCCATGCGCCTCGAGCGGCTGGATCTTGCCGCCGATCACGTTGGGCCGGTCGAACACACCGAACATGCGCGGGATGTTGGGCCCGTATACGTCGGCATCCATGATCCCGACGCTGGCGCCGTCGGCCGCGAGCGCCACGGCGAGATTGGCCGCGACGGTGGACTTGCCCACGCCGCCCTTGCCGGAGGAGATGGCGATGACCCGGCCGAGGTTCGGCTGCTCGGGCGGAGGGACCGGGTTCGGCGGCGGCGGTTCGTGCGTCGCCTTCGCCGGGCCCGCCGGGTTGGTCACCGAGATCTTGATCGCGTCGCGCCGGACGCCTTCGACTCCCTGGACCGCGGCGCGGGCCTGCCGCACCAGCGTCGCCGGATCGTCAGGCGCGAGGAGGAAGGTGAAGCTCACCCCGCCTTCGTCCGTCACCGCAAGATCCCGGATCATCCCCGCCGAGAGCAGGTCCGTTTCCAGCCGCGGGTTCCGTATGGCCGCCAGCGCGGCAACCACCCGCCCCTCGAGCGACTCGGCCACTAGACCGCCTCCACGTGCTTGACCTCGGGGACCGTTTCGCGGAGCCGGAGCTCGATGCCTTGTTTGAGGGTCACGGTCGAGGCGGCGCAGCCGTGGCAGCTTCCGCCCAGGCGGACCAGCAGCACGCCGTCCTGCTCGTCGAAATCCACCACTTCGACGTGGCCGCGATGGGAGGCGATGTAGGGCCGGAGGGTGTCGAGCGTCCGCTCGATGCGGTCGATGGTGTCCATGGCTCGGGTCAGGGGGCAATTCCTACACGTTCACTCGGCAATATAGGCCGGCCATCTCCTGCAAGATAGGCCCGCGCGGCAGCCAGCACGGTGGCCTGCACCGCCGCCAGCGACCCCGGGAGCGCGAGTCCGGCCGCCTTGGTGTGCCCCCCTCCGCCGAACGTCTTGGCAAAGGCGGCGACGTCCACGTCGCCCACCGAGCGAAGCGATACCTTGACCCGTCCCTGGCTCACCTCGCGGAAGAGGAGCGCCAGCCGCACGCCTTCGATCGAGCGGGGGAACTCGACGACGCCCTCGAGATCGTCGGACGAGACGCCCAGCCGCTCGATCGCGCCGGGAGGCACCGTGACCCACGCCAGCCCGTACTCCGGCTCGACCACCAGCGTCTGCAGTGCCTCGGCAAAGAGCCGCGGCCGGCCCTCGGGCGCCCGGGCGTAGACCTCGAGATAGATCTGCTCCGGGTCCACACCGGTCTCGAGCAGCTCGGCGGCGACGCGGAGGGTGCGAGGCCGGGTGTTGCTGAATCGGAATCCGCCGGTATCGGTGAGAATGGCGACGTAGATCCCCCGCGCCGCCTCGCCGGTGAGGGGCCAGCCATTACCCAGCGCGAGCTCGAAGACCAGCTCGCCCGTGGCCGCGGCGCCCGCGTCGATATAGCGCGGCCCCGGCGGCAGCTCGCCCTCGCTCACGTGGTGGTCCACGCACGCCACCGGCACGCCCCGGGTGCGCACCGTCTCGCTCAGCATCCCCAGGCGACCGAGATCGGCGATGTCGAGCACCACGATCACGTCGGCGCGGCGGAGCTCACGCACGGCCTCGGCGCTCCGGTCCACGCCGGGGAGATCGTCGAACAGGAAGCAGAATCGCGGCGGCGTCGGGGTCGGGTTGGTCACCACCGCGTCCACCCCCTGCGCGCGCAGCAGGTGGGCAAGCCCGGCCTCGCTGCCGAGTCCGTCGCCATCGGGATTGACGTGGGTCGTGAGACAGACCCGCTGTCCCGGCACGAGCACCGCCGCCAGGGCTCGCGCGGTGGCGATGCGGTCGGGAGGGAGGGTCAGGGGCATGGGCGGAACATAACGGCGGTGAACAGTGAACGGTGAACGGTAACGGCACACCAGACCACTCCCGGTGTGCCGTTACCGTTCACTGTTCACTGTTCACCGTTCACTGCTCACCGCTCTTTGCCGTCACCTCACCTTCGAATGATGCCTCCCATACAGGAAGTA
>DASUXW010000016.1:0-2761 GCA_036377715.1 Gemmatimonadales bacterium
GCCCGCCTCCGCGGCCACGTTGGCATGGGCGGAGAAGAGCTCGCGGAAGTTCCCGCAGCCGGCGAGGCCGGCCCCGAGGACCGCCACCAGGATCACGTTTCGTCGCATGACATCTCCATAAAGGGGTCCCGCACACACGGATTCACTTGACCGCGGCCTTGAGCGCCCGCACCAGCGCGGGCACCAGCGGCTCACCACCCAGCCGCTCGAGCCGGAGCGAGAGCGGCACGGTTCGCCGCACCTCGGCCGCGAGCTGCACATCGTCGAGGGCGGAGGTGAGGCCGGCCAGGCGCGGCGCGGTGCCGGCGCGGTAGGTCACCCGGGCCTCGTCGCCCCGGACCAGGACGTGCTGGAGGCCGAGCACCGCTCCCAGGACGCGCAGCCGCGCCATGTCGAGCAGCGTCTCGGCCTCGACCGGCAGCGGCCCGAAGCGCTCGCGCAGTTCGTCTCGAAGCCCGTCAATTTCGCCTGATGACGTGGCCCGCGCCAGTCGCCGGTAGAGGTCCAGCTTCACGTCGTCGTCGGGCACGTAGCCGTCGGGGAGGTGGGCCGGCCGGTCGAGCACCACGTCGGGCGGCGCGGGCTGCTCCACTGTTCCCTGCCCCCGGAGCGACTGCACCGTCTCCTCGAGCCAGCGCATGTACAGGTCGAAGCCCACCGCCTGCGCGTGGCCCGATTGCTCGGCGCCGAGCAGGTTGCCGGCGCCGCGCAGCTCGAGGTCCTTGAGGGCGATGCGGTAGCCGGCACCCAGCTCCGTATGATGCTCGAGGACCTTCAAGCGTTCCTCCGCGTCGGGATCGATCGTGTCGGGCACGAGCAGATAGCAGTAGGCGCGCCGGTGGCTGCGGCCCACCCGGCCACGGAGCTGATAGAGCTGCGCCAGGCCGAAGCGGTGCGCGTCGTGCACCACCATCGTATTGGCGTTGGGGACGTCGAGCCCCGACTCCACGATCATGGTGGAGACGAGGATGTCCACCTCGCCCGCCACGAACCCGCGCATGACCGACTCCAGCTCCTCGGCCGCCATCTGTCCGTGCGCCACGCCGATCCGCGCGCGCGGCGCGAGCGAGCGCACCTTGGCGGCGATCGTGTCGATCGTCTCGATCCGGTTGTGCACCACGAACACCTGCCCGCCGCGGTCGATCTCCCGCGCGAACGCCTCCTCGAGCAGCGCGTCGTCCCACGGCTCGACGAAGGTGAGGATGGGCGACCGGTCGCGCGGCGGGGTCTCGATCAGCGTGAGATCGCGCAGCCCCGCGAGCGAGAGATGGAGCGTCCGCGGGATCGGCGTCGCGGTGAGCGTGAGCACGTCCACGGAGAGCTTGAGCGCCTTGAGCCGCTCCTTGTGCCGCACGCCGAAGCGGTGCTCCTCGTCCACGATGAGCAGGCCGAGCTCGCGGAACAGCACGTCCTTCGAGAGCAGCCGGTGGGTGCCGATGACGATGTCGGTCGCTCCCGACGCGAGCCGCTCGAGAGCCGCCTTCTGCTCCCTCGCCGTGCGGAAGCGCGAGAGCACCTCGATCTTGACCGGAAAATCGGCCAGCCGCTCGATGAACGTGCGCCCGTGCTGCTCGGCCAGAATCGTCGTCGGCACCAGCACCGCCACCTGCTTCCCGCCCTGCACCGCCTTGAACGCGGCGCGGACCGCGATTTCGGTCTTGCCGTAGCCCACGTCGCCCACCAGCAGCCGGTCCATCGGCCGCGGGCGCTCCATGTCGCTCTTGACCTCGTCGGTGGCCTTCCGCTGGTCGGGCGTGTCTTCGTAGAGGAAGCTCGACTCCAGCTCCCGCTGCCACCGCGCATCGGGCGGAAACGCGAAGCCGGCGGCCACGCTGCGGCGCGCGTAGAGGTCGAGCAGCTCCGTCGCCATCTGCTTGATGGCCTGGCGGGTCCGCTCGCGAACGCGCTGCCACGAGGTGCCGCCCAGCCGGTGCAGCCGCGGCGGCGGGCGGTCGCCGTCCTCGCCGGCGGCGCGGTAGCGCTCGAGCTGGTCGAGCCGGTAGAGGGGCACGTTGAGCCGGTCGCCGCCCTCGTATTCCACGATGGCGACCTCGAGCGTGGCCTCGCCCGCGGTGATCGTCTGGATCCCGCGGTAGATGCCGATCCCGTGGTCGAGATGGACCACGTAGTCGCCCTCGGCGAGCGCGCCCGTCGCGGTCGAGGGCGCCGCCTGGCGGTAACGCCGGGCCCGCCGGAGCCGGCGTGCGCGGCGGAAGATCTCGTGGTCGGTGAGGACCCGGAGCGACGGCATCACGAACCCGCCGTCGAGCGCGCCGATCGCGAGGGTGGCGTGGCCGCCGCCGCGATGGCCGTTCTCGAGCAGCTCCTCGAGCCGCTCGAGCTGGCCTTCGTTGTCGCACAGGATGAGGGTCGGGGGGCCGTTGGAGAGGAGCGCGCGGAGGCGGTTCAGGTCCCGGTCGATTCTGTCCGGCGGGAAGAAGCCGAACTGGAGATCCACCCGCTCGTCGCGGAGCAGCACCCGCGGGAAGCCGGCGAGCCGCGCCTCCCACTGCTCGGGCGACTCCAGGATCTCGTCCCGGGTGGGGACCTCCTCGCCGAGCCGGCGCGCGACGCTCAGGTGGTGCTGGGTCTCCTGCCACGCGCGCTGCACCTCGTCGCGGTCCGGGCCGGCGGCCTCTTCGATGACCAGGGTGTCGGAGGGAAGAAGCTCGAGCAGCGTCCGGCGGGCCGCTGGCGATTCCACCGCGGCCCCGTCGCCCTCCCACACCCCCTGCGTCGTGATCGGCAGGACGGTGATCTC
>DASUXW010000017.1:0-7608 GCA_036377715.1 Gemmatimonadales bacterium
CGGAGGTCGGCGCGGCGGAGATCGCGCAGCTCAACCGCTGGATCTCGCTCGACCGCGTGATCGGCGGGAGCTACTGCCCCACCGACGGGTTCATCAAACCGCTCGCCATCCTGCAGGGCTACCTCGCGGCCGCGACACGACTCGGCGTGCGGCTGGCGCAGGGGGTAGAGGTCACCGCGCTCCGGCGCGACCCGAACGGCCGCGTGATCACGGTCGAGACGACAGACGGACCGATTCATGCCGGTGCGGTGGTGAACGCGGCCGGCCCGTGGGCCGCCGAGGTGGCCGCCATGGCGGGCGTGCAGTTGCCCGTGATGCCGCTCCGCCGGCAGGTGGCCGCGACCGCGCCGTGCGACCTGCTCCCGGCCGACATGCCGATGACGATCTGGGCGGGCGATGGTTTCCACCTTCGGGTGCGCGACGGGCGCGTGCTGCTGCTCCGGCCGACGCCGGGTGCGGCCGGCCGACCGTTCGACACCAGCCTCGAGCCGGACTGGCTGGACGCGGTGCGTGTCACCGCGCACGAGCGGGTGCCCGCGCTCCGCGGCGTTGCGGTCGAGAGCGCGGCGTGCTGGGCCGGGCTGTACGAAATGTCACCCGACAAACACGCCATCCTCGGCGCCGTGCCCGGACGCGACAACTTCTACTGCATCAACGGCTCCTCCGGTCATGGCGTGATGCACGCGCCGGCGCTGGGGCATCTGCTCGCGGAGATCATGTGCGACGGACGCGCGAGGACACTGGACGCGACGACGCTCGGGCCGGCTCGGTTCGAGCGCGGAGAGATGATCGAGGGCTCGGCGCTGCTGTAGGTCCGGCACGAGTCTACTACACACCGAGGGGTCCGCGCGTCGGGGATCCGGGTGACGAGACGGGCGGTGTTCGCGTTGCTGGCTCGCTCAGACCTGGCTGGTAGCGGTCTCCGGTCGAACCCGGCGTCCTCGGGCGGGCTGAACGGCCGAACGGCCCGACGTCTTGGCGACGTCGGGCCGTTCGATTTGCGCCCGCCCAATCATCACCGGGTTGCTGAGTCCTCCTGCGCGGGCGCGATGCTGTCGACGGCAGGCGGGACCGAGTCCACTGTCGCGACCGAATCCGTCGCCGCCTCTCGGGTGCGCCACTCCTCGATCTGCTGCTGGAACTCCCGCGAGAGGTCGGCCACATCCACGGTCGACGTGTCGGAGTCCGGCGCGTGCGCCCTGACCCGCTCCAGGCCGACCGCGGCCTTCGAGTAGGTGCTGTCGGCGTCAAGAGCGGCTTCGTACGCCTGGGCCGCGCTGGTGAAATGGCCGGAACGCTCGAGCGCCGTGGCGAAGTTGTTCTGGAAGACCGGCACGTTGCTCCGGATCTCGACCGCGCGCGCCAGCGGACGCAGCGCGTCCTCGCTCCGGCCCTGCTGGATGTAGATGTAGCCGAGGTTGTTCATCGCCCACACGTCGCGCTCGTCGAGGGCGAGGGCGCGCTGATAGGCAGCGATCGCCTCGTCGGTGCGGCCCAGCTCGTAGCGAGCCCGGCCCAGGAGGCGCAGCCCCTCGTTCGAGAGCGGCTCGATGGCGAGCGCCTGCTGCACACGGTCCAGTGCCTCGACCGGCCGCCCGGAGTCGAGCAGCACGCGCGCCGAATTGAACAGGCTCTTCCGGTGCTTCGGATCCAGCCGCAGCGCGGCGTCGAACGCCGCGAGCGCGAGCGAGTCATCCCCGCTCTTCCACGCCGCCAGGCCGAGCATATACTGGCCCCAGGCGTTGTCCGGGTTGCCTTCCGTATAGGCCCGGAACATTCCGGCGGCTTCCTCGTACTTCCCGCCCTGGTACGCCCGCTCGGCGTCCGCGTAGCTCGGAACGACCGTGGGCGCCGCAGCCGCGTGCGGATTCTCGGCGGAGCCGCCCGATGTGGTGGAAGTGGCAGTGGCCGGTGTGGCGGCGCCCGTGGACGCCGTCGTGGTCGTCGAGCCGGCGGTGTCGTGCTCGCCGCCGGAACATCCCGCCGCGGCGGAGACCAGCAGTGCGGCGGCGAGCATGGAGAGATTGGCAATCGGTCGAGACATCTGCTCCTCCTGTGGTTGAGCGCCAGTGGCGCGAAAGTCATGGGCGCCCACAGGGAAGGCAATCCGATTGCCGAACAGATCGTCTACGCTAATCGATTGGGATTTATACCATTAGGCTTCACCGGGGAGCAGCTCCTCCCCAATGGTGTGTCCATCGTTACACTGCTCTCGCAGCCCACTTGTGTCCCTACAGACACACATTTCCCTCGGCCCGCTCACCGCTCACCGCTCGCCGCCCCTCCGTACCCCCAGCCGCCTCATGATCTTGAGCAGGCTCGCATGGTCGGCGAGGCCCAGCTCCGCCGCCGTTCGCGTGATCTGCCACTCGTTCCGCTCCAGCGCGGTGAGGACGATGCGCCGCTCTGCCTCGGTCCTGAGCGCCTGGTACGTCTGGCCGCCCTCTGCCACCGGCTCCGTGTTCCCTCGCATCTCCGCCGGGACCTGCGCGGGGCCGATCACGTCGCCGTCGGTCTCGAGGATCATCCGCTCGACCACGTTCCGAAGCTCGCGCACGTTATTCCGCGACCAGTCGTACCCCATGAGCAGGTCGAGCGCGTCGGCCGCAATCCGTTTCGGCCGCATGCCGAACCGCCTGCAGGTGTCGGCGGCGAGTCGCTCCACGATCTCCGGCACGTCACTTCTCCGTTCGCGGAGCGGCGGCACGGCGATCCGGTGTACGTTGATCCGATAATACAGATCCTCGCGGAACCGCTTCTCACGGACCTCGGCCTCGAGATCGCGATTGGTGGCCGCCACCACGCGGGCCTCGACCGCGATCGACCGCGTCGCGCCCACACGGGTCACCCGGCGGTCCTCGAGCACACGGAGCAGCTTGGCCTGCGCCGCGAGGGGCAGCTCGCCGATCTCGTCGAGGGAGAGTGTCCCCCGCTCCGCTGCCTCGAACGCACCGCGCCGTGTCGAGATCGCACCGGTGAACGCGCCGCGCTCGTGCCCGAACAGCTCGCTTTCGATGAGCTGCTCCGGCAGCGCGGCACAATTCACGGGGTAGAACGGCGCCGACGGGGCGGGCCCGAGCCGGTGCAGTTCCCGCGCGACCAGCTCCTTCCCGGTGCCGCTCTCGCCGGTGATGAGCACCGTGCTCGGGACGGGCGCCACTCGGGCGATCTGCTCCCGCAGCCGCTGCATGGCCGCGCTGGTGCCGACCAGCGACGATTCGCCGTCGAGCCGACCCCGGAGCGATTGTACTTCGGACTGCAGGCGCCGCCGCTCGAGCGCCAGCTCGACCTCCCGCACCACGCGCACGACCGGCTCCGCCTTGTCGATGAATCCGTAGGCGCCACGCCGGACCGCCTGCACGCAGCGGTCGTAGTCGCCGGTCCCGGTGTAGACGATGACGGGGACCTCGGACCCGCGCCGCTCCAGCGCGCGCAGCACCTCGAAACCGTCCATGCCGGGCATCTCGAGGTCGAGGATGACGCAGTCCACCGCTTCCTGCCCCAGCCGCTCGAGCGCCTCGCGGCCGTCATGTGCCACGAGCACGTCATGGCCACCCAGGCGATGGAGGTCGTAGGCGTACTGCTCCGCCATGGCAGGGACGTCGTCCACCACCAGCACGAGCGTCATGCGCGCCTCCCGTCGCCCAGCGCGGGCAGCTCGACGATGGCCCGCGTGCCGGTACCCGGCTCGGTCTCGATCCGGAAGGTGCCGCCGAGGTCGAGCACCAGGCGGCGCACGATGGAGAGTCCGAGCCCCGCGCCGCCCGGCTTGGTGGTGTGGAAGTCCTCGAATGCGCGATCGAGCTGCTCGCGCGTCATGCCTGATCCGGTATCGCTCACGGTCACACGCACCATGGTGCTCGCCGCCGATGCAACCCGCTCGGTCGCGACCGTCACCGAGCCGCCGCGGTCGCCCAGGCTCTCGACCGCGTTCCCGACCAGGTTCTCGAGAATGCGGCGGACCACGAGCGGGTCGGCCGAGACGGCGGGGACGCCGGATGCCAGCCGGCTTGCCACCCGTGCACCGTCCTGCGGCGCGGCCCGCACGACTCCCTCCGCGACACCGTTCACGTCGCAGGCTTCCATTCGCGATGCGGGCGAAAGCCGGGCATAGTTCCGCGCGAGCGCATCGAGGTACTCGAGGCTCGACTCGAGCGTGCCGCGCCGCTCCTCGAACACCCGCGCGAGCGACGCCGGCTCGTCCCGCGCTACCTCCGCCAGGTGGCGGAGCACGTTCCGAATCGGCGCGAGCCCATTCTTGACGTCGTGGTTCACCTGCCGCGCCAGGTCGCCGGTCGCCATCCGGCGCTCCGCCTCGCGCAGCCGAACGGCGCCCAGGCGCAGGCGCTCGGTCATTGCGTCGAGGACGCCTGCCAGCGCGCCGACCTCGTCCCGACGGTCGCTGGCGAAGCGCTGGTCGAGTCGGTCGAAGTCGATCGCGGCCGTCTGGTGAGCGAGCGCGGTGAGCGGCCGGCTGATGCGGGACGAGAGCCACCCCGCGAGTGCGAGCGCCAGCGCCAGCGAGAGGCCGAGCGCTGCCAGAAACCACCGATCGAGGCTTCGGAGCAGCGCGGCGAGGGTCGCACCCGACCGAATCACCACCACGCGCGCCGTGTCGAGCTTCGGGTCGGCGGACGCGGCGTCGAGGAACGGAAGCGCCAGGTCGGCCACGACCGCGTCTCCTGCGGTCACGCCGCCAGCCGCGGCGGCCGCCCCCCCGGGGTAGATGAGGTCGAGCGCGAGATCCGGGTCCCGCGCCACCTCGTTCCGCAGCCGCCCTTCGACCGCGGCGCCACCGGTGACCGTGTATCGCTCCCCGGCGACACGCAGCGAGTCCAGCCGGGCCAGCACCACAAGCGTCGAGTCCGCGGTGCGCGCGCGCACCAGGACCGGAGCGGCGCCCGCGGACACGAGCGCCAGGGGAAGTGCGGGCTCCAGCCGGTCGAACTGGTTCCGGAAATGTCCCGAGCTCACGATTCGTCCGGCGCTATCCTGGATCTGCAGCAGCGCCAGCCCGGACGTGTGCAGCATCCCGACGGCCAGGTCGAGCAGCGCGCGCCGCGAGTCGGCGTCTTCTCCGGTCACGCCCAGCCGGAACCGGTTGTCGGCCGCGAGCTGGCGGGTCAGTGCGTCGAGCCGGCTGGCCACGCCGGCGCTCTCGCGGTCCAGCTCCGCTCGCAGCGCAGCGACGACGCTCTCCGCGCGTCGGGCGCTCTCCGCCGTGAGGCGCCGGCCCATCTCGCGCCGCACCCCGAGCGCGAGCACGCCGAGCGGGATCAGCACCGCGAGGCCGAAGGCGAGGAACAGCCGGGTTCGGAAGCTCATGGGGACGCGGGTACGGGGACGGACGATTCGGCTGCGTGAAGCGTGCCGTCCCGGTCTACCACGAGCGGCGGCGTGCCGCGGCGGATGATGGCGCGGGCGCGGGTCTCGATCAGGCCGATGGCGTTCGATCCGGCCGGCCAGCCGGCGGTCTCGCGACACGGGACGTCAGGGTGCGCGGGGACGGCGACGACGTACGCCCGGTCTCGCCCGGCGCGGAGCGCCGCCGCGAAATCGGCGGCCGGGTAGCCGCGAGCCGAAAGCCGCTGGGAATCCGCGAGCGCGACCAGCCGCTCGGCCAGTTCGCGTGCCGACGCGTCGCCCTGATCGTAGGTGATGACGGTCGAGGAGGTTCGAGGCGAAGGCGGCGGTGGAGGACCAGGACTGCGCCGGCACTGCGGCGCGGTCTCCCACCAGAACGGCGGCCCGATCGGGCGGGCCTCGGCGCGCACGGCGTCGCGCGCAAGTCCGGCGCGGAACGCGGCGGTATCCCCAGGGACCACGCCCGGGAGCGACCTGCCCGGAGGCACGATCAGGACGTAGTCCCGGCTCCACGGCAAAGGCACCATCGCGAAATCCGGCCGCCTGCGCGCGTAGTCGAGTAACACCGGGTCGCGGCCGACCACCACGTCGGCACCCCGGTCGAGCGCGTCCCGCGGATCGCCGCCCGGTGCGGTGGCTACAAGGCTTCCCGAGCCCGTCCGATCAGATGGCCAGCCGAGACTGTAGTCGGCGAAGACCGGGGGAATGCTCTGATGTGCGGACGAGAAGCCGACTGCCAGCCTCCGGTCATCGAGCGGCAGCAGCGAGAGCACACCGGCCGACTCGAGCGCCGCGGCCGCGCGTGGGGCCGTGCGCCAGGCCGCGGCCACCTCGGCAGCGGTCGGCTGAGTACCTCCGTCGGGCTGCGCCCCGAATTCGAGCGTCCAGTAGGTACCCGAGGAGTCGTGCGACCAGGCAGTGGCGAGCTCGGGAATCGCCCGACCCGTGCAGTCGAACCGCACCGGGGTTTGGAGCGAATCGGCGAGTCGCGCGCGCTCAGCGTCGAGGGAATCCGCGAAGACCACCGTGACCGTACGGGGCAGGCCGACGCTGTCCGAGGACAGGAGGCAGGGAGGGACCGGCGGCGTCCCCGCCGGCAAAGGCTGATCGGGAGACGGAGATGAGGCGCAGCCCCAGCCGAACAGCGCCGCCGTGACCCCCGCCGCGAACGGCACCCGCACCGGACGCGGGAACCTCACGAGCCCGCTCAGGGTCCCGCGACGACGAACGGACTCCCGCCGAGCTTCGCCTTGAGCCGCGCCGCCGCGGCCTGGGCCTCGGCGCGTGTGGCGAACTCGCCGGCCCTTACCTTGTAGAGCCCCTTTTCCTGCGTGGTGACCGAGGTGAAGCCGGCGCTGCGGACCCGCGCGGCGAGCTCCTCGGCGGCCTTCCGGCTGCCGACTGCGGCCACCTGGACCCGGAACGCCGGCTCCGCCGCGGCCGTGGTCCTGGAGGTGTCGGGGGCCGGTGCCCCGGCCGCGGCTCCGGTGTCGGCCGACGCCACGCGCGTGCTGTCCGCCGCCGCGGCAGCGGTGTCGCTCACGCTGCCGCAGCGCTGGTACAGGAATCCCAGCCGGTTCTGCATCTCGACGTCGTTCTGGACCTGCGCCATCCCGTCGGCCAGCCAGCGGCAGGCAGCAGCCGGCTTGTTGTCATCGAAGTAGGCGCGGCCGGCCCAGTAGGCCGCCTGCGGGAGTAGCGGCGTGGCGGGAAAATCCAGTTTGAGCCGCTCGAGGTTCCGCTCCGCGCTCTCGAGGTTTCGCACGGCGTAGTCCATCTGCACCAGTCGCAGCAGGGCGTCGTCCGCCCACGGCGAGGTGGGATACTCCACCACCACGCGCTGGAGCGACCGGCGCATGTCCGCGGCGGAGCCCGCGACCATCGCCTGGGTGTAGAGGATCTGCGGGTAGAGGCTGTCGCTGGGCGACGTGGCCGCAAGCAGACGCTCGACCGCGGCGCGGGCCGAATCGCTCTGCCCTTCCTGGGCCGAGTGCATCGCCTGCACCAGGCGCGGATCGGTCTGCGCGCGGGCTGGGCTCGACAGGGCGAGCAGCGCCGCCGCGGCGATGACCGCGGCTCCGAGTGCCCTCATGCCGCCGCGGCCCGGGTGGCAGCGAGCCGGAGCATCAGATCGGTGAGGATGCCGTGCTCGTCCGAGATCGTCGTCTGCTTGAGCGCGCGGTCGGCGTCGCGCGCGGCGCGCAGGCCCTCGCCCACTCTTGCGGCCGGCCACCCAGCCGCCCA
>DASUXW010000018.1:0-23031 GCA_036377715.1 Gemmatimonadales bacterium
GGCATGCGCGACGGCCACCACGAACGCCGCGCTCGCATCGGCGCAGGCGGCGTGCGGGTGGGTGAGCGCGCTCTCGACGCGCGCGAGCCGCGCCAGCTCGGCGGCGGGGAGCGAGTGGCCCCAGAGGCCGAGCGGGCTCACGCGCATCAGGCTGCCGTTCGCCTGGCTCGCCGGGTTGTGGCGGCCCAGCAGCCCGGCCTGCGTGGTGCCGCCGATGTCGAAAGGGCCGGACTCCATCCAGGCGCGGTAGACGTCGCGGATCGCCTCCGGATCGAACCGCCCGTCGCGTGCGAGGGTGCGGGCCAGCAGCAGCGCCATCTCGGAATCGTCGGTCGGCTGCCCGGCGAGCGTGTCCCAGTAGCCGCCGTTGCGGAGCTCGCGAACGCCGGCCGGAAACCTGGCCCGGATCGCCGCCGCGGACTGGAACTCGACCTGGCTGCCGAGCGCGTCGCCCGCGATCTGACCGAGGAGGCAGCCCTGGACGCGGCGCAGGAGCCCCGGGTCACTGATCCGCGTCTTCGGCGCCGGACGGCCGGGGAACCGCGCGCTCAACGGGTCGCTCGGCATCGGCTCGAACACCGTGGCCCACGGGCGGGCTGCCAGCGCGCGAGCCATGGGCAACGAGGCGCCGAACACCCGTCGCGAGCGCGCCTGGCCGTCGGCGCCGTACCTGATCGGGTCTCCCGATTCGTCGACCAGCTCGCCGCCCACGGCGCGAAGCAGCGCGTGCCCGCCGCCGAAATCCCACGCCACGGGACCGCTGAGCGAGGCGGTCCCCTCGCCTTCGCCGACCGCGACGAGCGCCAGCCGGTAGGCGATGCTCGGCATCGCCCGGAAGCGGGCCGGCGCCAGGCAGCGCGCGTTGGCCGCCGCGTTCCGGTCGGCGCCCTGGCTCAGCAGGACGATGTCGTACGGCCCGGGCGTGTCCGGCAGCGGCGCGCGCTCGAACGGCCGGCCGTTGCGCGTGAACGGCAGACCCTCCGCCCAGGCGATCAGGTCACCCGCGTCGTCGGGCGCCATGGGCGCGTAGACCACCCCCAGCACCGGCAGGCCGCCACGCACGAGGCCGATGGACACCGCGGTGCCCCGGCGGCGCTTGAGAAACGACACCGTGCCGTCGTTCGGATCCACCACCCAGCGGTGGGACGCGTCGCCGGGGCCGGCGGAGCCGGTCTCCTCTCCCAGCCAGGCCCAGTCGGGAAACGCGGCGAGGAGGCGCGCGCGGATGACTCGCTCCGCTTCCTCGTCGATCGGAGCGTGGTCGCCGCTCCCGCGCGGACCGCCCGGCCGGTGGAACTCGCTGCGAAGGAGCCGGCCGGCTTCGACGGCAGCATCGATGGCGACGCGGAGCGCGCGCTCGTAGCTGGGTGGCATGGGCGCAAGATAACCGGCGGGCCTGGGCGGCCCGGCTGGCCCGGCATCGGGCTCGGCCGCATCTTCCCCGCATGACTTCACCTTCCGATCCTCTCGACGGTCTCGTCCGCCTCTCGCGCCAGATCGGCGCCGATCCCCGCCTGGTCCAGCCCGGCGGCGGCAACACGTCGCTCAAGCTCGGCGACGTCCTGCTGGTGAAGGGGAGCGGCACCGACCTCCGTACCATCGGGCCCGAGGGATTCACGCGGCTGTCCCTCGTCCGCCTGGCGCCGCTCGCCCAGGCCGATTCGATGGACGATGCGGAGATGATGCGCTTCATGGCGGGCTGCATGCTGGCGGAAGGCCCGGTCCCGAGCGTCGAGACCCCGCTCCATTCGCTGCTGCCGCACCGGGTCATCGCCCATACGCACGACGTAGCGACCATGAGCCTGACCAACGTCCCCGACGCGAGGGCGGGAGCGCTCATCGACGAGCTGTTCGGGGACGAGATCGTGTACGTCCCGTACGCTCGGCCCGGGTTTCCGCTCGCCCGCGCGGTCGCGAGGATGGCGACACGAATTCCGCCCGGCGCCATCGGGCTCGCGCTGGCGCACCACGGCCTCGTGGTCTGGGGAGACGACGCCGAAGAGGTATACGACCGGCTGTGCGGCGCGGTGCGCAGGATGGACGAGCGCATCGCTTCATCCCGGCCGGGCGGATCTGTGGCCGCGGAGCCGGCCCGGGCCGCTGCATCCTTGCACGAGGAGCGCCGCCGAATCGCCGAGGCCGTGCTGCCGGCCGTGCGCGGCGCGCTGAGCGTGCCCGACCGGGTGATCCTCCAGTACGACGACGGCGATGACGTGCTCGAAACGCTGGGCGCCGAGCGCATGCCGCAGCTCACGGCGCGCGGGATGGCCACGCCCGAGCATCTGCTGCGCGCGGGCCGCCTTCCCGTCTGGCTGGAGCTCGACCTGGCCGCTTCGGCCGACGCTCTCGTGGCCCAGGTGCGGAGCCGCTTCGCCGACGCGCGCCGGGAGTACGAGGCCTATCATGCGCGGTTCGCCGCGGCAGGCGAAGCGCCGCTCGCCGACTGGGCCAAGGTCGTGCTGGTGCCGGGTCTTGGCCTCATCACGGCCTTTGCCGACCGGCGCGGCGCACGAACGGCTGCCCAGTGCTATCGAGCCACGCTCGCCGCCATCGCCGGCGCGGAAGCGCTGGACCGGTTCGAGTCCATCCCCGAGCGGGACGTGTTCGAGTTCGAGCACTGGCCGCTCGAGCGGCGGAAGGTCGAGGAGTCGCTCGCGAAGGAGCGCACCAGGGAGCTGCCACGGCGGGTGGTGATGGTGATCGGCGGCGCGAGCGGGATCGGGCGGGCGGCAGCCGAGCGGTTCGTGGCGGCAGGCGCGCACACGATGGTGGCGGACCTCGACGGGTCGGCGGCCGAGCGCGTGGCCGCGGAGCTCGAGGCGGAGTGGCCCGGGCGGGTCGCGGGTGCCTCGGTGGATGTCCGCGACGACGCGAGTCTGGCGGCGCTGTTCCAGAGGGTCGTGCTCGAGTTCGGCGGGCTCGACTGCCTGTTCTATACCGCCGGGCTGCCGCCACGGTTCGCGCCGGTGACCGGGATCGCCCGCGCCGATCTCCAGCGGCAGCTCGACGTGCACTACCTCGGCGCGGTGGCTGCGATCGGCCGGGCGGCGGCCATCATGCAGCGCCAGGGGCTCGGCGGGTCGATCATCGCGTCGGTGTCCAAGGCGGCGATCGTGCCGGCACGCGAGGCGGTGGCCTACGGCGCGAGCAAGGCGGCGCTGCTCCAGGCGCTGCGCGTGGCGGCGGTCGAGCTTGGACCCGACGGCATCCGGGTCAACGCGATCAATGCCGACCAGGTGGACACACCGCTCTTCCGGCAGTTCGTGCGGGAGCGCGCCGCGAGCCGGGGTGTGACCGAGGCCGAGCAGCTCGAGGCCTACCGCCGCAGGAACCTGATGGAGGTCGGACTGATTCCAGCGGAAGCGGTGGCGGAGCTGGCGGTGGCGCTCGCCGGCGACCGGTTCCGCTTCACGACCGGCGACATCATCACGGTGGACGGCGGGCTGCCGGAGGGGTTCCCGCGTTAGGGTGATTCGCGGGCGGGTCGCGGAGGCTCCGAACCCGCAACCACGGAATCCCGGCCCCGTTGTCACACCCCGCTCCGACCCTTACCTTGGGCTGACCGCCACACCATCCGACGTTCAGACCCGTTCGTCCCCGTCCCGCGGCTCGCCGTCGCGCACCCTGTGGAGCGTCCATGGACCCTGCCAGCCTCGCGGTGGGTATCGCCCTCGGCCTGGCCGGGGGTGCGCTCGTCATGTGGCTCGTCGCGCGGGGCCGGGTGGCCCGTCTCGAAGAGCGCGTGGCCGCCGAGCGCCAGGCCGACGCCAGGCTGCGAGACGCCTTCGCCTCGCTGTCCGCCGAGGCGCTGCAGCGGAACAACCAGAGCTTCCTCGACCTCGCCCGCGCGCAGCTCGGCGAGTTCCAGCAGTCGGCCTCCTTCGACCTGGCGCAGCGGCAGCGGGCGGTGGACGAGCTGGTCCGCCCGATCCGCGAGGCGCTCGCCCGGGTGGACGGCAAGCTCCAGGACGTCGAGAAGGAGCGCGTTAGCGCGTACGCCGGGCTCACCGAGCAGGTGCAGGCCATGGCCCGCACCCAGCAGGCGCTCCAGGCCGAGACCGGTAATTTGGTCAAGGCGCTGCGCTCGCCGCAGGTGCGCGGCCGCTGGGGAGAGATCCAGCTCAAGCGGGTGGTCGAGATGGCGGGGATGCTCGACTACTGCGACTTCGAGGAGCAGCCGAGCGTGGAGACGGCGGACGGCCGGCTCCGGCCCGACCTGGTCGTGCGGTTGCCGGGCGGGAAGACCGTCGTCGTGGACGCCAAGGCGCCGCTCGCCGCGTATCTCGACGCGGTGGACGGGAACGGCGACGACGGCGCCCGCGAGCACCTGCTTCGCGACCACGCCCGGCAGGTGCGCGAGCACATGGTCCAGCTCGGCAGCAAGGCCTACTGGCACCAGTTCGAGCCCGCGCCCGACTTCGTGGTGATGTTCCTCCCGGGCGAGGCCTTCTTCAGCGCCGCGTGCGGGCACGATCCGTCGCTGATCGAGTTCGGCGTGAGCCAGCAGGTCATCCCCGCCAGCCCGACGACGCTCATCTCGCTGCTCCGCGCCATCGCCTACGGCTGGCGGCAGGAGCGGATCGCGCGGAACGCGCAGGAGATCAGCGCGCTCGGCCGCGAGCTGCACGAGCGGATCGGGACGATGGCGGAGCACTTCGATGCGCTGGGCCGGGCGCTCGACCGTTCGGTGGATGCGTACAACCGGGCCGTCGGCTCGCTCGAGGGCCGGGTGCTGGTCTCGGCGCGGCGGTTCCGGGAGCTGGGGGTGAGCGGGGACGAGCTCGCCGAGCTGCCGGGCGTCGAGCACGCGGTGCGCGGCCTCCAGGCGCCGGAGCTGCTCGGCACGACCGTCAGCACGGCGCAGCCGACCTGAGCCGGAGCGACCATGACACGCCGACGCACCCCCGGGCGATCCCCGCGGTTGCACCCGAGGGACGGTCTGCACGACGCGTCCGTTGCGGCGGCGCTCGACCTGCACGGATTCCGCGCGGACGAGGTTGCCGGCGCGCTGCGGAACTTTCTCACGGCGTGGCGCGGACGAGGGCGAGGGCTCGTGGTGCACGTGATCACGGGGCGGGGCCGCAACTCGGCGAACGGGCCGGTGCTCCGCGGCAGGGTGTCGGCGCTGCTCAAGGGTGAACTCGCCGCGCTCGTCGCCGACTGGGGTCCCGACGACAATGACGGGGGATTCAAGGTGAAGCTCCGGTGATTCGCCTGGTCGTGGGCGGCGATCCCTTTCGGCTGCTCGAGGCGGCGGCGGATGGGTTTCTCACGCCGCGGCCCGGCACGTCCGCGGAGCCGTTCCCCTCGCCGTCCTGCCTCCTCGCGCTCCGGCAAGGCGGGCTTCGCGACGACCTGATTGCCCTGGCCAGCGAGCGCGGGGTCCCCGGCTGGTTCGATCCGCCGCTCTGCATCTTCCACGAGCTGCCCGATTGGCTCGGCGCCACCGGCCGGAAGCCGTGCGACGACTTCGAGCGCGCGGCGATCCTGGGCGGCGTGCTGCGTCAGATCGCGGGTGAGGTGTTCGGCCAGATGCACCGGGCCGAGGATTTTATCGGCGCGGTGGACCGCCTGTTCGGCGAGCTGATCGCGGAAGGTGTGACGCCCGAGGCGTTCGGCACCGCGCTCGAAGCCGGCCGCCCGCGCGACCGGTTCGAGCGGCAGCGCGACAGCGAACTCGCACTGGCGTACGGGCGCTATCACGAGGTGCTGGCCGACGGAAAACGCCGCGACGGACGCGACACCTGGCTCGAGTGCGCGCTGGCGGTCGAGGCGGACTCGGCGGCGCTGGAACGCCGGCTCCGCGGACGCCGGGAGATCCGGCTGTTCGGCCTGCAGGACCTGCGGGGTGGATGGCGGAGGCTGCTCCGGGCGCTGGACGGGTCGACGGCGGTGGATCGCGTGGTGATCTACTCGGCGGAGGAGCTGGAGCTGGGGGACGATGTCGAGGTCCGCGTCGAGCGCATCGGGAAAGACGGCGACGGGTCTACCGCCGGTTCGATCAGCGTACTCTCGGCGCCCGACGCCGAGCGCGAGCTCGAGCTCGTCGCCACCCGCGTGCGCGCGCTGCTGGACGCGGGCACCTCACCGCACCGAATCGCGATCGTGTCGCGCCAGGCACGCCCCTGCGTGGACCTCGCGCTCACCGCGCTCGACAAGGCCGGCGTGCCCGCCACCGCCCGGCGACGCATCGCGCTGTGCGACGTGCCCGTGGTGCGCGCCCTCCGGGCGCTGCTGGCCGCCGCTGCCGACGGGTGGTCGCGGCACGGCCTGGCGGAGCTCGCGGAGCAGCCGTACGCCGCCACCGAGCTCGACGCGCGGATCATCAACTTCGCCGGCTTCCGGCGCCGCGTGCAGGGGCTGGCGGCATGGGCCCAGGCACTCCGGGAGCTGGTCGCCGAGGCCGAGCGGGACGAGGAGCGGCGCCGGGCGGGTGAGGAGCCCGAGGAGCATCGGAAGCCGCTGCCGCCGCTGATGCGGTGCGCAGGGGCCGCCGATCGGTTCGAACAATTCGCGGAGCGCGTTGCCGAGCTCGACCGGCCGCGCACGCTGCGCGAGTGGCTGGCGTGGCTCGACGGCTTCCTCACGGCCGATCCGTGGGGGATCCAGGCGCGGGTGTACCGCGTGCCGGGCCGCCGGTTCGATGTGGCGCGGGTGGACCTGAACGGCTGGCGCGGCCTCACCGGCATCGTCCACGGGTGGCGCGCGGCGCTCGAGACCTGGGGCCGCGCCGACGACCGGATCGACGTGGCCGAGTTCTACCGCCAGCTCTCCGACCTGCTCGAGGGCGACATCGCCCTGTGGACCGAATCCCGGCGCGGCGTGCAGGTGCTCGAGGGACTGGCCGCGGCGTACCGCACGTTCGACCACGTGTTTCTCGTCGGGCTCGAGGCGGGACGGTTCCCGCTCCCGGCGCCGGTGTCGCCCCTGCTGGACGAGCGGGAGCGGCAGGCGCTCAGAGAGGCCGGACTCCCGCTCGAGCTCCGCGCCGCCTGGGACGCGCGCGAGCGCGAGCTGTTCCGGGTGCTCGTGGCCGGGGCGCGGCAACTCACCCTGTCGTACGCGCGGCTCGATGCGTCGGGCCGCGAGGTGATCCGCTCGGCGTTCGTCGAGGAGCTGTTCGAGGGCGAGCCCGCGGAGGTCCCGGCCTCGTGCGTGGCGATCCCGGGGGTCCGGCTCTACGCCACGGCCGACCTGCGCGAGCAGGCGGTGCACGCCGCGCGCATCGAGCGGGACCGGGCGAGCGGCCGGCTCTCGCCGTGGAACGGGCTGATCGAGGATCCGGCGCTGGTCGCGTATCTCGCGGAGGCGTTCGGGGACGAGCGGCTCTGGAGCCCGACGCAGCTCGAGTCGTTCGCCAAGTGCCCCTGGTCCTACCTCTCCGCCCGGCTGCTCGGCCTCGACCGCCTGGGCGATCCGGACGAGGAGATGGACGCGGCGACCCGGGGCTCCCTGCTGCACGCCGCGCTCGGGCGCTTCTACGACAAGGCCAAGGCGCGTGTGGGCGGGCCCGTGTTCCTGGAGGAGAAGGACCTCGAATGGGCGCTGCCGCTGGTGGTGGGCGCGCTCGACGAGACGCTCGAGGACGCCCGGGGCCGGCGCTGGCTCGGCAACCGTCTGCTGCTGCCCGCCAAGCGCGAGGAGCTGCGGCGGATTCTGGAGCGATTCCTGGTCGCCGAGGTGGATGACCACACGAAGATGACGACGTCTACGCGGGGCGACGCGCCGAACCGGATCCGTACCGGTGCCGACTGCCACGAGCTGGCGTTCACCGATCTCGTGCTCGAGCGCGGCGGCGTGCGGTTCCGCTTCCGCGGCTTCATCGACCGGGTGGGCCGCGGGGTGGACGACCGGTTCGATTCCTCGAGCTATCTCACCGCGATCGACTACAAGACCAGCCGGTACGCCGCGCCCGGCGGCGGCAGCAACAAGACGCAGCCCTGGGTGGACGGCGTCGTGCTCCAGGTCCCGCTCTACGCCTGGGCGCTGCTGCAGCTCCAGCCGGAGGCGAAGATCGCGCGGGTGGAGTACTGGGCGCTCAAGAAGCCCGAGCGCGTCCACTCGCTCGAGCTCCACCGGTACGACCGCAAGTCGGGCGAGGTGGTGCTCAACGAGGAGGACCAGTCGCGGATGGAGGCCGCGCTCGACCGGGTCGCGCACCACGTGCGCCGTGTCCGACAGGGTGAGTTCCCCGCGGCCCCAGCCCAGTCGTGCGGCTGCCCCGACTTCTGCCACGCCATCGAGATCTGCCGCGTGGCCGGCGGACCGAAGACGAAGGATCGCCGATGAAGCGACCGACCGACTCCCAGTGGGACGCGATCCGCCAGGTGGACCGCCACCTCCTGGTCAACGCCGGCGCCGGCACCGGCAAGACCTCCACCGTCGTCGGGCGCATTCTCTACCTCCTCGGCATCGAGGTCAGGGGCGAGACCTGTCCCGCGCCGCTCGAGCTGCGCGACATCGGCGCGATCACCTACACCAACGCCGCCGCCGCCGACCTCAAGCGCAAGCTGCGGAAGGAGCTGCGCGAGGCCGGCCGGCGCGACCTGGCGTACGGGGTAGACTCGGCGCGGATCGGCACCATCCACGGTTTCTGCGGCGACATCCTGCGGGAGTTCGCGCTGCGCGGCGGCTGGAGCCCGGTGGTGCGCGTGCTGGAGGAGACCGACGGCGCCGCGCTCGTCGCCGAGGCGGTGCACGACACGGTGCTCGCCGCACTCGAGGAACGCACGCTCGAGGGGCTCGACGCGCTCTTCGCGGTGTGGCCGGTGGGCGACGTGGAGGGCTGGGTCTCCCGCCTGGTCGGCGAAAGCGCGCGGCTCGAGCGGATCGCCGCCGAGCGGGACGGGCTTCCCGGGCTCGAGCGCACCGTCGTGGACCTCGCGCGCCTCGCGCGGGTGGAGGTGGAGGCGCGGCTTCGCCAGGCCGGCGCCGTGGACTTCGACCGGATGATCGTCTGGACCCGCGATCTGCTCGACCGCGACCAGCTCGTGCGCCGCACGCTCCAGCGCCGGCTCCGCACCCTCATCGTGGACGAGTTCCAGGACGTGGACCCGGTGCAGCGCGACATCGCCTACCTGCTGGGCGAGCCCGAGGCGGGGCGCGCAAACACCACACGCCTCATGCTGGTGGGCGACCCCAAGCAGAGCATCTTCCGCTTCCGCCGCGCGGACGTGACGGTCTGGCGGAAGGTGCAGGACGACTTCGAGGGCGGGAAGCTCGGCGCCGTGGTCGCACTGGAGGACAACTTCCGGAGCGTGGAGCCGATTCTCGCGTTCGTGGACGCGACGGTGGGCAAGGTGCTCGACGCGCCGATCGACGGAGAGGCGCTGCAGCCGTTCGAGGTGCCGTACCGGTCGGTGCGCGCGGCGGAGCCCGAGGGCGATGTGCTCGATCCCGAGCAGGCCGTCGAGCTGCTGTTCGTCAGCTCGCCCGACGGCGAGAAGCTCAACGCCGACGCGCGCCGCGGCGCCGAGGCCGCCGCGGTGGCCGAGCGCGCATGCGAGCTGCATCGGCAGGGCGTCGCCTGGCGCGACATGGCGGTGCTGCTCCCGACCTGGACCGCGATCGACCTCTACGAGTCCGCGCTTCGCGACGCGGGCATCCCGACCTACGCCCTCCGGGGCGACGGCTTCTACGAGCGCCGCGAGGTGCTCGATCTCGTCCTGGCGCTCGAGGCCCTGCGCGATCCGTGTGACGACCGCGCCCTGCTCGGCTTCCTCCGGAGCCCCTTCGTCGGGCTGCGCGACGAGACCCTGCTCGCGATCGCGCGGCAGGCCGAGCAGCCCTACTGGGAATGGCTCAAGCTGGTCGAGGTGGGCGAGCAGGCGCTGCTCGACCGTGCCCGCGCGCTGCTCGAGGAGCACGTCGCCCTGCGCGACCGGATTCCGACCGACCGGCTGCTCGAAAGCCTGCTCGAGCGGAGCGGCTACCTGGCCTATCTCTACGCACTGGGCGCCGAGGGCGAGCAGGCGCTGGCGAACGTGCGCAAGTTCGTCCGCATCGCCCGGCTCTCGCCGGAAGCGAGCGTCGGCGACTTTCTCCGCGCCCTGCGCGACGCGCGCGACCGCCACGTGCGGGAAGGCGACGCCCGCCTCTACGGCGAAGGCGAGAACGTCCTCACCATCACGTCCATCCACAGTGCCAAGGGGCTCGAGTGGCGCGTGGTGTTCTGGTGCGACCTGCTCCGGAAGCCGCAGGGGGTCTCCGGCGACCTGCTCATCGGCCGCGAGCGGATCGTGCTGCGCGATCCCGAGTGCGACTCGAAGCACCAGCCGCTGCACTACGTCGGGCTCAGGAAGGTGGAGGAGGACGAGGCGTGCGCCGAGCGGAAACGGCTCTGGTACGTGGCCGCGACCCGGGCGAAGGAGCGGCTGGTGCTGTCCGGGTTCTGCGAGGAGAAGGTGCCGGAGGGCTGCCCGGGGGCGGCGGTGCTCGGCGAGCTCGGTGGGGTCGCGCCGGCGGATGGCGGGCGGGTGGAGTACGTGGGGCAGGGGAGGAAGCGGTTCGGGGCGGTGGTGAGGGTGGCGGACGGACGGACGGACGGACAGACGGACGGACGGACGGATGGGCCGGATGCCGAGGGGGACGGGTTTGTCGGGCGGGAATTGCCCGATCTCGTGGGGGAGCTCGGCTCTCCCGCGGGGCGGACGCGGCACTCGGCGACGGAGTTGATGCTGTATGCCCGCTGCGGGCGGCGGCACTGGTTCAGGTACGTGGCCGGGGTGCGGGAGCCGGCGGTAGATCGGAGCGGGCCCGAGTACGGGAGCGCGGTCGCGCGCGGGCAGATCGTGCACGAGGTGCTCGAGCGGCTCGACCGGGAGGACGAGCTGGACCCGCTGCTCGAGGCCGCCATCGGGCGCTGGCTGCCGGAGGAGGCCGCGCCGGAAATCCCGGAGCGGCAGAAGCTCCGCGAGGAGCTCCGCTCGGAGGTGCTCGCGGTCTCGAACAGCCCCGAGTACCGCGCCATCGCCGATCTCCCGACGGCGCGGCGCGAGCTGCCGTTCCTCGCGATCCTCGGCCCCGACCGGGTGGCGGAAGGGAAGGTGGACCTGGCGGCGCTCGAGGGCCGGCGGCTGGCGGTGCTGGACGTGAAGACCGGCGGCGGCGACGTCGAGACCGCGCTGAAGAAGGCCGGGCAGTACGAGCTCCAGCGCGATACCTACGTGACGGCGCTCGAGCGCATCAGCGGGCTGCCGGTCGGGCGGTTCGCGTTCCAGTTCTCGGCGCTCGGGACGCAGGTCTCCGAAGAAATCGGCGACGAGCTGCGCCGGCGCGCGGCCGCGGAGCTCCCGCGGCTCATGGACGAGATGGCCGAGGGACGGCCGGGCCTCGCGAAGAATCCGGCGGACTGCCGGTGGTGCGGGTACAAGCAGGTGGGGTGGTGCGAGGGTGTGCAATGAAATCCCCCAAGCTCCAGCGCTGGATCGACCTCCTGGCCGCGCTGCTCGCGCGCCGCTTCGCGGTGAGCCTCGAGGACCTCACCCGCGAGGTCCCCGCCTACGGGAAGGGCCAGGCCAAGGGCGCCCTCCGGCGCATGTTCGAGCGGGACAAGGACGAGCTCCGCGCCTTCGGCGTGCGGATCGAGACCGTCCCGCTGCCCGACGGCGAAACGGTGGGCTACAAGCTCAGCGCGCGCGACTTCTACCTGCCGTACCTGTCGGTCATGGAGGAGGGCCGGGCGAGCCGGCCGCGCCGGGTGGGCAAGGACGGCTATCGCGCGCTGCCGACCATCGTGTTCGAGCCCGACGAGCTCGCGGCGGTGGCCGACGCGGCCGCGCGCGTGCAGGAGCTGGGCGACCCGGTGCTCGCCGAGCACGCCGAGTCGGCGCTCCGGAAGCTCGCCATGGACCTGCCGATCGACGTGGGGCAGCCCGGCCTGGCGCAGGTGGCGCCCGGACGGCCCGCGGCCGACCCGCACGTGATCGAAACGCTGGACGCGGCGCTCGAGCACCGGAAGCGGGTGAGCTTCGACTATCGCTCCATGGGCACCGACGAGACGGCGCGGCGGACCGTCGAGCCGTTCGGCCTCTTCTTCCTCAACCAGCACTGGTACCTGGCCGGCCGGCCGGTGGGCGAGGCGATCGTCAAGAACTACCGGCTGAGCCGGATGAGCGGCCTCGAGGAGAACGGCAAGAAGCCGGGCACGCACGACTTCGAGATCCCGCCCTCGTTCCGGCTGCAGGACCACGCCCGCTCGCGCCAGGCCTGGGAGCTGGGCGACGGGGACGCGGATGAGGTCACGGTCGAGCTGCGCCGTCCCGAGGGCGCGGCACTCGCCGCGGCCCGGCTCGGCGAGGCGGTTCCGGAGCAGCCAGGTCAGCGGAGATTCCTGGTGCGCCGGCGCGACGCGTTCGCGCGCTGGCTGCTCTCGTTCGCCGGCGATCTCGTCCCGGTGTCACCGGCCGAGCTGGTGGACGAGTACCGCGAGCTGGTGCGACAGACGCTCGCGGTCTACCACGAGCCGCCCCGATGAGCGACACCGCCTCGGCGCAGCTCCGCCGCGTGCTCCAGGTCATCCCCGAGCTGGGCGACGGCGAGCCGCATCCGATCGCCGAGCTGGTGCAGCGCGCCGGCGTGGACCGCGCCACGCTGGTCAAGGACCTCCGGACCATCACCGACCGCCGGGATGCTCCCGGCGGGTTCGTCGAGGGGCTTCAGATCTACCTGGGACCGGACGAGGTTTCCATTACCCCGTCCCACTTTCTCCGCCCGATGCGCCTCACGCGCCCGGAGCTCTGCGCGCTCGAGCTGGGGCTCGCGATGCTGCGCGGCTCGCGGCCGGCGGAGGAGCACCGGGCCATCGACCGCGCCCGCGCTCGGCTGCGCAAGGCGATCTCGATCACGCCGCCGGCTGACGGCGAGGAGCTTCGCGCGGCGGCACTCGCGCCTGCCGGCGACCCCGAGCACCTGCGGCGCCTGCGCGAGGCGCTGCGCAATCGGCGGCAGGTGCGGCTCAGTTATCGCAAGGCCGGCGCGGAGTCGGCCAGCGAGCGGCTGCTCTGCCCCTACGGGATCGTGTTCACCAGCGGCATGTGGTACGTCGTGGCCAACTGCGGCGAGGACGACGTCCGGATCTTCCGGCTCGACCGGGTCGAAGGCGTGCAGGTGCTGGCGACCACGTACGAGCGGCCCAAGGAGTTTTCGCTCGACGACGTGGTGCGCGAGGGCCGAGCCTTCCAGGGCGCCGGGCTGGGTACGCTTCGGGTGCGCTATTCGCCCCGGATCGCGCGCTGGATCGCGGAGCGGGAGGGGAAGGAGCTGGCACCGGACGGCTCGCTCGTGCTGGAACACCCGCTGGCCGACGTGGACTGGGCGGTGCGACACGTGCTCCAGTACGGCCCCGACGCGGAGGCGCTCGAGCCGCCGGAGGTGCGCCGGGCGATCGTGGAGCGGCTCGAGCGGTGAGCGGCCAGCGGCACCTGGTGGACGTGTGGAACCCGAGCTATGCCTCGAACGCCATGGAGGCCCACCTCGCGATCCTGCTGGCCGCCGCGAAACGCTTCGACGCCGGCGAGATCGCCGACGATGCCGACATCTACGTCTGGTGGGGCAAGGTCCGCTCCGCCAACCGGCAGCAGCCGCTCGGCAAGCTCGATACCATCCTCACCATCGGGGCCGAGCTGGCGGACGACCCCGACCGCGAAGGGCACCTCTATCTCACGGACTACCGCGCGCTCTACGTCGGCCACGTCGCGGAGATCACGCGCGACGACGTCCGGAAGCGCGACCCGTCACACGTCCCCGACTACTACGCGCGCCACGACCTCGACTGCGACTTCTGGTATCGGCTGCTCGATCTGCGGCGGCTGGTGGCCGACGACACGCTCGCGGTCATCGCCCAGCTCAGGCAGCTCCGGAACACCGGCTATCATGACCGGCCGGTGTCGCTCTACGGCGGCATGGTGGACCTGCCGCTCATCGTCAGCCGGCCCGACTCGGCCCGCCTGTTCGACCCCGAGGTGCGCGACGAGATCACGGACGAAAAGTTGTGGGTGGAGTTCGACGCCGAGGCGGGCGGGGTGGGGGCGATGGAGCGGGAGCTCCGGGAGAACTTGTGCGGTGACGCGGTGTGGATGGCGCTCGAGCCCGCGGCGCGGACCTTCATCGCGACGGCGGAGAAGACCTTCCGGGACCATCGCTCCGATGCCGGCGCCGATTTCGGACTGGTGATCGGCGGCTTCGCCAAGGCGCTCGAGGTGAGCTGCAACGCGATCCTGTCACGCGCCCTCCCGCTGCTCCAGTCGCGCGACCGGCAGGCCAACCTGGACGGGCACACGGTGGACCTGATCGAGCGGAAGCACCTCATGCTGGGCCAGTTCGTCCGAGCGGTCGGCGGCGAACGCGCGCTCAACGCCGGGCTTACGCAGCGGCTGGAGCACGGCGCCTGGTTCACCGGCAGCCTGCCGGCGATCGTGGACGAGGTGCTCGCGGTGCGGAACCCGGGGGTGCACGAAACTCGGGTAGATCGGGAAACGGCCACGCGCCTGCGCGACAAGCTGATGGGGGTGGGATGCCAGGGCACGTTCGCGGAGCTGGCCCGGGTGCGGGTCCGGAGGTGAGCCTGACCGGATTCACGGGCGGATCGATTGTGGCACTGAACTCCGGAGTGATCGCATGGGGCTGCGGCAACGACTGCTGGAAGACCGCGAGCGGGCTCCAGAGTCTGCTGCGCGATCGGCGGGCGGCTTCCCAAGCGAAGGGGGGATGACTCATCAAGTCATCCCCCCTTCGCGCTCCTCAGGGTGCCTCCGGCCCTACGCCGCGGGGCTCACCTCCCCCGGCGGTGCGAACGCCGGGCCGGCGGAGGGAGCCGGCTTCTCGTCCGTCGCCTCCGTCTGCGGCCCGGCCACGATGTGCTTCGCCGATTCCCAGGCCACCAGAAGCTGCGGCTCGTGCTCGAACCGGTAGCGGTTGATCCCGTCCATCATGCGGACCAGCCGTACCAGCTCCTCGCTCAGCCGGCGGAGCTCGGCGCCCGCCAGCACATGGTTCTGCCGTCCGCCCACGGTCTCCGCCAGCGAAGCGTCCAGCTCGCCCAGCGCGGCGTCGAGGTCGTCCAGCAGCCGCTCGGACAGGCCGTGCTTCATCAGCACGTCCTTATGCGCCTTCCCCTGCTCGAGCATCTTCCGAGACAGCGTCTGGAACGCCTTGTTGCTGCTCGCGCCCGAGGGGAGCTGGAACATGTCGGTCAGCTCCGGATTCTCCACCGCCGCATCCTCCGCGATGGTCACCAGGTGCCGCAGCATCCCGCTCCTGAGCCGCCGCTTGATCTCGCCCCGGCGGACGGTGGAGGAGTGCCTGATCAGGAACCCGCCGAGCTGCTGCCCGATCAGCGCCTCCGTCCGGGCGATGCCCTCCTCCAGGCGCGCGAGCACCGCCGAGAGGCTTTGGTCGTCCGAAGGGTGCGAGCGGCTGAAGTCCCGCACGCTGACGGCCATCTCCAGTTTCCTGCGAACCTGTCTGTTCATACGAGCCTCCTTCCACCTTCGGCCGGCGGTGGTCGGGCGCCGCTCAGCAACGAACCCGTGAGAAATGTGCCGGCGCGTCTCCCGACCGGCGGTCGGACGGGAGCGGCGAATGCATAGGGTGTGCCAGGTGAAGCAACCGCGAGAGCGAACGGCGCGTGCGCGAGGCGAAGATCCTCGAGCATGCGATCGGCTTGGACGAGCACGCGTGCGCCGCGCGCGAGCGCGACGTCGCGTGTCACGTGCGGACCTGAGGAGAGATCGTGCGGTGCCTCGGCGGGCTGGTATCAACGGCGCTTCCGCGAGCGCCGCGGGAGCCGGAGACGAGCGGCGACGCTGCGAAGTCGAGTGGAGCCCGCTCGTGGTTACTCGTGTGCCGGATAACGGCTTGCGCGGAGGGGACGAGCGCGGTCGCCGGCCGGCGCCGGCGGTTCCCGGACCCGTCGCCGGCGAGCGCGGGCCGGTCGCATCCGGGAGCGCGCCCGCGGTGCCGGGGCATGCGCCGATCGGCGGCGGGAATGGGTTCGATGCTATCATGCACCGGACACTCGGAGCGTGCGGCGGCAGGCGCACACGGGCCGGCCGCCCGTGCTCCGGCCGCACCGCGTGCGTGGCCGCGAGGGGGCGCCGTCCGGGTCCGAGAAACCCCCGGGTGTCCTCGATCGAGGACAGCGCGGGTGAGGGAAAGGTGGTCTCGGAATGGGAGACACGCGGTCGACCGTCCTGGCCGTCCCCGGCAGCCTGAGAGCGGCCTCCTCGAACCGCACCCTGCTCGAGGCCGCCGCCGTCCTCGCGCCGCCGGGCATGATCGTCCGGCTCTCCGACCACCTCGCCACGCTGCCGCACTTCAACCCCGACCTCGACGGCCCCGGCCGTCCGCCCGAGGCCGCGGGCTGGCGCGCCGCGGCCGGCGGGGCCGATGGGATCCTCATCTCCATCCCGGAATACGCCCACGGAATGCCGGGCGCGTTCAAGAACGGCCTCGACTGGCTGGTGAGCGACCCGGCCCTGGTTCACAAGCCGATCGCCATCTGGAACGCTTCGCCGCGGGGCGAGCACGCCCGGGCCTCGCTGGTCGAGGTGCTGCGGACCATGTCCACCCGGATTGTGGAAGCGGCCGGCGTGACCCTGCCCATCCTCGACCCGCCGCTCCGGGTCGCGACGCTGGTGCAGACGCCCGAGCTGCGCGACATGCTCCGCCGCGCGCTCGAGACGTTCGCGCGGGAGATCCGGAGTCCCGCCGCCGGCTGATCGCTGGCATCCCCCGGGCGAACGTCTCAGATTGACTGGTCGCGCGGGTGACGGCGGTCGCGACTCGCGGTGCTCGCCGGCGCTCGTCGCCGCAGGAGGAGAGATGAGCACGTACACGGTGGGATACTTCGTCGGCAGCCTCGCGCGGGAGTCCATCAACCGGAAGCTGGCCCTGGCACTGACGCGCCTCGCGCCGGCCGAGCTGCGAATGCGGGAGATCCCGATCGGCGATCTCCCGCTCTACTCCTACGACTACGACCCCGACTACCCGCCGCCGGCCCGCGCGCTCAAGGAGGCGATCGCCGCCGTGGACGCCGTGCTGTTCGTGACGCCCGAGTACAACCGCTCGATTCCGGGCGGGCTCAAGAACGCGATCGACTGGGCCAGCCGGCCCTGGGGCCAGAACTCCTTCACCCGGAAGCCCTCGGCGATCATCGGCACCTCGCCCGGCAAGATCGGCACGGCGGTGGCCCAGCAGCACCTCCGGAGCATCCTGGCCTTCTGCAACTCGCCGCTGATGAACGCCATCGAGGCCTACATCCAGTTCGAGCCCGGGCTCATCACCGACGGCGGCGAGGTGACCGTGGCGTCCACGCGAGACTTCCTGCGGACCTACATGACGCAGTTCCACGGCTTCATCACGCGGGTGTACACCGCGCTGCCGCGGGGAGCAGGCCAATAGCAGTCCTGGGCGGCGCGGCCAGGGTGTTCGGGTGGCTGGCCCTCGCGCTCGTCCTCCTGGCCGCCGTCATCGGAGTGCTGTTCATCACCCGCGGGACCGCCGTGCACCACGTGCGGGCGGTGGGCAGCGACGGCGCGCCCGTGGCGCCGGACGAGCCGGCCTTCGCGCTCAGCGTCGCCCTGCTCACGGGCTCGCCGCTGGGTGCCGGCAACCGGGTCGAGCTGGCGCTGGACGGCGACGGCACCTTTCCCCGGCTCTGGGCCGACCTCCGCGCGGCCCGGCGGTCCATCACCGTTCAGATGTACTACGCGGCGCCGGGCCGGGTGGCCGACACGCTGGGCGCCATCCTGGCCGAGCGTGCCCGGGCGGGCGTCACGGTCTATCTGCTCTACGACGCTTTCGGCTCGGCTTTCGGCGACGAGTGGCTGGGGCGGGTCCGCTCGGCGGGGGTCCGCGCCGTGGCGTTCCGCCCCCTCCGCTTCGAGAACCTCTGGGTAGTACAGAACCGCTCCCACGTGCGCGGGATCGTGGTGGATGGGGAGGTCGGCTGGACGGGCGGATTCGGGATCGACGACAAGTGGCTGGGCGGCGGCCGCCGGCCCGGCGAGTGGCGCGAGACCAACGTGCGCTTCGAGGGGCCGGCGGTGCTCCAGTTGCAGGCGGCGTTCGCGGCCGCGTGGGCCGAGGCGACCCGCGAGCTGCTGACCGGGCGGCCCAGCCTCGAGCGCCACGAAGGGGGCGTCGCCCTGGCGGGACTGCTGTTCACCGCGCCTACGCTCGGCAGCACGCCGGCGGAGCGCTACCTCGCGCTCTCGATCGCCGGCGCGCGGAAGCGGCTCTGGATCACCAACGCCTACTTCGCGCCCGATGCGAGCTTCGTGGCGTTCCTCACCCGGGCCGCCGGCCGCGGCGTGGATGTGCGGATTCTGGTGGGCGGCCCGAAGACCGACGTGCGCGCCGCCCGGCTCGCGGCGCACGCCCGGTATGAGACCCTGCTCGGGGCCGGCGTCCGGGTGTACGAGTACCAGCCGACCACCCTGCACGCCAAGACGTTCGTGGTGGACGGGCGCTGGGTGTCGGTCGGCACGATGAACTTCGACAACCGCTCGCTCGCGCTGAACGACGAGTCCACCCTGATGGTGCTCGATTCGGCCGCGGGGCGGGCGATGGAGGAGGTGTTCCTGGAGGACCTGCGCCACTCGCGCGAGATCGACCTGGCCGAGTTCCGCCGCCGCCCCTGGTACCGGCGCGTGGGCGAGTGGGCGGCGAGTCGGATCACGCCGCTGCTCTGACGCTTTCCGTCCTATCTTCCTCCATGCCTCCGCTGCTCCCCGTCCTCCTCCTCGCCCTCGCCCCCTTCCCGCGCCCGTGCGACGCCGACTCGGCGCTCGGGCCGAGCCGGGATCTGTATTGCATGGAGCTCATCGCGGCGCCGGGGATGAAGGGGGTCGCGGGGCGGGTGGAGCTCGGGTATCGGCCGGGGCCGTTTACGGTGGCGGTGGGGGCGGATGGGAGGACGCGGTTCCGGCTGCGGCTGCTGGTCGAGGGCCTGCCTGCGCCGGCGACTCTCGGCGGCGCGCGGGCGTACGTCGCCTGGCTCGCACCGCCCACCATGGACTCGGTGGTACGGCTCGGCGCGGTTCGCAACGGCGAGACGATGCTGGGCGACGTGGGGCTCGAGAAGTTCAACCTGCTCATTACGGCCGAGCGGAGCGCTCGAGCGGCTCAGCCAGCGGGGCGCGTGGTGCTCCGGGGGCAGTCGCCGGCGACGCGGCTCTTTCCGCCGGACTTGCTGCAGTTCGCGATCGGCACGCTTCCGCCTGAGAATTCCCGCGACTCGACTGCAGTCATCGAGCGAGCGGCCGGCCAGCCTCATACGCATGGAGGGGTGGAAGGCGGCGCGTCAGGTGCAGCCAGCGCCGAGCCCGCTGCCCCGCGGTGGACCCACGTTCCCATGCCGCCCCGGATCACCATGCTCCCCGCCGAGATGGCGCTCACGCCCGAAGTGTCGCCCTGGCTTCCGTCGGCCGACGGCAGCATCGCCGAGGTCCGTCCACGCGAGCTCGTTCGCCTCCGTGATGGCGATACGCTCCGCCTCGAGGCCGGCCTCGTCCGCCGCACGATCGGCGGCCGGAGCTCCACGATGTTCGCCTTCAACGGCCAGCAGCCCGGGCCGCTGATTGAGGTGGCGCGCGGCTCCGAGATCACCGTCATCCTCCTGAACCGGCTCCCGGATTCCACTGCCGTGCACTGGCACGGGATTCGGCTCGACAACCCGAACGACGGCGTGCCGGGTATGACCCAGCCGGCAGTGCCGCCGGGCGGAGAGTACACCTACCGGCTCCGTTTTCCCGACGCCGGCGTCTACTGGTATCACCCGCACGTCCGGGAGGACGTGCAGCAGGAGCTCGGCCTGTATGGCAACCTGCTGGTGCGGCCGGGCGCGGGCTCGGGCTTCGGGCCGGCCAACCGCGAGGAGGTGCTGATGCTGGACGATCTCCTCGCGGGCCGGTCCGGACTGGTGCCCCTCGGCCGCGAAGCGCCGACCCACGCGCTCATGGGGCGGTTCGGCAACGTGCTGCTGGTGAACGGCGAGCCGGGCTACCGGCTGCGGGTGCGGCGCGGCGAAGTGGTGCGGTTCCTGTTCACCAACGCGGCGAGCGCACGCACGTTCAACCTGTCGTTTCCCGGCGCGCGCATGAAGGTGGTGGGCTCGGACGTGGGGCCGTACGCGCGCGAGCGCTGGGTGGAGAGCGTGGTGATCGCCCCCGCGGAGCGATACGTCATCCACGTGCGGTTCGACCGGTCGGGGGCGGTGCCGCTGCTGAATCGCGTGCGCGGGCTCGACCACCTCTACGGGCGGTTCTTCGACGAGACGGACACGCTCGGGGTGGTCGAGGTGTCGCACGACGCGATTGCGCCCGACCTCGGGGCGAGCTTCACGAAGCTCAGGACGGACACCGCCACCGCCGCCGAGCTCGGACGCTTTCGCGACGCGGCGGCACGAGCACCGGTCAAGTCGCTCATCCTCACCCTCGAGACCCGCGATCTCCCGCCCGTGAGCCGCCGGCTCATGCAGCTCGACTCGATCTACTTCCCGCCGGTCGAGTGGAGCGGGACGATGCCGATGATGAACTGGGCCTCCACCGGGCGGCAGGTGCGCTGGATCGTCCGCGACGCCGAGACCGGCCGCGAGAACATGGACATCGCCTGGCGCTTCCGCCGGGGCGAGCCGGTCCGGATCCACCTCGTGAGCGAGCGCCGCAGCGCGCACTCGATGCAGCACCCGATCCACCTCCACGGCCAGCGGTTCCTGATCCTGGCGGTGAATGGCGTGCCGGTGGACGATCTGGTCTGGAAGGACACCGTGCTGGTGCCGGCGGGCGGGACGGTGGATATTCTGCTCGATCCGTCGAACCCCGGCCGCTGGATGGCCCACTGCCACATCGCCGAGCACCTCTCGGCGGGGATGATGCTGGGGTTCAGCGTGGAGTAGGAGAACGTCTCATCCGGAGCCCCGCATGCGCACCGCCGCGTCCGCCGTCGCATTCACGTTGTCCCTCGTCGCCCACCCGCTGCTCGCCCAGCGCCCGGACTCGCTCTCCGAGGAGGTACGGAAGTACGTGGCCGTGGACACCTCGGCCGTCGCCCTGACGCATGTCACGCTGCTCGACGGCACCGGGGCCGAGCCGGCCACGGACCGCACGGTGCTCATCCGCGACGGCCGCATCGCCGAGGTGGGGCCCGCGGGCCAGGTCAAAGTCCCCGCCGGTGCCGTCACCATGGACCTGAGCGGCCACACGGTGATTCCCGGAATCGTCGGAATGCACGATCACCTGTTCTATACCGCCGCCGGCGGCCGTGCGGTGCAGATGTCGTACACCGGCCCGCGGCTCTACCTCGCCTCCGGCGTCACCACCATCCGCACCACCGGCGGCCGCTCGCCCTACGCCGAGATCAACCTCAAGGACGACGTGGACCACGGACGGGTGCCGGGGCCGCGGATCCACCTCACCGCGCCCTACGTGACCGGGGCCGAGGGCGGCGGCAGCATGGCGGTGGTGACCACGCCCGAGGAGGCGCGGCGCTTCGTGGCCTACTGGGCTTCCGAGGGTGCCACCTGGATCAAGGCATACACCGACATCGGCCGCGAAGAGCTGGGCGCCGCGATCAAGGAGGCGCACAAGCACGGGGTCAAGGTGACGGGCCACCTCTGCTCGGTGTCGTTCAAGGAGGCGGTGGCGCTCGGCATCGACAACCTGGAGCACGGGATGCTCACCGCGTCCGACTTCGACCCCACCAAGCAGCCCAACGTGTGTCCCGTGTCGCTCATCGGCCGGAACAACCAGGCGGACCCCCGTGGCGCGACGGCGCAGGCGACGATCCAGGCGATGGTGAAGCGCGGCGTCCCGATGACCTCGACGCTCGCGGTGTACGAGCCGTTCGTCGCCAACCGCCCCACCAGCGAGCCGCGCGTGCTCGAGGCGATGGCGCCCGAGGTGCGCGAGAGCTACATGCGCACCAGGCACGAGATCGATTCGTCGGGAACGGGGCCGATCACGCTCGACGGGCTCAAGCGCTCGATGGCGTTCGAGCGGGAGTTCGTGGCGGCGGGCGGGCTGCTCGCGGCCGGGGTGGACCCGACCGGCCTGGGCGGCGCGCTGGCGGGCTACGGCGACCAGCGGAACTACGAGCTGCTGATCGAGGCGGGGTTCACGCCGGCGCAGACGGTGCAGATCATGACCGCGAACGGCGCGAAGATTCTGGGGGTGGATGGCAAGCTCGGCACCGTGCAGCGCGGCAAGCTGGCCGACCTCGTGGTGCTCGAAGGTGATCTCGCGGCCGATCCGACCGTCATCGAGCACACGAAGCTCGTGTTCAAGGACGGGGTGGGTTACGACCCGGCGAAGCTGATCGAGTCGGTCGAGGGACGGGTCGGAGTCAACTAGCGCATTGCCGGCGGGTTGGGCTCCCGCCGGCCTGCTCGCGGCACTTGCCGAGCGGCCATCTAATAGCGCACCCGGACGGAGCGGCTCCCCACCCGATCGGAGACGATCAGGTCGAGGGCCGCCTTGGCCGTGGTCACTTCCGTGCTCCCTCCCCGTGCGAACGAGATCACCTCGCCTGTGTCGGGGTCGCGCACCAGCACCATCGGAGTCGCCGACGCGTTCCACCGGAGCGCTACGCCGCGCGCGGTCCGCCGGGTTTCGACGGTCGGCGGCGCGATGGCCGCGCCGGCCGGCGGGAGGACCCGCGACGCTGCCGCGGCACCGGCGGGGCCCTGGAGCCGCAGGGCGGCGATGGCCGAAGCCCCCGCCGGCCCGAGCGGAACCGCGAACGCGAAGCTCTGCCCCCCGCCCGGTGCATCGGCCATGACGGCCGGATCGAACGACAGCGCGAACACCCTTCCGCCATCGGCCGCCAGCGCCGCTACCGTGTAGCGGCCCGGCCGCTGCGGCAGGTGGGGGCGAGTCACCACCTCGAACGCCGGCTCGAGTACCGGGCGGCCATCCACGACGCGGCCCCAGACCAGCAGCGACCGTTGCGGCGGCGCGAAGGCCGCGACCGCCGCGCTCGATGCGGCGGCACGCCGGAACTGCAGGACGCCGCGGTACGTGTAGTCGCTGATCC
>DASUXW010000019.1:0-2067 GCA_036377715.1 Gemmatimonadales bacterium
ATTCCGCTGGTCGTGACGTACCATCCCGCGGCGCTGCTCCGCAACCCCAACTGGAAGAAGCCGACCTGGGATGACGTCCGTATCGCAAGACAACTTCTCGACCGCTGATCCGTACGTCGGCCGCGCGGCCCCCTGGAGCCAGGAGGCCGAGCAGGCGGTGCTCGCGGCGATGCTCCTCGACCAGGATGCGGCGTTGCGCGCCGCGGAGATGGTCGACGACACCATGTTCTACCGCGAGGGCCATCGCCGGCTCTTCCGGGCGATGCTCGCGCTCACCGAGCGCCGCGTGGTGCTCGACCACATCACGCTGCGCGACGAGCTGCTTCGCCGGGGCGAGCTCGAGATCGCGGGCGGCCTCGAGTACCTGGCCGAGCTGGTGGACGCGGTGCCGACCGCGGCCAACCTCGAGTTCCACGCCGCGATCGTCCGTGACAAGGCCATCCTCCGCCGCCTCATCGAGGCCGGCACCTCGATCATCACCGAGGCCTACGACGGCCACTCGACCGCCAACGATCTGCTCGACGTCGCCGAGTCCCGGATCTTTCAGATCTCCCAGCAGCGGGGGAACGAGGGGTTCACCCGCATCAAGGAGATGCTGTGGCCCACGATGGAGCGCATCGAAACGCTCCAGCGCAGCGGGAAAGCGGTTACCGGGGTGCCGAGCGGATTCGTAGACTTGGACTCGCTGACGTCGGGGTTCCAGTCGGCCGAGCTGGTGGTGGTGGCGGCCCGGCCCTCCATGGGCAAGACGGCATTCTGTCTCAACATCGCCGCCAATGCCGCGGCGGAGGGGCACGGGGTCGCCATCTTCTCGCTGGAAATGTCCAAGGAGTCGCTGGTACAGCGCATGCTGACGGCCACGGCGCGGGTGGACAGCCACCGGGTGCGGCAGGGCACCCTGCGCGACTCCGACTTCACCCAGCTCGCGCGGGCCGCGGGCATCCTGCAGACGTACCAGCTGTGGATCGACGACACCCCGTCGCTCACCCTGCTCGAGATGCGCTCCAAGGCGCGACGGCTCAAGATCGACAACGACCTCAAACTGGTCATCGTGGACTACCTCCAGCTCATGCGCAGCCCCGAGTACGCCGACAACCGGGTGCAGGAGATCTCCGACATCTCCCGCTCGCTCAAGGCGCTCTCGCGCGAGCTCGAGATCCCGGTCATCGCGCTGTCGCAGCTCTCCCGCGCCTCCGAGCAGCGCGGTGGCGAGCGGAAGCCCATCCTGTCCGACCTCCGCGACTCCGGCGCCATCGAGCAGGACGCCGACCTGGTCCTCTTCATTCACCGTCCCGAGTACTACGACCGCGAAGACGAGACCAAGCGCGGCCTCGCCGAGGTGATGCTCGCCAAGAACCGCAACGGCCCCACGGGCGACGTGCAGCTCCGGTTCGTGCGGGAGTACACGCGGTTCGACAATTTGTCGAATAGGGAGGACCCGGAATGACGGACGGGCGGACGGACGGACGGACGGACGGACAGACGGACGGACGGACAGTAACAGCACACCGCCCGGTGTGCCGCTTCCGTCCACCCGTCCACCCGTCCGTCCGTCCGTCCACCTAACAGCCATGGCCCGATCCAAATCCGTCTACCGCTGCACCGACTGCGGCCACGAGCACCCCAAGTGGGTCGGCCGCTGCGAGGCGTGCGCCGCATGGAACTCGGTGGCCGAGGAGCCGGTGGTGGTGCGTGCGGCGACGCCGGCGGCGCGCCGCGGCGCGCGCGCGGCGCTGGTCACGCCGCCGGTGCAGCTTCGTGAAGTCGCTACGCGGCCGCTCGAGCGCTGGCGCACCGGGCTTCCCGAGTTCGACTTCGTGCTGGGGGGCGGGCTGGTGCCCGGCTCCATGATCCTGATCGGGGGCGAGCCGGGCATCGGCAAGTCCACCCTGCTGCTCCAGGCGGCGGCGCGGCTGGAGGCGGCCGGCCGCACGGTGCTCTACGCCAGCGGCGAGGAATCGCCCGACCAGATCCGGCTCCGCGCCGAGCGGCTCACCGAGGAAGACGCCGGCGCCGTGCACGTGCTCGGCGAGACGCGGCTCGAGGCCATCCTCGGCGCGGCCGGCG
>DASUXW010000020.1:0-27418 GCA_036377715.1 Gemmatimonadales bacterium
AGGCCGCGGTGAGCCCCGCGGGCCCGGCGCCGCAGACCACCACGCGATCGCCCGGCCGCAGTGCATCGGTGTTGCGAGTGGGCATCAAGTCGGCGGACCTCGACTACAACGTTAGCGGCCGCCGGGCACCTGAATGGGTACCAGGCATCGGGCCAGGAGTGAACCGGCCACGGCAAGCAAAGCGCGCGTCCTGAAGAACTTCGATTGTCGCCTGCGGTGGCGTCCCGAGGGAGGGCGCCGGACGACCGGTCCGGCACCGAACCCGCGTTGCCGCAGAATCCGCGCCGACTGGCCCGTGGACCTCTGGCGCAGCCGGTCATCGGGCGCTACGATGGCGCGGCGACATGAGATGCTGCAGCAGTCCGATCGGGGCCGCGATCGCGTTCAGCCCATAGTACAGCAGTCTCAGTGGGACGGCGAGCAGGGCGAAGCGAACCCCGCGCTCCCGCGCGAGCCAGCGGAATAGCGGCAGGTTTCCCGCTACCACCAGCGCCAGGCACAGTCCGGCCGCGATCAGCCACCGCCAGTCACCGCCGGCGAGCGCCACGCCGAGGGCAAGCGCGGCCGTGAAGGCCAGGAGCGTGTACAGCTTCTCCGCGGGCCGAAGGTTCAGCGTGCCGGGTCTGCCCTTGCGCCCTTGCTCGAGGTGCAACCGCATCCAGGTGACGCCGCGGCCGAACAGATCGGTGCGCACCATGTTTCCCAGGGTCCACTGCTTGAGGTGCGTCCCCTGGATCTCCGGCAGGAGCAGGATGCGGTGGCCCAGCGCGCGCAGGCGGTAGCCCAGGTCGATGTCCTCGAGCTGCGACATCGTCTCGTCGAATTCGCCCGCGGCCACGAACGCGCGCCGCCGCACGGCGCCGAGCCCGGCCCAGAAGGTCTCGGCCTCGCCGCGGCCCTGCGCGTGCACCCAGTGGTGCAGCAGGTTTCGGTACTGCGACACGAGGCCGGGCGCTCGCGGCGAGGTGTCGTAGGCGCCGAACACGGCCGCGACATCATCGTCGTCGAAGGCGCGGGCCAGACGGCGCAGCGCATCCTCATGAATGGAGACGTCGGCGTCGATGAAGACCAGGATGTCACCCCGCGACCGCCGCACGCCATGGTTCCGGGCCGCGGAGGCCCCGGCGCCGTTCGTCCCCACCACCAGATCGGCGAACCGCGCGGCGACCTCGCCCGAGCCGTCGCGGCTGGCGTCGTCCACCACGATGAGCTCCCATGCCTCGCGGGCGAAATCGCTGGCCCAGAGCGCGGGCAGCGACTGGGCGAGAAACCCGGCGCCGTCGCGCACGGGGACGATGACCGAGAGCCTGGGCGGAGCCTGATCGGTGCTGCCGAGCGTTTCCATCGTGATCCCCACGTATGGCCGTCCGCGCCAGCTCGCGGACTGTCTGCGGTCGCTCGCGCGGCTCGACTACGATCGCGACCGTCTCGAAGTGCTGGTGGTGGACGACGGCAGCCCGGTGCCGCTGGACGACGAGGTGGTCGCGGCGTTCCGATCGCGGATTCGTGTCACGCTGATGCGCCAGGCGAATGCCGGCCCCGCGGCCGCACGCAACATCGCCGCCGAGCGCGCCAATGGCGAATACCTCGCGTTCACCGACGATGATTGCCTGCCCGACCCCGGCTGGCTGCGTACGCTGGCCGCGGTCTGGGCCGAGTCACCCGACTGCATGGTCGGCGGGGTGACCCTGAACGGCGCGCCCAACCTGTACTCGGCGACCAGCCAGCTCATTGTGGACGTGGTCTACCGCCACTACAACGCCGATCCGGCCAATGCCCTGTTCATCGCCTCGAACAACATGGCGCTGCCGGCCCGCCGGTTCCGCGAGATCGGCGGGTTCGATCCGTCGTTCCGCTCGGCGGAGGACCGGGATCTCTGCGACCGATGGCGGCACCGGGGCAACCGTATCATCTATGTACCCGGCGCCGTAGTGCACCACAACCGCCCGATGAACGCCGCCGCCTTCTGCCGGCAGCACTTTCAGTACGGCCGCGGCGCCGAGCAGTTCAGCCGGCGGCGAGCCGCGCGGGGCAGCGGCCATTTTCTGGTGGAGGCGCGCTTCCATCTCGACGTCGGTAACTGGCTGTGGTTCCCCCTCACCAGCGTGCCGCCGAGACGGATGGCGGCGGTCGCGGCGCTCCTGGGTCTCTGGCAGATCTCCAATCTGGCCGGCTTCGCCTGGGCGGCGGTCGCGCGCAGGGTGGGAGACCCACGTGTCGCGTGAGGTGCGGATCGGCCTCGTGGGCTGCGGGCGGGCAGGCGCCTCGCTGCACCTCCCCGCGCTGGCCCGGGTGCGGGGTGCCAGGGTCGTGGCCGTGTCCGACGTGGACCCGGCGCGGCTCGCCGCCGCGGCATCGGCCTGCCCCGGCGCCGCGGTCCATGCCGATTACCGGGCCATGCTCGATGATCGGATCGATCTCGTCGCCGTGGTCGTGCCGGTCACGCGGCACGCCGAGATCGCCGAGGCGGCGCTGCACGCGGGCAAACACCTGTTCGTGGAGAAGCCGCTGTCGCTCGAGCTGGATGCGTGCGACCGGCTGGTGGCCCTCGCGCGACGCGCCGAGTCCTCGGGCCGGCGGTCGGCCGTCGGGTTCAATCTGCGGTCCCACCGGCTGGCGCGCCAAGCCAGGGCCATCATCCGCTCGGGCGCGCTCGGCGAGATCGAGCTCGTGCGCACCCTCTGGACCGCCGATTGGACCGGCGCGACGAAGCCCGACTGGCACGGCTCGCGCCGCCAGGGGGGAGGCGCGCTGCTGGAGATCGGCACCCACCAGGCGGATCTGTGGCGGTGGCTGCTGGAGAGCGAGGTCGAATCGGTCCGCGCGGAGACCCGCGCATCCGCGTTCGACGACCAGTCGGCGACCATGCAGGCCCGGATGGCCAACGGCGTGCTGGTCGCAGGCGCGGTAAGCCAGCGCTCGGCGTCGCACAACCTGATCGAAGTCTACGGCAGCCGGGGCAGCCTGAGTTTCTCCTGCTATCATGGCGACAGTCTGACGGTGACACCTGTCGGCGGTCCGAGCGCCGGCGCGCTGCGGCGGATCCGGCCGCTGCTCGACAGGGCGGCCCAGCTCCCCGCGGCGCTCCGCGCCGCGCGACAGGGAGGCGAGTTCCGGTTGTCCTACGTGCACCAGTGGGAAGCGATCGTCGCGGCGCTCACCGGCGGCGGCGCGCCGCCGGCCTCGATCCACGACGGCCGCCAGGCCGCGGCCGTGCTCCACGCGGCGCTGCGATCCATCGAGGAGGGGCAAGCGGTCGCCCCGGCCACGGCATGAGCGAGACGCCCGGCAGCCCCGCCATCAGCGTGGTGCTCCCGACCACGTCCGACTTCGCGTCCATCGCGACCACCGTGCGATACCTGCGCCGCCAGACCATCGCGCGGCGCATCGAGCTGGTGATCGTGGCGATGGCCCGCCCCGATCTCGTCCCCGACGCCTCGGCGTGCGAGGGGTTCCACGCCGTCCAGGTGGTGCACACCGGCCGCCGGTCGCACGGGCACGCGTGCGCCGCGGGCGTGCGAGCGGCGCGCGCGGACGTGGTGGTGTTCGCCGAGGACCACTGCTTCCCCGAGCCAGCCTGGGCCGAGGCGCTGCTGTCGGCGTACGTGAGCCCTGGGATCGCCGCGGTCGGCCCGGTCTTCCGCAACGCGAATCCCGCCACCACCGTGAGCTGGTGCGATTTCGTGATCGGCTACGGCCCCTGGATCGATCCGGACGCCGCGGGCGACCAGCCCTTTCTCGCCGGGCACAACTCCAGCTACCGGCGCGACGTGCTGCTGGCGCTGGGCGACGGTTTGGCGGGTAGCCTGGAATCGGAGACGGTGCTCCACCTGGCGCTCCGATCCGAGGGCAGGCGGCTGGTCCTCGAGCCGCGCGCCCGCGCGGCGCACACCAACTTCGGACGCTTCGCGGTGTGGCTCCCGGTGCAGTACCACTGCGGCCGGGTGTTCGCGTCGGAGCGCGCCCGGCGCTGGGGCCGGCCGCGGCGGCTCTTCTACGCGGCGGCCTCGCCGCTCATCCCCTGCGTCCGGCTGCTGCGCGCGGCGCGACAGCTCCGCGGCTCGCCGGAGCAGCGCCCTTCCCTGCTCCGGCTCCTCCCGGTCCTCATGCTTGGTCTCGTCGCCGACGGGCTGGGCCAGATGATCGGCTACGCCGCCGGCGGCGGCGGGTCGGCCGGTCACCTCACCGCATACGAGTTCCGCCGCGTGGACTTCGTTCCGGAAAGCGATCGGCGGCTCTGGCAGGAGGCAGGCGCCCGTGGCTGATCCCCGTGTCCCGAGTCTCGGCATCGTGCTGGCGACCGATCGCTACGATACGATTCGGCCGGTCATCCACCGTCTGCGGCGGCAGACCATCCGCGATCGTCTCGAGATCGTCCTGGTGGGCGAGGCGCCGCTGGCCGGCGAGCTGGATGCCGCGGAGCTCGACGGGTTCGCGAGGGTGCACGTCGAGGTGGTCGGGTCCATCGATCCCATCGGTCCGGCGCGGGCGGCCGGCGTGCGGGCGGTACGGGCGCCGCTGGTCTTCATCGGCGAGACGCACACGTATGCCGATCCGCAGTGGGCGGAAAATCTGGTGAAGGCCCACGAGGGGCCGTGGGCCGGCGTGGTCCCCGGGTTCGGCAACGCCAACCCGGTGAACGCGCTGAGCTGGTCGCTCCTGCTGCTGGACTACGGCCAGTGGCTCCACCTCATGCCCTCGCGCGAGAGCGACATCGCGCCGACCCACAACGGCGCGTTCCGCCGGCAGGTGCTGCTCGACCTCGGCGCGGACCTCGATCACGCCCTGCACCAGGGCGACCGGTTGACGGTCCTGCTCCGATCCGCCAAACGCCGGATGTACTTCGAGCCGGCCGCCCGGATCGACCATCTCAACGTGGCGCGCTGGAAACCGTGGCTCCGGGAGCGCTACCTGAGCGGGCGGCTGCTCGGCGGCCGGCGCGCGGAGCGCTGGTCCTGGCCCCGGCGGCTGGTCTATCTGCTCGGCTCGCCCCTCATCCCGGTGCTGCTGGTGATGCGGCTCCGGCCGGTGCTTGCCGTGGCGCGGCGCGCCGGGCTGCTCCCGCGGGGGACGCTGGCGGCCCTCTTCACCGCAGGTGTCGTGTCCGCTGTTGGCGAGATGGTCAGCTACCTGTTGGGCCCGAGCGCCGACGCCGAGCCGCGGATGACGGAGTACGAGCTGCACAAGGTGCGATACGCGGCCCCGCGGCCGGCTCGGGGATGAAGGTCGGCCTGCTCGGCTGCGGCAGCGTGGCGTGGTGGATCCACCGGCGCGCGCTCGCCGGGATTCGCGGTGTCACGCTGGCCGCGGCGGCCGACCCGGATCCCGACGCGCGAGCGCGCTTCGCGCGAGTGAGCGGCGTCGAACCATGCGAGGGGGCCGACGAGCTGCTCGGCCGCGGCGACATCGAGGCGGTGCTCATCTGCGCTCCCACGTACCTGCACGCGACGCTGGCGCTCGCGGCGGCGGCGGCGGGCAAGCCTTTCTACCTCGAGAAGCCGGTCGCGACGACCTTGCACGACGCCCGCTGCGTCGTCGCCGCGGTTGGGTCGGGCCTCACCGCGGTGACGGGCTTCAATCGGCGGCACCATCCGCTCTTCGAGCAGGCTCGGGCCCTGCTCGCGCAAGGCGCGATCGGCCGAGTGCATGCGGTCCAGACCAGCTTCTGCGAGGCCGCCGCGCCGGGTGGGATGCCCGCGTGGAAGCGCCGCCGCGCCACGGGCGGGGGCGTCCTGCTCGATCTCGCCTCCCACCACATCGACGCGGTCCGCTGGATGCTCGCGACGGAGGTGCGCGTGGTCTCCGCGACGATCGCATCGGAGGTCACCGAGCACGACGAGGCGCGACTCACCCTCGAGACCGACACGGGCGCGACGGCCCAGTGCTTCTTCTCCTTCGTGACCGGCCCGGCGGAATGGCTGCAGTTCATCGGTGATCGAGGCACCCTGCGCATCGACCGGCACACGGCGCGCCTCACGCTCTCGCGGCCGCGCACCCGGAGCTACGGCGCCCGTGAAGCGCCCGTCCTACCGACATCCGCGGTGCTGCGCTGGCGCGCCGAGCGCACTTTGCGGCCGGCGGCCGACCCATCGTACCGCCGGGCCCTCCGCGCCTTCATCGAGGAGGTTCGCGGCGGCGCCCCGCGCAGCGCGAGCCTGACCGACGGCCTCCGCAGCCTCGAAACCGTCGTCGCGGCGGAGGACGGGACGTGCGCGTCCTCCTGATCACCGACTGGCTGCGCGGGGTCGGCGGCGCCGAGCGGTACATCGTCGCGGTGAGGGATGGGCTGCGTGGCGCGGGCGACGAGGTCCGGCTGCTCACCAGCGACGTCGGCACCGCCGCCGACGGCACGGCGGACTACCGGGCGCACGGCAGCGAGACGTTCATGGGCAGGGTCGCGCTGCAGTTGGCCAACCCCTTCGCCCGCGCGGCGGTGCTGCGGGCGCGACGGGAGTTCGAGCCCGACGTCGCCATCGTCAACATGTTCGAGCACCAGCTCTCGCCCGCCATCTTCGGGGCACTGGGGCCGGTGCCCACGGTCCTGAGCGTGACCGACTACAAGGGGATCTGTCCGGTCAGCTCCAAGCTCCTGCCGGACGGCACGCTGTGTCACGCACCACCCGGACTGGTCTGCTGGCGATCGGGCTGTCTCACCGCTCCCCACTGGGCCCGGGACCGGGCCCGCTACGCGCTCATCCGGCGCGGCCGGCGCCGGGTCCGGCGCGTCATCGCGTGCAGCGAGTGGCTGCGTCGCGAGCTCGAGCGCCACGGCATCGAGGCCGAGCACGTGCCGCCGCCGGTGCCGGCGCCGGGACCGGCGTTCCGGCGGCGGGCAGCGGAGCAGCCGACCCTGGTCTACTGCGGACGGCTCGACCGCACCAAGGGCGTGCCTCTCCTCGTGAGCGCGTTCGCGCGCGTCAGGCGAACCGTGCCGGCGGCGCGCCTCAGGATCGTGGGCGACGGGCCGTTCCGGGACGCCCTGGAGGACCAGGTCCGGAGACTCGAGCTCGGCGCGGCGGTCAGCTTCCGCGGCCTGATCCCGCCCGAGCGCGTCGAGCAGGAGCTGGCCGACGCCTGGGCGGCCGTCGTCCCCTCCCTCTGGGCGGAGCCGCTCGGCCTGGTCGCGATCGAGGCGATTCTTCGGGGCATCCCCGTGGTCGCGAGCGCGGCCGGGGGGCTGGGTGAGACGGTCGAGCCGGGCGTGAGCGGTCTCCTGTTCGCCAACGGCGACGAGGACGCGCTGGCCCGCCGGCTCGACGAGGTCACGTCGGCCCGCGCCTTTGCCACGCACGCGGTGCCCGAGGCCGCGATCCGCCGGCTGGAGCGGCGGCACGACCCAGCGACCCACACCGAGCGCTTGCGCGCCATGCTCACGTCGCTGGCCGCCGCTCCCGCTTCCACCAGGCCCGCCACGCGGCCAGCTCTCCGGGGGTGAGCTCGCCCATGGCCACGAGCGCCAACACGATGGCTGTCGCGAGCACGGCCAGCTCGAGCAGCACGAGCGCTCCGGGGGGCGACCACACGACTGCCGCCGCGTAGACGGCCGCGCTGGTCAGGGCGCTCCGAACCAGCGTGGTCGCGGGGGGAAGGACGCGGCAGACCCGGAAGACGGCGGCGCACAGCGCGAGCGCGGCAACCACGGACGTCACCAGCGTCACCTGTGCGGCGCCGAGCAGACCAAAGCGCGGAATGACCAGGAGGTATGCCAGACCGGCGACGACCGGCAGCGGCGCCGTGAAGACGGCGGTCAGCCCGGGCCGGCCCGCGGCCGTCAGGATCGAGTTGCAGACGGCGATCATCACCACGGCGACCGCCGCGAAGAGCAGCGGGCCGACGAGCGGCGCCGCCGGCGCGAACGCCGGGCCGAACACCAGCCCGACGACGCCGTCGCTGGCGCCGGCGGCGAGCGCGGCCGGCGGCGCGAGCAGCAGCACCCAGCGCATCGCCCCGCTCCCGATGCGGCTCGCCGACTCGTGCACGCCGTCGCGAAAGGCACGGGCGAGCGTGGCCAGCAGCAGCGGGGTGAACGAGGTGCCTACCAGCCCGGGAAGCAGGGCGAGGTTCTGCGCGGCGCCGTACTGGCCGGCCTGCCCCGGCGTGCCACCCAGCGACGTCAGGGCGATGAGATCGAGCCGGTCGAAGAATCGCATCGCCAATGCCGAGACCAGGAGCGGCGCGACCACGCTCCACAGCCGGCCCACGGCCAGCGCGGCGCGGGCCGAGAGCGCGGGCCGGACCATCCGCCGGCAGGCGACCACCTCGACCAGCGACGCACCGATGCTGCCCAGCACGGCACCCTCGATGGAGAGACCGAGCTCGACGAACAGGATGACGAGCAACAGCCGGCTCACCCATCGGAACGCGGCCACGAGGGCGCGCCCCTCGAAGCGTCCGATCCCGACCAGGATGCTGCGGTGCGCCTGCGCCAGGCAGAAGAGCGGGATGTCGAGCGCGAAGAGCCGCAGCGGGACGGCGAGCGCGGGCGTGTCCATCAGCCTCGCGATCACGCCGGCGGATGCGGCGAGCACCACCGCCGCCGCCGCGGCCAGCGCCAGGTGGACGCTGACGATGGTCGAGCCGATCGGCCGCCAGTCCACGGACTCGGCGACGAACTTCACCGAGGCGCGGGCGAACAGCCCGGTCAGCCCCCATTCCACCCAGGCCACGAGCGCCGCGGCGACCATGAAGAGGCCGTACCCGTCGGGGCCGAGGCGGCGGCCGAGGTACGCCGCGGTGAGGAGCCCGCTCGGAATGAGCAGGCTCTCCGCCAGGAGCACCCGGATGCCGCCGCGCATCAGACGTCCCGCTGGATCGCTCATCCTCGCTCGGCTCCGTTCCGGATCGAGTCCCGCGTGAGCACGGACACCAGACGCATCGCCGCGATCGTGCTGGTTGCCCTCGCCGTCCGGCTGGCGCTCGCGGCGGCGCTGGGCGGCGGGTTCCACTTCGCGGACGAGACCAGCTACGTGGACGCCGCCCGGCGGCTCTGGGCCGGCGAGGGCTTCGGCGCCGGCTACAATCGCGTCCCGGGCTACCCGGTGCTCCTCGCGCTGCTGGGCGGCCCGGGGCAGCCGGTGCTCTGGCTCCGCCTCGCGCAAGGCATCCTCGCCGCGGCCGGCGCCGGGCTCACCTTCGTGCTGGCCGACCGGATCGCGGGCCGCACGGCGGCGCTCGGCGCGGCGGCGGTGTACGCGCTGGATCCGCTGATGGCGTTCTCGGCCGGGCTGCTCTATCCGGAGGCCACGGCCGCGGTGATCCTCGCCGCCGCCGCGCTCGCGGCCGTCGAGTCCGTGCGCCGCGATTCCCGCGCGTGGGCGGCGCTCGCGGGAGCCCTGCTCGGCGCGCTCGCGCTGTTCCGGCCGGTGGCGCTCGTGCTGGCGCCCGTGGCGGCCGCGTGGGTCGCGCCGCGCCGCGTGAGTCGTGCCGCCGCCGTCCTGCTGGCCTGGCTGCTGGTGCTCGCCCCTTGGACGTACCGAAACTATCAGCTTCGCGGACGAATCGTTCCGGTCTCGACGACCGGAACGCAGGCCGCCGGCATCTCGTCCAGCGAGCTGGACCAGCAGGGGGTGGCCGAAGCGCTCGGCGCGCAGGCCCGGAGCCAACCGGGACGGCTCGCCGGGCGGATAGTACGGGAGTTCGGGCACTTCTGGGAGCTCTTCCCGCAGCGGCTCCGGACCGACGACCCCGCGGCGAGAGAGGCGCTGCACGGGGTGAACCCGCGGCTGCCGACGTCCCCCCTCGCGCCGCCGGGCATCCGGAACGTGGTCGCCGCGGTCGCCTCGGCCGGGGAGTTCGTGCTCGCCGTGGTCGGCCTGGTCGTGCTCTGGCGGCGGCGCCGCCGGGAGGCCGTGCTACTCGCCGGGATGATCCTGATGTTCGCGCTGGGCCACTCGCTCTTCGTGGGCAGGATCCGGTACCGGATCACCGTGCTGCCGCTGGTCTTCGTGTTCGCGGGGGCGGGGATCGCGAGGCTGGTGGCCGGCCGGTGGTCTCCGCCGCGCGAGCGCGACGCCGCGCGGACCATGCCGGCGACCAAGTCATCCTGAGCGGAGCGAAGGAGCCGTACCCCCGCGTGCTCACGAACTGTCGCGCTCGGGCTGGCACTCTGCTTGCCCGACCCCCTTTGCCCCGAGCCATTCTCGATCGGCAGAGAGCAGCCGGCCAAGCACTTACACGCGGCCGCCGCCTCGGGTGCGCTACAGTCACAGGAGCGGTGCTGATGGGCGGGTCCTACAAGTCGTGTCCGGGATGCGGGCGGCGGGCGCTCAGCATTGCCACGCGGTGCCCCGGGTGCGGGGCCGAGTTCCCGATCGCGGCGGAACCGGAGGGCGCGGGTGGCTGGAAGCCGAAGCTGTCCATCCCGCTGAGCGCGCCGGCCGTGGTGCTCGCCGGGGTCGGGATCGTGCTCGCGTCGCAGGTCGGGCGGGCGGGGCTTCCGCGGGAGCACCGGTCCACGCTCGGCGCGGTGACACCGGTTGAAGTGGGCGCGGCGGGTTCAGGAGCCGTGGCCGACTCGGTCCCGTCGGCGACCTCGCCCGGCGTGGGGATACGGTCCGTCGCGACGGCCGATCATGCGCCCGCGAGCGCGGTGCTGGTGGCACACCGGACGATCTACCTGAGGCAAGCGCGGAGCCGCGGCGCGGCGCTCGAGGCGGTGCTCGAGGCCGGGGATACGCTGGCGGTGGACTCGCTGGCCGGTGGCTGGTACCGGGTGACGTTCGAAGGGGCGGTGATGGGGTACGCGGAGCGGGGTAGCCTGGACGCTCTCGCGGCACGCGAGTCATCCTGAGCGCCCCCTCGTCCCGCGAGCGAAGGCCTTAGGAGTCGAGCGCCGCGCCAGTTACGGGACCGCGCCGACCGTCACGAGCTGGGGAACGCTCGAGTCCGTCAGGCTCCCATCGCCCAACTGGCCGGTGTCGTTCCGCCCCCAGCAGTAGAGCGCCCCGTCGCTGGTGATCGCACAGGTGTGGTCGGTTCCGGCGCTCACCGCCAGGAAGCGCAGGTCTCCAGCTACCGCGACCGCCGCCGGTGCGGGTTTCCCGGTCCTACCATCGCCCAGCTGACCGAAGGAGTCGTCGCCCCAGCAGAGTGCCCTTCCGGAAGTGAGGGCGCAGGTGTGCTGGCCACCTGCGGCGACCGAGTCGTAGCGCTCGGAACCCGCGACCGGGGTAGGGACGCTGCGAAGCACCTCGGTGCCGCCCGTGCCAAGCTGGCCGTGGGCGTTGGAGCCCCAGCAGTACACGCGGCCGGCGGCAGCGCCGCACACGTGCTCCCACCCCACCGACAGGGTGTTGAACACCAGATTGCCCGCCACCGTCCGGAATCGGAGGTAGAGACTATCACCCGGCTGATCTTGTATTCGCACGCCGTCCTGGTCGGAGGCGGTGCTGCCGTCCCCCAACTCACCTTCCTGGTTCTTGCCGAAGCAGTAGGCCTGACCCGCCATCGAGAGCCCGCAATCGAACCGGTTTCCGCCGCTGATCGACTGCATGGGAGCGTCGCTGTACAACGGCAGGAGACCATTCTCGTCGTAGAATCCGAGATACCCGCCGTCGGCGGCCACGTACTGTCCGACGCATTTGGCCTGCCCGTTCGCCAGGATACCGCACAGGTGCGCCATGCCGGCGCCGACCCCGACCATGCGGTCGTCACCGAAGGGGGACGGGAAGTACGGTGCTAGACTCCCAAGGGACCGGCCGCTTTCGAGCCGTCGGTCGCCCCAGCACCGGATGCCGGCGGCTGCCGTCACCAGGCAGGTATGCTCGGCGCCGGCACGCACCGCCGATGCTCCGCCGCTCACCTGGATCCGCGTGGGAACGGGTACCACGACGGCACCACCCCCAGTCACCTGCTCCCCAGCGTTCCAGCCCCAGCAAAAGAGCTGCGCGCTCGTAGTGATCGCGCAGGTATGACGCCCGCCGGCGCTCACCGCGGTGAACCGGGTGGTGTCCGGAGGCGCGGGGTTCCCGGTCGTGAAGCTCACGACGTAGTCCGCGGTCATCGCCTGGCCGCCCCGATCGCGCACGTGCGTCGTGACAGCCAAATGGTAGCTGGTCCGGCGCGCCAGCGGCTGATCGAGGTGCAGCTCGACCCACAATCCCTCCGGGTCCACGAGCACCCCACCCGGGAGCGGATCCCCGGTCGAGGTGATGCGGACGGTACCGCTGCCGAGGCTGACCGGATCCATCGGCTCGCTGAAGACCACGCGTACGACGGTCAGAAGCGGCACGTCGGTCGCCCCGCTGCTCGGACTGCTCCGGACCACCACCGGCGGGACGGCGCGCTTCGCGATGTTGGTGAACCGGTGCGCGGCGCCGGCGCTGTCACGGGCAACGACGTCGAGCGTGTCGCCGATCTCCGCCGGCACCGGCAGCGGGTCGAGCGCGCCGGCCACGAGCGAAGCCGACCGGGCAAATCCGGACCGGCGGTTACGCACGTCGGCCGTGGTCCCGCGCGGCACCGTTCCTTCGTGGAGCGACACGTACACGAACGTGGTCTCCGCGGCTGCCGCACCGGCCTGCTGACCGGACATCAGATCGGACACCACCAGCTCCGGCGTGAGCTCGGCCGCCGTCGGATCTCGCGGCGCGCTCGGGCCGGTGTCATCGGACCCGCAGGCGGCCAGCGCCACCGGAAGCCCGACCAGCACGCACCAGCCCATCGAACGCTTCATTGCGGCCCCCCGCTCAGCAGGAACCCCGCCCAGAACGACGGGTTCCTCGTGGCCGGCCTGCGCAGCGTCGCGCGCTGCACCTCCGCGAGCGCCTCGCCCGCCGTGGCGCCGTCGGCCAGCCGATCGTAGAACGCCGCCATGAACCCGGCGGTGCTGCGATCGTCGATCGGCCACGCGGTGGCGATCACCTGCCCTGCCCCCGCGATCAGGAACGCCTGCACCAGTCCCACCCAATCGTCGCCGGGGGGCACGTCGGTGTGGACACCGGCGCCGAGCGCGGTCTCACAGGCGCTGAGCACCACGAGCTGCGAGCGGAGCGCGAGGCCGAACACCTCGCGCACCTCGAGCCGGCCGTCGTCCGAGTCCGATGGACTCAGCGCCAGATACGAGAAGAGCGGGTTCCGCTTGTTCAGCACGCCGTGCGTGGCCAGGTGGAGAATCCCGAACCTCGGCGACTCGGCACGGAGCCGCGGCTCCGACGCGCGGGCGCCTTCCAGCACCTCGGCCCTCGCGCCGAACGCGCGGCGCACCGCCTCGACCTCCGCACGCGAGCCGGGGAGCGCACGGCTGCGTGGAGCGAGCGCCAGCACCTGCAGCGGTCCGGACGCCGGGGCAGATCGGCCAAGCCGGGCCCAGACCGACGCGGACGGCGCGAAGCTCAACAGGTACCGCTCGACCAGAAAGTGCTCCAACGGGCCGGGCTCGATCAGCGCAGCGAACGGCAGATAATGCAGCTCGGCGTGCGGAACGATCGTGATGCGGCGCTTCCCGGCGAGCGCTCCGGTCTGCTCCACCGGCTCGAACAGGTCGCGGTACAGCCGGCGGAGCGGTGTGCGCCAGAGCGCCCGCGCCGACGCCGCCGAGCCGGGATCCAGCGTCGCCCGCGCGAAGCCGATGCGCTGCGCCAACGCGCGCCGGCCAATCCCGAGATCCACCGTCCTCGCGCCCTCGCTCGTGACGACGAAGGCGAGCGACGCGGAGTCGGTCACCAGGTATTCGATCAGCGCTTCGTCCGGGGCAAGCCGGGCTGCGACCGCCGCCAGCGGCGCGACCTCCGCACCCGCGATCGCCGCGTACTCGGGCCTCGACTCGCGCACCTGCAGCAGGAGCTCGGCGTAACGGCTCTCCGTCGCCGAGAGGGCCTCGCGCAGCGCGGGAACGGATGCGCTCTCCATGTGAGGCTCCCTGAGCTCGGCGCCGTCATCGCCTTGCTCCAGCCGGCTCGAGAGCTCGACGATGGCCCGTCGCAGCTCCTGCGCTTCCGCCGAGCGCTCGCCCACCGGCGCCGGCTCGTCTACCCGGCCGCTCGAGAGCAGGTCGAGCATCTGGCGCGCGCGCAGCCGCTCGCTCGCCGCGAACGCCGCGGCGGTGTTCCCGCGCTCGCGTTCCAGCAGCGCGAGATCGCCGTAGACGTCCCACTTGTCCTCCATGAATGCCGCGCGGCGCTCGGTGAGTCGCAGCGTCCCCGAGGACGTCTCCAGATCGGACACGGCGCTGCGCATCTCGGCGGCCGCCCGGTCGGACTCGCCGAGACTCCGGAGCACGCGGCCCCGTCCGGCATGGAGCCACCATGAGGCGGCCCGCGAGGGGTGATCGGCGACGATCGCGAGCGCCTTCGCGTAGAGCGAATCGGCCGCGAGCGCGAGACCCTGCGCGGCCCGGAGCTCGCCCAGCGCGCCGAGCGCGAGGCTCTGGTCCACCGCATCGTGGACCCGCTCGAGTCCCGCTGCCGCATCGAGGTATGCGCGCCGCGCGCCGGCGGTGTCGTCCTGCGCGGCGGCGACGAAACCGCGGAGCAGATCGGTGAGCGCCTGCCCCCGGGCATCGCCGGCGGCGTCGTAAGCACGGGTCGCCGAGGCGAGGGCGCGATCGGCCGCCGGATAGTCCTCGTCGCGAAGCAGCGCGAAGCCGCGTCCCTGACGCGCGTCGGCGAGTCGCCTTCCGTCTCCCGCCGACTGGAACAGCCGCTCGGCGCTAGTGAACTGGCGCAGCGCCTCGGACACGTTGTTGAGCCGGATCGCCAGGTCCGCGCGCGCGACCGCCAGCGAACCGCGGTCGTCGTCGCTCAGCCCCTGCGCTTCACTCAGCCGCTCGGCGCGGCGGAGCGCGGCGACGGCGTCCTGCAGCCGGCCCATCGCCGCGTACGCCTCGCTCAGGTCGAAGGCGACGAGCATCGCCGAACGCCCGGTCCCGGTGGCTTCGAACTCCTGCCGCGCCCGTGACAGGAGATCGGCCGCCTTGCCGTAGTCGCCGCGCCGCACTTCGAGTCGTCCTAGCTCATGGTGTACCTCGGCCGTGCGGGTGTGGTCGCCCGCGTCGCGGTAGATCGAGAGCGCCTCTCGATAGCGCCGCTCCGCGCGGGTGTAGCCGGCCTGAAGGCCGGCCAGATTGGCGAGGTTGGTGAGGTTCGCGGCCGCGGGCTCGAGCCGGCCGTACCGGCGGTTGTTCGCGAGCGCGCGCTCGAAGGCCTGGCGGGCGCCGGCGGTGTCGCCCAGCGCCTGGGCGACGAGGCCGAGGTTGTTGTCGTCGGCCGCGAGGCCGCGGGTGTCGCCGACCCGCTCGCGCAGCCGACCCGCCTCGCCGTACAGCCGAATCGACTCCTGGAGATCGCCGCGATCCTTGGCGACCGAGCCGAGCGTGCCCAGCGCGGTCGCGGCGGCGCGGTAGTCCCGAGTCGCCATCGCCATCTGCTGCCCCTGGCGCAGCCACGCGCCGGCGCTGTCCAGCTCGCCCGCGCGGTAGTAGCCCGAGCCGATGTTCACCAGCGCCGCGGCGATCGCGGCGGAATCGCCCGCCGCCCTTGCGTGCCGCAGGCTCTCGCGCCAGAGCGAGAGCGCCGCGGGAAGTCCGCCGCTCCCGAGCACGGCGTTGCCCTGACGGCGGATGCTGTCCGCCAGCATGCGTTCCACCCGCCGCTCGACCGGCCAGGACGAGAACCGCACGACGGTGCGGAGCGGCACCGAGTCGTGCCACACGGCGGCGTAGGCCTGCGCGAGCGCGCCCGCCCGGGTCAGGTGCGCCTGTCGGGTGTCGTCCGACGCGGTAGTGGCCAGGGACAGCTGCTGCTCGAACTCGATCCGGCTCTCGTCGGGACGGGCCCGAACCTCGGCCGTGACCTGCCCGGAGTCCGCGATCGGCGCGCCCTGGCCCCACGCGGGCGTGGTCCCCGCGAGGATCGCGAGCGCGGCGAGCGGTCTCATCTGGCGCGCTCGCCGAGACGGAACTCGGTGAGCGGCGCGGCCGACCAGCGGCCGACACCGGTGCGGGCCGCCACTTGCCAGAGGTACTGCGTCGCGGGCGCCAGGCGGACCGAGTCCGGGAGCGCGGCCGTCGAGCCGGCGACCTCGCTCTCCCAGAGCACCGATCCCTCCGCATTGAACAGGCTGATCCGGTAGCGATCGGCGCCGGCGACCGGCGACCAGCGGAAGGTCACGGGGAGCGTACCGGTGGAGAGCGGAGCGAGGGGCGTGGGCGCCTCCAGCGCAGGCGCCGGCAACTCGCGGAGCTCCGTGCCGCCGTGCCGCAGTCCGCCGTACCCGGTCCAGACGGCGAGCAGCAGGCCCGCGGCCGCAGCCGCCGAGACGATGCTCACGAGCCGCCTTTTCGAGGCGGCCGCCGGCCGCGCCAGCCGTCGCACGCTGACGATTTCGGAGGTGCACTCCGCGCAGTCGGCCAGGTGCGCCTCGACCCTCGTGCGCTCGGCCGGCTCGAGCCTGCCTTCGATGAATCCGACCACCTGCTCCACTGCCAGGTGAGCGGACCACTCGGAATGGGTCATCCGGCCACCTCGTCCTCGCGCGGGAGCTTCATGTCGAAAGAGAGACGGACACCGGCGTACGGATTGCGGCTCATGGCTCCGCCTCCTGTACGCCCATCCGGAGGAGGAGGCCACGAAGCCGGTCCAGCACCTTATCGAGCCGGCGGTAGACATGGAACGGCGTGGGGAGCCGCAGGATGCCGGCGATCTCGCGCGCGGACAGTTCTTCGCCGAACCGAAGCCGCAGGAGCAGCCGGTCGGCTGGAGGGATGGCTCCCAGGGCCGTCCCCAGCGCCCGCTCGCGCTCGGCCCGGGCCAACTGCTCGTCAGGCGCCGTGTACGTGGCGCCCGCGAGGAGCGCCGGGTCGATGCGGTCGGCAACGAGATCCACCAGCCGGCGCCGGCCCGCACGGTCGAGTCCGGCACCGCCCGCGTCGGTGCCGCGGGCGCGGCCGTAGCGCGAGCGGTAGTGGTCCAGGCACAGGCGACGCACGACGACGACCAGCCAGAGGGTGAAGTCACTCGCCGCGGGCCGAACGTAGGCCCGGAGGCGGCGACAGTCATTCTCGCGGAGGCGATCGAGAACGAAGGTGTAGCGGTCCATCACGCTGTCGGTGTCGCCGCCGAGCGAGCGGGCGACGCGCAGGATGGCCGGGGTGAAGACCCGGACGAACTCGGCCCAGTCCTCTTCGTCGGTGTCCGCCCGCAGCAGGGCCAGCAGCTCCGCCGGGGGGGCACCGGAAGCCGGATAGGTCACACGGATGCCCTCGTCGCGAGTCGCCGTAGAGGTGGTCTCCGCCGAGGTACAGCGCAGAACGGTTCGACTTATGGCATGTAGGCGATAAGGTGCGTCGCGGGACCGGGACGCGCCAGTATGGGGAGAGCACCGTCACCCCGAGCGGAGCGAACGAGCCATGCCTCGAATTTCGGCTCCTTCGCTCCGCTCAGGACAACGGCTGGGCTACCTACCGCTCGTACGCCCCTGCGTCCGGAGCGCTGTCGCGCGTCTTGCCCGTGTAATCGGTGCTCACGGCCCACTTCGCGTCGCCGAGCCCGACGGCCGGACTGCCCGCCTGAAGCTGCAGGTTGCTGTACTTCGCCATGAACATCGGGTCGGTCATGACGTTCCGGACCACCGTGTTGGTGGTACCGCTCCAGAGCTCGATCCCGCTCTGACTCGCGGTCGGGCTCCAGACGTCGTTGTTCGCGATCGTGTTGCCGTTGGTCCCGGACTTGACCCGGATCTGCTTGTACTTGTAGGTCAGCCCGTTGTTCGCGATCACGTTGTTCGCCACGACGTTGCCGGTCCCGCCGTTGGTCGCCATCAGGATGCCGGTCGAGCCGTTGCTCACGATGGTGTTATGCACCACGGTGACATTCTCGATCTTGTTGCTCGAGGTGTTGTCGTGGAGCGAGATCCCCCGGCCCACGCTGCGGGTGATCAGGTTGTTCGCGATGAGGCTCGGGCAGAGCTGCCGGCGGAAGTAGATCCCGTGGTCGATCTCGCCGCTGGTCCCGCCGTTGTCGTGGATGTAGTTGTTGGTGATGCTCAGGCGGCAGGTCTGCTCCGCCGAGACACCGTAGTGCCAGTCGGAGTTCCGCACCTCGTTGCCGGTGAACTTCACGTCCGAGCCGCCGGCGAGGTAGACGTTGCCGTCGCCCCCGTTCGGCCCCTCGAAGATGAGACCGGTGATGACCACCCACGATCCGGTGTTCTTGAACCGGCCGCCCCGCAGGATCGCCTGGGTACCCGAGGTCGCGCACACGGTGATCGGCGCGGCGGAGGTACCGCTCCTGGTGAGATCGGACTTGCCGAGATAGGTCCCCGCGGCGAGACGGATCTGGTCGCCCGGCTTCGCGTTCGACAGCGCCGAGCTGAGCTGCGACTTGGTGCTCACCGAAACCAGCCGGGTGTAGCCGCCGTCAGGGCAGCCGCGCTGCGCGGAGCCTGAAGGAGGTGGTGGCGGCGGAGGCGTCGTGGTGGTGTCGGTCGGCGGGGGCGGCGTCGTGGTGTCGGAGGGCGGAGGGGACGTCGTGTCGCCCGGGGCCGACGGAGTGCTGGAGACCACGATCCACGCCGTGTCCCGCGCGGTCCCGCCGTATTGCGACAGGATCACCTTGTTGGTTCCGAGCGCCTTGGTCACGAGGGTATCGGTGCACGGGCTGGGGCACATCGGCTGCGTGAACGAGAAGGGCGCGCTCGAGCTGGTCCAGAACTTGAGCGTCGCGCCGATGACTTCCTTGCCGTTCGCGTCCCACGCCCGTCCGACCATGGTGCTCTTCGCGCCGACCGGCCCGAGCCGCAACGTATCGCTCGGCGTGAGCGCTACGCGCGCGACGGGGACGACGGCAAAGTTCGGTGATTCGGATGTGGACGCTTCGGTCACATCCGACGGATCGTTACAGCCCAGGGTGAGTACGAGCCCGGCGGCGAGTAGGCCGCTCGCGATCCGGGCAGGGTGAATGGTGCGCACGTGTCCTCTTCCCCCGTCGCAGCGCGACGGATGATGGGTGGTAGAGCTCGCGCTACCGGAGGGGCCGACGCACGGCAGGGCCGCGACGTAGGTCCGTCGAGGATGGCGGAGACTCCGCTCGGGCCGGGCCCGGTGCCCTAAGCCCTATGTATCAGGGAAGGATTTGCGCTGGCGGCTGAAGAAGGGGGGTCGCCAGGACGCGATGGAATGGCCGCCCGACGTGGCGACCATCTCGTTGCCTTATGCCCGCGTCGGAGGGCAAAGCTCGATGGTTGTACCGCGAGAGTCAAGAGGGCCCGCGGGCGAATAGGCGTGTATATTCGCTGCGTGCCCGCCCCTTCGGCTGCCGCCCTCGCCCGCGTCTCGCGCCGGCTGATCCCGTTCCTCCTCCTGCTCTACATCCTCAACTTCCTCGACCGCGTCAACGTCGGCTTCGCCGCGCTCGAGATGAACCGCGACCTCGGCTTCGGCCCGGCGGTCTACGGCTTCGGCGCCGGCGTGTTTTTCCTCGGCTACTGTCTGTTCGAGGTCCCCAGCAACCTGGTGCTCTATCGCGTCGGCGCCCGGATCTGGATCGCGCGCATCATGGTGACCTGGGGCCTCGCCGCCTCGGCGATGCTGCTGGTACATACGCCCGCGAGCTTCTACGCGCTCCGGTTCCTGCTGGGCGTGGCGGAGGCCGGCTTCTTCCCGGGCATCATCTTCTATCTCACCGGCTGGTTCCCCGCGCGCGAGCGCGCCCGGGCCTACGCCTGGTTCCTCGCGGCGATCCCGGTCTGCGGCGTGATCGGCGGCCCCATCTCCGGGGCCCTGCTCGGGCTCGACGGACGGCTCGGCCTGCGAGGATGGCAGTGGCTGTTTCTGCTGGAGGGGATTCCTTCGATTCTGGTCGGCACCGCGGTGCTGCGCCTGCTGCCGGACCGCCCGCGCGATGCCCGCTGGCTCCCGCCGGAGGAGCGCGTCTGGCTCGAGCGGCAACTGGAGGCCGAGCGGCCGCATCAGGGCGCGGATCACGGGCGCAGTCTCCGGCGCGCGCTGGGCAATCCGCTCGTCTGGTGGCTCGCGCTGACCTACTTCCTGCTGATCGTCCCGTTCTACGGCTACGCGCTCTGGCTGCCGCAGCTCGTGAAGGCGAGCGGCGACTTCAGCAACTTCGAGGTGGGTGTCATCACCGCGGTGCCATATGCGGTGGCGGCGGTCGGTATGGTGCTCGTCGGCCGGAGCTCGGATCGTACGGGCGAGCGACACCTTCATCTCGTGCTGCCCGCACTCGCCGGCGCGGTGGGCATGGTCGCGGTGACCCGCACCGGATCTGCCGGCCTGATGGTCGCCGCGCTCTCGCTCACGGCATTCGGCGCGCTCGGCTGGCTGGGTCCGTTCTGGGCGCTGCCGACCGCGTTCCTCAAGGAGCAGGCCGCGGCCGGGGGGATCGCGCTCATCAACTCGATCGGTGCGGTCGGCGGGTTCGTGGGACCGTATCTGCTCGGCGAGCTCAAACAGCGCACGGGAAGCTTTACGCCGGGACTGCTGCTGCTGGCGGCGTCGCTGGTCGCGGCGGTGGTGGTAGTGCTGGGGCTGCGAACGGCGGCGCTTCGAGCGGGGGCGCCGCTCAGCCCGACGCTGCCTGGGCCATGAACTCGTCGCCGGCCTTCCGCAGCTCTTCCTTCGTCATCTCCTTGATCCGCTGCGAGATCCACCACTGATGCCCGAACGGATCTTCGACGCAGCCGCTGCGGTCGCCCCAGAACTGGTCGGCCAGCGGCATGGTCACCTTGCCGCCGGCATCCACGGCCCGCTTCCACCGGGCGTCCACGTCCGGCCCGTAGATGAAGAACGAGACCGGTGTCCCGCCCAGGAGCCCGGGCCCGCGGGCGCCGTATTCCGGCATCTCGTCGCCCATCATGATGTAGGAATCGCCGATCTTGATCTCGGCATGCATGATCCGGCCGCCGGGGCCCTCGAAGCGCGAGATCTCCTCCGCGCCCAGCGCCCGCTTGTACCAGTCGATCGCTTCGGCGGCGCCGGCGACGACGAGGCTGGGGGTGACGGTGCCGTGGCCGGGGGGAATCGGGTTCACTGCCATGTTGGTCTCCTCGCTCGGGTGGGCGGCCAATATTCCGCCCGGGAGCACGGGCCGCAAGCGGGGGACGCCTAGCCCGGCCCGCGCTCCGGCCGGGACGGCGGCGACCAGCCGTCGATGCACTCGCGGACCGCCTCGACCAGCGCGTCCGGGTCGCAGGGCTTGGGCAGCACGGCACACGGGGCCTCGAGCCCACGATCGTGGAGCTCGGGCGGAGCATACCCGGACATCAGCACCACCGGCAGACTCGGGCGGAGGCGGGACAAGTGGCGGAGCAGCGCGACGCCATCGAGCTTCGGCATCACGATGTCGGATACGACCGCGTCGAACGCTTTGGGCCGCTGTCGCACCAGTTCCAGCGCATCCGACCCGTCGGGCGCCGCCGTCGTTTCGAATCCTGCTTCGGCCAGGATACGCCGGGTAAACCAGAGGACCTTGGGATCGTCGTCCACGATCAGGACGTGTTCGCGGTCCCGCTCGCCGCCCTGGGGCGCGAGCGGGTCGGCAGGAGATGCCATGAAGGTTGGGCCTTGCTCGAGGACTTGCCTGGGATACGACCGGACCTGCGGAAGGATACGCCCCACCGGGAGCTCCCGCCAGAGGGCCGGGGGACGGCAGCGGCGCGGGTACATCGCGCCGACCAGCCTGGGTCGATGAAGAACCTTTCAGCCGGGATTCACGACCGGATCGGGGCCTCGGCATAACACTGGTACTTCGAAGAAAGGCATTCACCGATTCCCCCGTCGGAGCTGGCCATGTCCCCCCTCATCCATAGCGGCAGCTGTAACCGCCGCGACTTTCTGGAGTCGAGCCTCGCCATCGCGGGTGGGGCCGCCTTTGGCCTGTCGGCCACCGCCTGCGCCGCGGAACGGGTGCTCCAGCCGGACACATCGGGCACCCGCGCCGAAGGCTCCACGCCCGACCTGCCCGAGCCTGCGGTGCTCGCGAGTGTCGGAGGAGTACTGACAGCGGCGATCACCGCCACGACCCGGCCGGCGACAATCGCCGGCAGGCGTCTGCTGCAGCCGGTGACCTACAACGGCACCTTCCCCGGGCCCACCCTTCGGGTGCGGCCGGGAGATTACCTCGACATCGCTTTCACCAACCGGATCGTCTTCGACCAGTCGGACACCCGTCCGGGCTATGGCCGGCCGCCCCGGCGGGCGAACATGAGCAATCTGCACTACCATGGGATGCACGTGCCGCCGACTGGAATGGCCGACAACATGCTGCTCATGGTGCCCCCCAACGGCCGTCAGCGGTACCTCTTTCAGATACCGGCCGACCACCCGGCGGGGCTGTTCTGGTACCACGAGCACGTGCACGGGCTGGTGACCAACCATGTCGGCCGCGGCGCGGCCGGGATGATCTACGTCGCCAATGCCTACACCGACCAGCTCGCCGCCCTCGGGATCCGCCATCGCCTCATGATGCTGCAGCAGGCGTTCCTGGAGCCCGGTTTGGATACCCTCACATCCAACGACAGCGAGCGAGACGATCCCGACCGGGCTCTCTCGCTGATCAACGGGCGACTCATGCCCGAGCTGCGTATGCGTCCCGGGGAGCCGCAGGTGTGGAGCCTGCTCAACGCCTCCACCTCGGCCTTCTACGCGCTTCGGCTCGAGGGTCACACCTTCGACGTCGTCGCCGACGACGGCGTTCCCCTACAGCCCCCGGGGCGGCTCGGCCAGGAGACGCTGGTGCTGCCCTCGGGCAAACGGCTCGAGGTGGTGGTGCGTGCGGCGCGGAGCCCGAGGCGATACACCCTCTCCTATGACAGCTACGATCAGGGGGTCGACACCTGGCCCGCCAAGACGATCGGCACCGTTACCGTTGAGGGCCCGGCGTGGGACGGGCGCGATCACCCGGGCCCCGATACATCCACCCCGGCCGAGGACCTCAGCGGAGTCTTCGTGCCGCCCGAGCTGCACCGGACCATCGTGTTCGGACAGAACGACAGCGTGCCCGAGGGTGAGTTCGGACGGTTCACGATCAACGGCCATGCGTGGGATCCCGCCTACAGCGAGTGGACCAGCACACTCGGCACGGTGGAGGAATGGCTGATCCGGAACGAGACCGAGCAGGAGCATCCGTTCCACGTCCACGTAAATCCGTTCCAGATCACTCGGCGGAACGGAGCAACGGTCCCGTTCGACGGCCACCAGGACGTCGCGATCATCCCACGGTTCGGGTCGCTGACGGTTCGCACCCGGTTCAGGGACTTCACAGGGGGGCCGATCCTGATGCACTGCCACATCCTGGACCACGAGGACATGGGGATGATGACGCGGTTCGAGATCGCGTCGGCGACGGTCTGACGTCGCCGAGCACGCTCTCAGGGCGTCATGGCGGGAGTCGCAATTGCGAACGGAGCCGTGCGTACCGCGGCTCACGGCGCAGTGGCTGGAAGTACGGGTCCAGAATCAGCAGACCGGGATTAGCGGCGCAGCGACGCTTCAGCCAGATCCGTGTCCCGAGCAGTCAGCCGTCATTCGCCGTCCTCGTGGTCTTCCCGCCGGTCCTTCAACGCTTCGGCGGCGGCCTTTCGAACGGCACTGTCGCGGTCCCTCGCGGCCAGCTCGAGCACCCTGTCGCCGCGCGAATCGTCCATCTCCGACAGCGCGTTGACGATGGCGTACCGCAGCCGGGGCTCGGCACCGTCGTACGCCTGCGCGAGGGCGGGCACCGTGGCCGAGTCCTCGATCTCGCCCAGTGCCTTCGCCGCGATCACCCTGAGCTCCGGGTCCCGGTCTCGCAGAGCAGTGACGAGCCCAGGCGGTGCGTGCTCCAGATCGTCGAGCTCGCCGGTGGCCTGCGCGGCGAGGCGGCGAACCACGGGATCGCCGTCGCCAATCGCCGAGGCGAGCGCATCCGCCGCCCTCCGGTCTTCGAGACTGCCGAGCGCCTCGGCCGCGGCCCGGCGCACCTCGAGGCCGCCGCGCGAGAGGGCGTGCGTCAGGGCGGGAACCGCGCGGGGGTCCTCGATCTCTCCCAGCGCTTCGACCGCGGCCACCTGGACGCGCGGGTCGGGGTCGCGTACCAGCGGAGTGAGCCGGTCGGTCGCGCTCTTGTTCTCGAGCTCGCCCAGCGCATGCGCGGCCACGGCACGCGTCACCGGATCGCCGGACCGGAGAAGATCAGCCAGCGGGTTCACGGAGCGCTCATCCTCCATTTCGCCCAGCGCGTAGGCGGCCATCCGCACGACGGCGGGCTCGCGGTCGCTCAACGCGTGCGTGAGATCGGAGCTGGCGGCGGGATCCTCCGCCGTGGCGAGACCGAGCGCCGCGGCCTCACGCACCTCGGGGGTCTCGTGGCGCAGTGCATCTCGCAGCAGGCGGACGGCCTCGGGCGCGTCGCTCCGGCCCAGCATTCGCGCCGCCACCCGGCGCACGCACGCGTGGCGGTCGCCGAGCGTTGCCGCCAGGTGCGCGAGTGCGGCATGGCCGGTGACGTCCTGGTTGAGCGCCTGCCGGGCGCGCTCCTGCACGTCCTCGCCCCGCAGAATCCCCGGCTCGTACAGCGCGTCGCCGCCGCCGGAATCGTTTCCGATCGAGTGGGCCACCATCTGGCACACGAGGGGATCGGCCGTGGCGAGGGAGCGCATGAACCCGGCGACCGCTGCGGAATCCGGTCCGGGAATGGAGGGCGACACGCCGGCCCACGGGTCCACTTCGTCATAGTCCGGCGCGGCCGATTGCGCGGACAGTGGGGTACGGGCCGGGTGCAGGGAGAGCGCGGACAGGGCCAGCAACGCGGTGAGCGACCGACGATTCATCGGCACTGGTTCCTCCTGGAGGGTCGGCGCCTTAGATGGCGGAGAGCGGAGGAGGGTTGCCGCTGGTGACACATCCCACCGAAATAATCTTTGTACCCGGAGATCGTAGGCGGAGCAGCCCCTGAGGAGGACCGATGTCGAAGCTCAGGCTCACTCTCGCGGCCCTTACCGTCGTGGTGGCCTGCAATCGCTCCGGACGGGACCCCGAGATCCCGGCAAGCCAGAGGCCGAGCGAGCAGCAGGACATAGCGGGCGCGAGGCAGCCGCCTGCCCTCGATACCGTGGTGGCCGCGCCCCCGCGGGCGGAGCCGCGTCCGGCAACCCCGGTGCATCACCGGAGAACCGCCTCGACCCGGCCCCGGGCCGCACAGCGGCCGGACACTGCCCCGGCGCCGGTCGAGGTGAGCGCTCAACCGAGCCAGAAGCGCGATACCAGCCCCAGCGTGGATTCCGCCGTGAGCATGGATTCCGCCCCGGCGACCGATTCCACCCCGCGCCCGGTTGCAGTCGCGAGCATGGACTCCAGCACGCGAACGGACTCCACCCCCGCCAGCGATTCCAGCCGGGCGACCGATTCGGCCGCCGCCAGCGATACGAGCGCGAGCAGCGATACGGTGGGCTACAGCTCGTATCCCGGCACCGCCAGCCCTCCGGCTCCCGCGGCCCGGGTGGTCGCCGCCGGCACCGTGATCCCCGTCAGCCTCGAGGACTCGATCAACTCACGCCATGACACGTGGGGAAAGCAGATCACAGGGAAGGTCATGCAGAACATCAGGGGCCCCAACGGCGAGGTGCTGGTGCAGGCCGGGTCGCCGCTCAAACTCACCGTCAGCCGCCTCCGGGCCGGCCGCGGCAACGGCAAAGGCGAGCTCGAGATCCAGGCCGACTCGATCACCCTCCAGGGACAGCCCCGAAAGCTCGCCGCCAGGGTCGAGTCGGTGCCCTATGAGCTCAAGGGCCGAGGCGTCACCGGGGACGAAGCCGCCAAGGTCGGGGTCGGCGCCGCCGGGGGCGCCGTGGTCGGCGGGGTCATCACCGGGAAGACCAAGGGTGCGGTGATCGGTGGGGTCGTCGGGGCCGCGGCGGGCGCCGCGGTGGCGTCGCAGACGGCGGCGAAGGACGTGGTGGTCGCGGCGAGGACACCGGTGCGGGTGGTGCTCACGGCGCCGCTGGTGATCAGGTAAGGAAGGCCCCGCTCAGAGCGGCCGGAAGAGCTCCTCGAGGGTCAGCGTGAACGGCTGGTTCGCTCCGGACGGCGCCCACACCAGCCGCTCGCGCTCGACGGCGGGGAAATCGTCCCTTGGCGTCCAGACCTCGACGCAGCGCTCGTCGCCGTCCACCACCCAGGTCTGCCACGAAGACATCGGGGTGGACGAGCACGTCGGGCCCCCAGGAGATGTCGGCCGGGGCATTGAGCAGCTCACCCACGGGGCTGCGGCGGAGATAGTCCTCGAGCTCGAAGCTGAGCCGCTTGACCAGCGCCTGATGCCACAGCCGCGGCGCGGGTGTCACCAGCAGCTCGCCGTACACGACCTCGTAACGGTTGCCGTCGTCGGGCATGGCCCGGACCATGTCGGCGGTGTAGTAGATCGGGGCGGCCATGCCCATACAGTCGTCTCGGCGAGGGGAGGATGGCAAGGGGCGGGCATCCGCTACAATGCCCGCACAGCCAAGCGGCGAAGGCGAGGATCCCTAGCCAAACCCCCGCCCCTCGCGCATCTTCCCTCGACTCCCACAGGCCATCCCCATGCCCGAACTGCTCGGCCGGCTCCAGTCCGCCCTGGCGGACCGCTACCGCCTCGACCGCGAGGTCGGCGCCGGCGGTATGGCGACGGTCTACCTCGCCTACGACGTCCGGCATGACCGGCGCGTGGCGCTCAAGGTCCTCCGGCCCGAGCTGGCCGCAGTCATCGGCGCCGAGCGGTTCCTGGCCGAGATCAAGCTCACGGCCAATCTGCAGCATCCGCATATCCTGCCGTTGTTCGATTCGGGAGAAGCAGTCGTTAGTCGTGAGTCGCTAGTCGCTAGTGATGGTCTAACGACTAACGACCAACGACTATCGACCTTCCTGTATTACGTCATGCCCTTCGTCGAGGGCGAGACCCTCCGCGAGCGCCTGAACCGCGAGAAGCAGCTCCCGCTCGGTGATGCCCTGCGAATCGCGAGCGAGGTAGCGTCCGCGCTCGACTACGCCCACCGCCACGGGGTGGTGCACCGCGACATCAAGCCCGAGAACATCCTGTTGCACGACGGGCAGGCGCTGGTGGCCGATTTCGGCATCGCGCTGGCCGCGAGCAAGGCCAGCGGCAGCCGGATGACCGAGACCGGGATGTCGCTGGGCACGCCGTACTACATGAGCCCCGAGCAGGCCATGGGCGAGCGCGAGATCACCGCGCGCTCCGACGTCTACGCGCTCGGCGCCGTGCTGTACGAGATGCTCACCGGCGACCCGCCGTTCACCGGCTCGACCGCGCAGGCCATCGTCGCCCGGGTGGTGACCGAAACGCCCCGCCCGCTTCAGGCGCAGCGCCACACCGTCCCGCCCCAGGTCGAGGCGGCGGTGCTCACGGCGCTCGAAAAGCTCCCGGCCGACCGGTTCGCCACGGCGGCGGAGTTCGCCGACGCGCTCAAGGGCGGCTCGGTCTCCGGCGCCTCGACC
>DASUXW010000021.1:0-44437 GCA_036377715.1 Gemmatimonadales bacterium
AGGGCACACCAGATCAGTTCGGTGTGCTCTTACTGTTCACCGTTCACTGTTCACCGTTCACTGTTATCCGTTCACCGTCATCGCCCCTCCCTCGCCCTCTCCAGCAGCTCCGCCAGTCGCTCGAGCTCGGGGCGGGTCATGTGCTGGAGCTGCCGGGTGTGCATGCGGCGGACCGACTCGTCCAGGACCCGGAGCAGGCGCAGAGCCCGACGGGTGATCCGGACGTGGACGAAGCGGCGGTTGTCGGTGCGGCGCTGGCGGCGCACCAGCCCGTGCTCCTCCATTCGGACCAGCAGCCGGGTGACGTCGGGCTCGCGGCTCGCGACCATCCGCGCGCCCACCTCGCCGGTGGGGAGGCCGCCGGGCTCGGCGCCGCGAAGAATGCGGAGGACGTTGTACTGGGGCTGGGTCAGACCGTGCGGCCGGAGCAGCTCGACCAGGTCGTGCACCAGGGCGTGCCCCGTCCGGAGCACCTCCAGGAAGACCTCCTGCTCGAGGCTTTCGAACGGCTTCCGCTGCTTGATGACCTGCTGGAGTCGTCGCATAGGGCACAAGGTAGCAGGGGCCGGCCCGCGCTGACAGTTGTTATCACAGGTGTCTTGACGAAACCTGTGATCACGGGTATACGTAGAAGCCGGCATGAGGAGGCCCGCATGGCACGCGTTCGCGAAGTCGCAGGTCTGATCGCCCTGGCCGGCGTGCTGGCGGGGTGCGTCAGCGACCGGCCCACCACCGCGCCGGACCTGCCGCCCACCGGCGAGCAGGTGACCATCGACAACTTTGCCTACCAGCCGCCCCAGCTTACGGTCGCCACGGGGACGGCGGTCACCTGGACCAACCACGACAGCGAGTCGCACACGGTCACCAGCGACGACGGCTCCACGTTCGGCTCGGGGGCCATCGCCAGGGGTGGCACGTTCACCTTCACGGCGGGGGCTCCCGGCACGTATACGTACTTCTGCCAGATCCACCCGTTCATGAAGGGCACGCTCACGGTCACACCGTGACCGTGGGGATGCCGATGAGGCGAAACGGAATGCGCCGGCTGCTCGGGGCGACGCTGCTGCTCGCGGCCCTGGCGCCGGGCGCCGCGGCGCAGGCGGTGGTCGACCGCACCCCCAATCTCGACGACGGCTGGATCGTGCCGCCCGGCGTGGTGCAGTTCAATTTCCTGCACCGCTTCGAAGTGAGTCCGCCGCCGGCGCGGAAGGTCACCAGCTTCCCCAACTTCCACCTGGCCACCGGGCTGCCGCTGGGGGTCGACCTGCAGCTCGATTACGCGACCAACTCCAGCGTCTTCGCCGGGATCCCGAACGAGTACCAGCTCGCGCTGCGGCGCCCGCTGCTGCACCAGTCGCGCGGGGCACCGCTCGACCTGACGCTCACCGGGGGCTACAACTTTTCTCCCAAGAGCGTGGATGGCGAGCTGGGCCTGGCCCGCCGCTTCGGCCGGGTCCGCCTGCTCGGGACGGTGCGGGGGATGTCGAACGCCTACGACGCGCAGGCGTCCATGTGGGGGCTCGGCTCGGGCGCCGTGGTGCGGGTGACCAACTGGCTGAGCCTGTCAGGCGATGTGTTCGGGCTGATCGACGCGCCCGGCTCCACGCCGGTCGCGTGGGGCGGCGGCGTGCAGCTCCGGATCCCGTACACGCCGCACAGCCTCTCGATCCAGATGACCAACACGCAGAGCGGATCGCTCGAGGGCGCCTCGCGCGGCGTGCGGGGCGCGCACATGCTCGGGTTCGAGTTCACGATCCCGTTCACGCTGTCGCGCTACTTCGGCGGCCGAAGCAAAACGGCCGCGCCGAGCCAGGCCGCGGCGCCGGTCCAGACGGCCGGGACGGCGGCCGCCGTGCGCATCGCCAATCTCTCGTTCGGCCCCCGGGACGTCCAGGTGCGAGCCGGCACCCGGGTGCAGTGGACCAACGGCGACCAGGTGCAGCACTCGGTGACGGCGAACGACGGCTCGTTCGATTCGGGGCTGATCGATGCCGGCCGCAGCTTCGAGCACGTCTTCGACCGGCCCGGCACGTACGCCTACCACTGCACGCCGCACCCGTTCATGACCGGACGGATCGTCGTGGTGCCCTGAGACGCGACTAAGGACTTTCGGGCCGAGCCGGCGGCGGTCAGCTCAGATACTCGGGGTGCACCGGCCGGTACATGGACGCGGCCAGGTGAGCTCCGAGGTCCTCCGGCAGCTCGCGCGACACGAGTCCCTCGTTCTTTGCCACCTGCGCCACCGCCGTCGCAACGCGGAGTGAGACGGCCCGGATCTGCTCGAACGGCGGGAAGAGGGCGCCGGACTCGAGCAGCGGCTGGTCGGCCGCACCGGCCAGCGCCCTGGCGGCGGCCAGCAACATCCCTTCCGTGACGCGGCGCGCGCCGGTCGCCACCACCGCCAGACCCAGCCCGGGGAAGACGTAGGCGTTGTTGGTCTGCGAGGGCGCAAATCGTCGCCCGCCCGATTCCACCGCATCCGAGGGGCTCCCGCTCGAGAACACCGCACGACCGCCGGTGCACTCGTAGGCCTGCGCGGCGGTGCACTCGGCATGCGAGGTCGGATTGGACAGCGCGAACACCAGCGGGTGCTCGTTGCACGCGGCCATCGTCTCGAGCACGGAGCGGGTGAACAGGCCGGGCTGGCCGGAGACGCCGATGAGCGCGGTCGGACCGAGCGCGCGCACCGCATCGGCCAGCGTCGTGACCGGCGGGTGCTGGTGCGCGTACTGCCGCTTGAGTCCTGCGAGCCCGGGCCGGCCGGCGACCACGAGCCCCTCGACATCGAACATCCAGATCCGCTGCCGCGCCTCGTCCGCCTCGAGGCCGCCCTGCCGGAGCGCGGTCGTGACCAGCTCCGCGATTCCCGTGGCCGCCGCGCCCGCCCCGACAAAGAGGATTCGCTGATCCGCGAGCCCGCGCCCGGTCACCCGCCCGGCCACCAGCAGCGCGGCGAGCGTCACGGCGGCGGTCCCCTGAATGTCGTCGTTGAATGCGCAGGCATGGTCGCGGTACCGCTCGAGCAGGCCGATCGCGTTCCCGGTGGCGAAGTCCTCGAACTGCACCAGCGCCGCGGGAAACACCTCCTGCACGCCGCTCATGAACTCGTCCACCAGCTCCTCGTATGCCGGCCCGCGCAGCCGGCGCTGGCGGAGGCCGATGTAGAGCGGGTCCTCGAGCAGCACCGGGTTGTCGGTCCCGACATCGAGCATCACGGGGAGGCAGAGCGAAGGCCCCACGCCGCCGCAGGCGGTGTAGAGCGCCAGCTTGCCGATGGGGATCCCCATGCCGTACGCCCCCAGGTCGCCCAGGCCGAGGATGCGCTCGCCGTCCGTCACCACGACGACGCCGACGTCGGCCTGGGGCCAGTTGCGCAGCACCTCGCGCACCCGGCCCCGGTCCTCGGCGGAGACGTAGAGCCCGCGGGGTCGCCGGAAGATGTGGCCGAAGCGGGCGCAGGCCTCGCCCACCGTGGGGGTGTAGATGATGGGCACCATCTCGGCGAGGTGGTCGATGACCGCGCGGTAGAACAGCGTCTCGTTCCGGTCCTGCAGCGCCACCATGTAGATGTAGCGCTCGAGATCCGACCGCTGGGCGCGGAAGTTCTCCATGATGCGCTCGAGCTGACCCTCGATGTCGAACACCCGGGGCGGGAGCAGGCCGCGGAGCCGAAGCGCATCGCGCTCGCGCTCGGTGAAGGCGGTGCCCTTGTTGAGGCGGGGGTCCTGCAGGAGGTCGATGCCGTGCTTGGGCGGGAGGGGCATGGCGGTCGCGCGGCTCAGGGGGTGCCGTGCAGGATAGTCCCTCCGAACCCCACCGCGAACACGTCCGCTGGTGAGCTGCCCCACACCCCAAGCAGGTCCGTGGTGGCCGGCGTGACCACCGACCAGGTGGTCCCGTCGAAGTGCAGGATGGTCCCGCCGTCGCCCACGGCGAAGACGTCGCTGGGCGAGGTTCCCCAGATGTCGTTCAGGATCGCGGTGCTCGGGAGTGCCATCGGGGTCCACGCGGATCCATCGTAGTGCAGCACCGCGCCCTTCACGATGAAGTCTCCGGCCCGCGTCTCCTCTACGGTGAAGCCGGCGGTGAAGATGTTGTTCGAAGAGCTGCCCCAGACGGCGTTCAGCACCAGCCCTTCCTGCTGGAGCACGGGGGTCCAGCTCGTGCCGTCGAAGTGCAGGACCACGCCGGCGGACGGGCTCGCAACGTCGTCGCGGCCCACCGCGTAGACGTCGGTCGGCGAGGCGCCCCAGACCTCGTTGAGCGTGGGGGCCACGTCGCCGGTCACGAACATGCGCTGCCAGCTCGAGCCGTCGAAGTGGAAGATGAGCGAGCGGTCGAACTGCCCGTCGAACGCGCCGCCGACGGCGAACACGTCGTTGGCCGAGCTGCCCCAGACCGATTCGAGCGTGAATGCCTCGCTGCCGTCCTGGGAGGTGAATCCGGGCTCCTCGGTCCAGTGCGTCCCGTCGTAGTGGAGCACCCGGCCGATCGGCGCCACGAAGTCGAACCCGACCGCGTAGACGTCGGCCGGCGAGCTGCCCCAGACGCCGCGCAGCTCGAGGTCGGTCTGGTCGATCTGCCGGGTCCAGCCGGCGCCGTCGAAATGCATGATCACCGACGAGATGCGCCGGGGGGTGTCCAGCTCGCCGACCGCGAAGGCCTCGCCACCGGACGGGCCCCACACCTCGGTCAGGTCCGCTCGGGTATTGCTCGGCATCGCAGTCCACCGGCCCACCGCGCCCGTGCAGACGACCGTGAAGGTCACCTCGGCCACATCGCCGGCCGGGACGGTGACCGTTTGCGGGTTGTCGCCGGTGACCTTGCAGAGCTCGGCCAGTCCGGACAGCATGACCCGATGATCGCCTGCCGTGAGCGCACCCACGGTGATCGAGCCGTTGGTGCCGATCGGCCGGGCCACTCCCTGGTCGATCGTGACGGCGTAGCCGTCGGGGTCGGGCGCATTGCCGGTCGTGGTGGTCGTGACGGTGATGCCGCCGGCCGTGGCGGTGCAGACCACGTCGAACCGGACGGCCGCGCTGCCGGCGGCGGCGACCTGCACCGTCTGGCTGGCGCCCGCGGGGACGGTACAATTGGCCGCGAGCCCCGAGAGCTCCAGCGTGTGGTCCCCCTCCTGGACGGTGACGGTCCGCGAGCCGTTGACTTCGATCGGCGTGCCCTGAAGCCCGTCCAGGCTCAGGATGTAGCCGTCGGAGTCGGGCTCCTCGCCCGAAGTCGAGACCGTCACGGTGATCTGGCCGTCCGGTGGCAGGCCGACATCCGCCCCCCCGCAGCCCTGAACGAGAAGCACCAGGGCCAGCAGAGCAGGCGCGCACGTCCGGAGAAGAGTGCTCATCGCGACAAACTTACCCCGGCCGCAACCCCCAGGACGTGTTCTGGCTTACCATCCCACGCGACGAGCCCCCGGACCCGCGCGGGTCCGGGGGCTCGACCTCCCCACGCCGTTGCCGGGGGTCAGCCCGCCGTGCAGGAAGCTGCGGCCCGGCCCTTGGCCACGCTCGCCACCGAATCGAGTGCGGCCCGGACGCCGGTCTGGTCCAGCCAGCCGCTGTCGTACTTCCAGCCGATGAGGGCGCACACCGACGGGTCCTGGGCGAGGATCGTCCCGAACTGCCGAATCTGGTTCGGCGTCATCGGGGCACTCTCCGCGCCCGAGGCGTGCTCGAGGTTGAGTCCGGCCACGAGCCCCAGCCCCTCGAGCCGCGCCCTGGCTGCCTCGCCGGCGATATAGGTCCGGAGATCGCCCCGGAGGGTGTTGTACTGGATCCAGCCGGCGTCCAGATAGCTCCACTGGAAGTCGGCGTCGCCGAGCACGGACGGCGCCACCCGCACGACCGTGGGGAGGCCGGGCCAGATGGACTTGCTGTAGCGCGCCATCTCCTCGACCGTGCTCCACGGAATCGCCTGTCCGCCCCAGCAGGAGGCGCAGTTCGGCTGCTCGACCAGGTAATGGAGGTAGAGCGCGCCACTCGAGACGGAGGTGCCGAGCGGAAGCGTGCGGTAGCGATCGACTGCCGCCTTCCAGCGGGTCAGGCTGAATCTGCCCGCGGCGTCGCGCGCCAGGGCGGAGGGCACCAGCGCGACGATCAGCCGCATCCCCGTACTCTCTGCCCGGTCGAGCCGGGCCGCGATGCCCGACGGAGTGGCTCGGTAGACCGTCCCCGTCCAGCTCGAGGAATACTCGGCCAGCGGACTCAGCGAGAGGCCGAAGGGCAGCACGTCGGCGGCGCCTGAGGGCTCGGGCGACGGGGGCGGAGGCGGCGGCGGCTCGGGATCCGGGCTCGAGCCGCCCCGGCAGCTCCGGCTGCTCCGATTCTGCGCCTTCTCCCGGAGTCCATCCAGGGCGCTGCCGATCGCGGGGGAGCTCAGGTAGGCCGCATCGTACTTCCAACTGATGAACGCGCACGGATACGAGCTCGCAAGCAGCGCCGAGCCCCAGCTCTCGATCTGGGAGGCGGTCAGCGGTGAGCCGTTGTCCACCCCGCCTTTCAGGATATTGAATCCGACGATGAGGCCCAGCCCGCGTTCCTGCGCATCGGCCACGGTACGGCGGATGTAGTCGGACGCGTCGCCCCGGCGGTACAGGTACTGGGCCCAGGCGGCATCCAGATACCGCATCGTCCCGGTGAAGTAGCCGGGCTCGACCCGCGCGACGGTCGGCAGGTCGGGCCAGAGCTGCTTGCTGTAGCGGGCCATCTCATCCACCGTGCTGCCGGGCACCGCCTGGCCGTTCCAGTTGGTGGGGTCGTTCGGCTCGTCGATCAGGTAGTGTGCGATGATCGTCCCGTCCTTCACGTATGGAGAGAAGTCCACACCCCGATACCGATCGATGCGCTGCTTCCATTTGGTCAGGCTGAAATGGCCGTCGGCGTCCTTGTAGTAGTTGTTGCTGCCGGACATCGTGAGCACGATCCTGCCGCCGCGTGCCTTGACGGCCGCCAGCTCCTTGAGCAGGTAGTCGGGCCAGATGTTGAGCATGGCCCCGTTGTAGCGGGCGCCGAATTGCTCGGTGGGGACTTCGAACATCCCGAACGGGATGCCACCGGCGAACGACGTGGCAAACGTCGGGGTGGCTTCGATCTCGCGCGGCGCCAGCGATTCCGTGTCGCTGCAAGCCGAGAGCACGGCGAGGAGGGCGAGCGCGACGGCCGATCGAAAGCCGGCGATCCGGCGGGACAGCTTGAAGGTGTACGTCATGGCGGCCACTCACGAGCGAGGGTACTGGACTGAACTGCGAGCGAGTCGAGGGGAGGCGGGGGGGGACAGGCAAATCGTGGGCCCCCTCCAACGCGCTGGAAGGGTCCGTCGAACTGGAAAGTTCTGAGGCGGTCGAGCGGGAACAGTGCAGCTGTTTGCAGCAGTAAGGCGGTGTCGGGCGATGAGGTTACGACCGCCGGTGCGAGAGTTTTCGCAAATTGGGTGAGATCAGCGCGCCTCGCGCGCGAGCAGCTCCCGCTTGCGCTCGACCCCCCAGCGATAGCCGGCGAGTCCGCCGTCGGTCCGTACCACCCGGTGGCACGGGATCGCGACGGCGAGTGGATTCGCGGCGCAGGCCCCGGCGACGGCCCGGACCGCGCGCGGCGAGCCGATGCGCCGCGCCAGCTCGGCGTAGGTGACGGTCGCGCCGGGGGGTACCTCCCGGAGCGCCTGCCATACCCGCTGCTGGAACGCCGTCCCCCGCACATCGAGTGGAAGGTCGGCGCCGAGCCCGGGCGCCTCGACCAGTCCGACCACCTGCGCCACCAGCCGATCGAACGCCGGATCGCCGCCGACGAGGGTGGCCCGCGGGAAGCGGTCCTGAAGCTCCCGGACGAGCGAGTCGGCGTCGTCTCCCAGGAGAATGGCGCACACGCCCATCGGGCTCCGCGCCACGAGGATGCTCCCGAGGACGCATTCGCCGACCGCGAACCGGATCTCCGCGCCGGCGCCTCCCGTGCGGTAGCTCGCGGGGCTCATCCCGAGCAGGCGGCGCGACTCGCCGTAGAAGCGTCCGTTGGAGCTGTAGCCCGCGTCGTAGACGGCCCGGGTGACCGTGGCGGCCCGTCCCAGCTCGCGGCTCACCCGCGCGCGACGGTGGGCCGCGGCGTACGCCCGCGGAGTCAGCCCGGTGATCGCCTTGAACACGCGATGGAAGTGGAACGGGCTCAAGTGGGCGCGGCGCGCGAGGTCGGCGAGCCGCGGCGGCGTGGGCGAGCGCTCGATGAGTCGGCACGCCTCGGTGACGCGGCCCGCGAGCTCCTCCGAGAGCGCGGGGCCGTCGGGGCGGCACCGCTTGCACGGGCGGAAGCCCGCGCGCTCGGCATCGCCGCGGGTCTCATGGAACCGGACGTTCTCCGGCCTGGGCCGGCGGGCGCTGCACGACGGCCGGCAATAGACGCCCGTGGTGCGGACCGAATAGTAGAAGCGGCCGTCCGCCTCGACCGACCGTGCCACCACCGCAGGCCAGCGGGGGTCGCGCTCGGTGGCCGCGGCGAGCGCGCTGCGAGTGTTCGGCGCTGTCGTCTTCATGGGTGGGAATCTACCGTGCGGCGCGCGGTCCGACACTCCGTTCCTTGCCGTGCAATCCGGGCCGCGCGATCCGGCGCGCTGGACGCTCACCGGACGGCTGCCTATCCTACCGGCATGCATTCACCAGACGAGACCGGGGGCCTGCTGACGCGCCGGGACCTGCTCCGGACCGCCGCAACGGCCGGCGCCGCCCTCCTGCTGGGCGCCCGGACCGCCCTCTCCCGCAGCGGCCCGAGCGAAGCGCGGCTGGGCGCCTGGGCGGGCACCCTCCGGAGCGAGGGGCTCTGCCGCGCCGGGGTCCCGCTCGGCCGAGGCGCCGGACGCGTCGGCGAGCTGGCCGCGGGGACGCCGTACGCGGCGTCTACGCTCGATGCCTATCTCGCCGGCGGGCGCGACATGCCACGCGTCGAGCCGCTGGGCCTTTCGCTCACGCACTTCGACTGCGTGACCCTGGTGGAGTCCTGTCTGGCCGTCGCCCGGGTGGCGGGCGGAGCCGGAACGCCCACCTGGCGCGGCTTCGGCCGCGAGATCGAGCGCATGCGCTATCGCAACGGCGAGCGCCGCGGCTACCTCTCGCGCCTGCACTATTTCAGTGAATGGATCGCTGATGGCGAGCGGCGCGGACTGGTGCGCGATCTGGGCGGCGAGCTCGGCGCGGCCAGCGACACGCGTCCGCTCCGCTTCATGAGCACCCACCGGCGCAGCTACCCCGCGCTGGCGGCCGACGCGATGTACGACGGGGTGATCCAGATGGAGCGCCGGCTCGATGGCCAGGCGCGCCGGGTGGTGCCCACCAAGCGGATCCCCGAAGTGGTGGACCGGCTCGAGACGGGCGACGTGCTCGCGTTCGCCACCGCGATTCCCGGACTCGACGTGACCCACACCGCCTTGGCCTGGCGCGATCCGCGCGGCACGCTGCGGGTGCTGCACGCGCCGCTCTCGGGCGGGGTGGTGGAGACCACTCGCACCACGCTGCCCGAGTATGTGGCGGCCATCCGGCAGGCGACGGGGATTCTGGTGGCGCGGCCGCTTCGCGCCTAGTCCCGCAGCGTCAGCCGCGGAGCGCGGCGAACAGCGCCACCACGGCGATCACCACGCCGAGTCCCATCTTGACCGCCGCCGCGGCGGCACGGCCGAGCATCGCCCCCCAGCCCGCCTGCGCGGCGGCGCCCGCCCGCCGCGCCTTGCTGTACTCGAACAGCGCTGCCCCCGCAAACGCCCCGACGAAGCCGCCGATCACCGACCCGATCACCGGCACCGGCACGCCGATGAGCGCTCCGGCCAGCCCGCCGACCAGCGCTCCCCAGCCCGCGCGGCGGGAGCCGCCGTAGCGCCGCGCGAACCGGAAGCCGAGCCAGCTCTCGATCACCTCGCCCACCAGGGCGAGCGCCAGCACCAGCACGATGATCCACACCGTGACGGTGCGGAACTCGGTGAGCCAGCCGTAACCCAGGATGCCCAGCACCATCACCCAGAGGCCGGGAAGCCCGAAGGGAATGAGGAACAGCCCGACGGCGCTCGCGGCCACGAGCAGCAGGACGGCGGCGCCGTCGGTCACGCACGGCTCACTGGCGGCACGAGGTCTTCACGTGCGAGCGCGCCCGCGACGACATATCCGACATGGCGCTGCGGATGTCGGAGCGGCCGTAATAGCCCGAGTCGAACATCCAGTTGAAGAAGCCGCACGCGTAGCTCTGGCCCAGCAGCGCGGCGCCGTAGGTCCGGATCTCGGTGGCACTCATCGCGTACTTGCCGCGGGTCGTGCCGGCGATCCGGCTGGTGCCGTCGCCGCCGTTGAGCACGTTGAGCCCCACGACCAAGCCCAGTCCCTTGCGCTTGGCGGTCGCCACCTCCGACGCGATCCAGGTGCTCACGTTCGTTCCCTTGACGCTGGCGAACTGCGACCAGGCCGCATCCAGGTAGCGGTACGTGACCGACGCGTCCGCGAGATAGCCGGGCGACACCCGCACCATCGTGGTCATGGTGGGCCAGTACTGCTTGCTGTACCGCGCCATCTCCTCGAGCGTGGACTGCGAGATCGCCTTGCCGCCCCATCGAGAGGCGCGGTGCGGCTCGTCGATCAGGTAGTGCCCCAGGATCGTCCCATCGGAGATGTAGGGATCGAGGTTCACGTTGCGGTAGCGGCTGACCAGGGCCTTCCACTTGGACAGGCTGAAGGTGCCGTCCGCGTTCTTGACGTAGCTGTCCTTGCCCTTGCAGAGCTTGATGACCGCCCGGCCGCCCTTGGCGCGTGTGGCCGAGAGCTTGGAGAGAATGGTGCTCGGGTCGAGCGGTCCGCCCTGCATCCACCCGGTGTGCACCCGGTCGAGATCGGAGGTCTCCAGGTCGAACGTGCCGAACACGATACCGGGCGCCGACGACCGGGAGTCCAGCACGGCCAACTCGGGCGACGGGCCCACGGCGTCCTCGGCGCAGCCGGTGCCGAGCGCGACGGCCAGGCCGAGGGCGATCACGGTGATGCGCATACTCGAACTTCCCCTCAGTGCAGAAGGATGGGGGTGAAGGAAGGTGTGAGGCGGTGAATCGAGTGAGGGGCTGGTCCGTGCCGCTCGGCACCGGGTGCGATGGAATGGCCGCCCGAATGGGGCCATCTCGTTGTCTCGGCTCGCGGCCCGCAATATTTCGCCGCCCGGTGCGACTGTCAATCATCTGACGGTTGACAGTCGCGGTACGGGGCCCTAATGATGGGGGTGTACCTCTGCAGGAGAGGGGGTTCCGCGGCGATCGCCCAGTTCCGGGTACCCAGCGAAGCGGCCGCCGGCCTATGAACCGATTCCGCCAGATCTCTTCCGCATTCTGAGGGCAGTTCGACATCGTTCGACGGCCGCGCGTCGTGCCGGTCGAGCATTGGAGCGGCACGCGGGTGCCGCACGCCGATAGGCGCCGGGGACCATGCAGGAAGGTCCCCGGTTTTTTTGTGTGGGCCCCGTCACCGCTCCGGCTGCGCTTCCCCGCGTACGTAGCAGGCATGAGCGGCGCGCGTTCGGAGTCCCGATTCGGCTTCTCCGGCGCCCTGGCCATCGGCGCGATGGTCCTGGGGGGCGCGGCCGTGGCGCGTGCGTTCGCACGGAGCCGTCGCCGGTTCGAGCTGCGCGGGCGGGTGGCGCTGGTCACCGGCGGCTCGCGCGGGCTCGGGCTCGTGCTCGCCCGGGAGCTCGCCCGCGAAGGCGCGACGGTAGCGATCTGCGCTCGCGACGAAGCGGAGCTCGCGCGCGCTCGCGCCGATCTCCGAGCGGCCGGCGTCGACGTGCTCGCCCTGCCCTGCGACGTCCGGGTGCGCGAAGAAGTGGATGCGATGCTCGACGAGCTACGCGAGCGGCTCGGCCCCGTCGATGTGCTGATCAACAACGCGGGCGTCATCCAGGTCGGTCCGGCGGAAGAGATGACGCTCGAGGACTACGAGGAGGCCCTCCGGGTCCACTTCTGGGGACCGCTCTACATCACGGACGGCGTGCTGCCGGAGATGCGGCGCCGGGGCGCAGGCCGGATCGTGAACATCGCCTCGGTCGGCGGCAAGATCAGCGTCTCCCACCTCCTGCCCTACTGCGCCAGCAAGTTCGCGCTGGTGGGCTTTTCCGAGGGACTGCGCGGCGCGCTCGCGAAGGACGGGATCTACGTGACCACGGTCTGCCCCGGCCTCATGCGCACCGGCAGTCCGCGCAACGCATGGTTCAAAGGGCAGCATCGCGAGGAATACGCCTGGTTCAGCATCAGCGACGCAATGCCGCTCGTGAGCATGGCGGCGCGGCGCGCGGCCCGGCGGATCCTCGAGGCGTGCGGCGACGGCGACGCGGAGCTGGTCATGCCCTTCAATACGCTCATCGCGGTCAAGCTGAACGCGCTCTTCCCCGGGGCGGGCGCGGGCCTCATGTCGGTGGCGGAACGGTTGCTGCCGGGGCCGGGCGGGATCGGTCCCTGGATGAAGCGGGGTGCCGAGAGCGAGTCGGCCTGGGCGCCCTCGGTGCTCACGACCCTGGGCGATCGAGCCGCCGTGCGGAACAACGAGGTTCAGGCCGAGCCCGTGTAGCGGCCGCGGGACCCGCTAGACCCACGGATCCGCGGTGGTGATCCCGCGGGCGCGCTGCACCAGCCGCGTCCGTGCATCCACCCGGATGCGGAGCACGCCGTTCGAGTGGACGACCGCGTCCATCAGATCGTAGGTGCCGGGCTCGGGCACCGTCAGGCCGTCGAGCACGACCTCCTTCGGCAGCGGGTTTCGATCGCCCGGGGCGAGCACTTCGCGCACCCGGATCTCGCCCATCATGCAGAAGAAGATCACGCCGCGGGTCGGGTCGGGCGGGCTGCGCCAGTCGAGCACCTCCGCCGTGACCCGAATCCCGGTCAGGTCGGCCCGAACCTCCTGCCCGTGCTCGATCGCCGCCTCGGCCATCCGTTCCCGGAGTCGGTACGCCTGTGAATACGCCATGACGCGTGGTTCCATGATGCCCCCCATTACGGTCCATCGCAGCATAGGGGGCGCGGCCGGGCGCGTCGGTGCGCCTGGAGCACGCGGCCCGGTGGCGCATGTCACCAGTTACTTGACGTCGAACGGATCGCTGAAGAGGAAGGGCTCGGGGCCGTGCGGCCCGAGCTCGGGCAGGTCGTCGGTGAGCGCGCGCAGGCGGTAGGTGCCCTTCTTCCCGATGCTGAGGTCGAACGTGGCCACGCCGTTCACGCTGGCGATGAAGCGCTCGCCCTTGAGCTGCTGGTTGCTCGGGACGTCGCTGCCCTGGGGGAACAGTCCCAGGAAGATGACGATTCCGGAGAGCGGCACCACGTCGCCGTTTCTGTCCACCAGTGCCACGGCCACCCGGAACGATTCACCCTTGCGCACGTCGTGCGGTGCCACCTGATAGACCAGCCGGTCCACCTGCGGGGGCGGCGCGCTGGTGCCCGTGGCGGTGAAGACGACCGGGCTCCCTTCGAGCGACCCGGCCCGGGCCTCGAGGGTATTGCTGCCCGGAGTGGGCCCGAGGGTCCAGTTCCCCGAACGCGCGATGCCGTCGTCACCGGTGGTGCGCACCGGGTCATCCACGCTGCCCCCGCCGCCGGTGACCGCGAACGTGACGGTCACGCCTTTGACGGGGTCGCCCTGTGCGTCGGTGACCCGTACGGCGGGCCGAACCGGCACCGTGCCGCCGGCGGGAGCGCTCTGGCCGTCGCCCTCCACCGCTTCGATCGTCGTGGCCACGGGTCCGGGACCGCCGCCGCCTCCCGTCGCCGTCGCCGTGAACGTGACGCTCCCGACGCCGGGCACCTGAACCTGGACCTCATTGGCGCCGGGTGAGGGGCCGAGGGTCCACTGCGCGACCGCGAATCCCTGGGGGTCCGTGGTGCGGCTCCCCGGATCGACCGAGCCGCCGCCGGCGCTCACGATCCAGACGATGGCCCGGTTGGCGATGCCGTTCCCGGCATCGTCCACCAGCTGGACGATCAGCGGGCCGGGAAGCTCGGCACCGACCGGGCCGGTCTGGGCGTCGCCCTCGACGGTCACGATGCGCGCCGACTCGCCGCCGGGCGGGAGGACGAGGTCGCCGCTCCCGCACCCCCAGGCCGCGGCGAGCGTGAGCAGGACGGCGAGGCGGGTCCGGCGGCGGAGGGACAGCATACCCATACGGTACCCCCGATCTGGAACTCCGCAACAGGAGCTTCGTCACACCCCGGCCCCGCAGCTTGACTCTCGCGCCACCCCGTCCAACATTGTGCGCTTCGTGCGCTTCGCCGGCACCGGCCCGCGGTCCCCTTTAGCAAACAGATGGTCCCCATGCGGTTCACTCGCGTGCTCCCCGCGTGCCTGCTTACGGCATCCGTCGCCGTCTCCGCCTGCACGGCCGATCCGACCGACCCCCCGATGGTACCCAGCTTCGCCGGCGGCAGCACGGTGGCCGCCGTGGTGGTCGAGCCCGATTCCCAGCTCGTCATCGCGGGCGATGTCGCCACCTTCACCGGCCGCAGCCTGAACGCCGCCGGGCAGACGCTGACCACGGCAGTGAACTGGAGCATTCAGAAGCCGTCGCTCGTCACCGTGCTGAGCCGAAGCGCCACCGCGCTCCGGCTCAGAGCGGCCAAGCCGGGGATCACGACCATTCGGGGAACGGCCAAACCGGCCGCCGACACGGCCACGCTGGTGATCCGGACGGCGGCGGGGGCTCGGCTGGTGCTCTCGAGCCACGCGGTCACGCTCGCGCCGCTGGCAACCGCGCAGTTCGAGGTCGTCGGGATCACCAAGGCGGGCGACACCGCGACGGTGACGTCGACCTGGAGCGCGACCGGGGGGACGGTCTCCGCCAGCGGCGTGTACACCGCCGGCCGGGTAGCGGGCACCTACCGGGTCGTCGCCACGGCGCCGTTCGGCGCGGCCGACACGGCGGTGGTGACCATCACCCCGTCGCCCATCGTGGCCCTGGTCGTGACGCCCGATTCCGTGACCCTGTCACCCGGCGAGACCCAGCAGTTCACGGTGTACGGCCGAAACGCGCTGGGCGACAGCACCGACGCGGCGGTGGCCTGGACGGCCACCGGCGGGAGCATTGGAGCGGGCGGGAGCTACACCGCGGGGAGCACGCCGGGCGCCTGGCAGGTCACGGCAACGCTCGCGGGCGATACGCTCTCCGCCACCGGATCGGTGACGGTGCCGGAGCCGGGGGGCACGGGTGGAGGGGGGATTCCATTCGGGCTCTGGGGCATGACCGGGAGAAAGCTGGTCGATCCGTACACCTCCGCGATGCAGCCGGCCCAGCCCGATACCATCCTGCTCGATCTGGCCGCGGCCCGGGCGCGCGGCGCGCGGATCGTGGTCAATTTCACCGGCGGTGCCACGACCAACGTGACGGACTCAGTGGGACACTTCGACTACGGCCGCTGGAAGGCGAGGCTCGACCGGTTCCTGCCGATCGTGGATCAGCTCAATGCGTATGTGAGCGACGGTACGCTGCTGGCCTATCTCATGATCGACGAGCCGTTCGCCACCAATACCTGGGGCGGGCAGGCGGTCCCCAGGGCCACGCTGGACCAGATGGCGCAGTATTCGAAGTCGCTGTTCCCCGAACTGGCCACAGCGGTCCGCGCCGCGCCCAGCGAGCTGCAGGGGTACCCGTGGCAGTACCTCGACGTGTCCTGGGCACAATACACCGTGAAGAAGGGGCCGATCGACTCCTACGTGCAGGCGCAGGTGAGTGCGGCGCGCGGGCAGGGGCTCGGCCTGGTGGTGGGGCTCAACATCTCCAAGGGCGGCGACGGCTCGAGCGGCAACGGCACCACCGACGCGTGGAGCATGAGCGGCGCCGAGATTCTGGCCTACGGCCGTCCGATGCTCGACGATCCGTATCCCTGCGCCTTCATCTCCTGGGACAACCGCTCGAGCGTCATCACCCGCACCGACGTGGCGGCGGCGCTGCAGGAGCTCGCGACGGCCGCCGCGGCGCATGCCGCGAGCGCCTGCCGGCGCTAGCGCGCCGCGGCCGTGCTCTCCGGCATCTGTCCGAGCTGCCGCATCATCACAGGGATTTCCATGTAGACCCGGGCGCGAACGACCTTCTCGTCCGACAGGTCGTAGACCACGCAGAACGGCACCCGCACCGAGCGGCCGGTGGCGGGGATCCCCGCGAACTCACCGATGTGCTTCCCGACCAGGTCCGCCTCGAGCATCGCGTGTCTCTCGCCCACCAGCCGGGTCCTGATGTCCGCCGTGGCGTCGAACGCCTGATGGTAGATGTAGTCGAGCATGCGGCGGACGGCGGCCGGCCCGCGGTGCTCGTCGCCGGTGGCCATGTGGGTGAACACCACGTCCTCCGCCATCATGCTGAGGTCCTGGTGGTCGGAGTCCCAGTAGCGGTTCATCACCTCGCGGTTGCGGTCGATGGACACGGCTGCCTCCCTCGTCGGGTGTGGTCGGTGCCGCCCCGCGGACGGGGCGGCGCTCGCCTCGGAATGGAACGCGTACGAGGAAAGGTACCCGCGGGATCGAGATCGGCTACCGCTCTTCCGACGCCATCTCCCGGCCCGTGTGGACGAACCGCTTCAGGATGGCCACCCGCTGGGTCCCGCTGAGCAGGGGCGAGGCCGCGAGCATTTCGGCCTGCCGGGCCAGGCTGCGCACCTCGCCCCGGTGCTGCCGCGCGTTGGCCAGCCAGGCCGCGTCGGCATAGGCCTGGGCGGATTTCTGGATGTCGCCCCGCGCGAGCGCGTGGGCGGCGGCGGCGGCCATGTCCCGCTGGGCATCGGCCAGGTCCTTCTTCGCATAGCTGAGCTGCGCCGCCGTCGTCAGGCAGCGGAACGCGAGCGAATCCTCGGGCGCCCGAAGCGCGGCCGATTGCTCGTGGAGCCGCGCGGCGTCGCGCAGCCGCCGGAAGTCGCTGGACAGGGCGACGGCCGATTCATGGAGGCTGTCGGCCCTGGCCACGCTGGTGATGGTGGGGAGGCGGTACTGGGAGGAAGCGGGGGACGGCAGCGTCAGGGCAGCGACGATAGCCGCTGACGCGAGCAGGGCGCGGGTCGGGGTGCGGGGCATGGTGGCTTCTCCAGGTCGAGATGGGTCGGAACGACCTATGGCGCTCGGCAGGCGGGGTCACGTATAAGTGCCCGCTCGACCGTCAGGTCGGGCGCCACTTTACAGCGGTGATGTTCCGCACCCGTGACCTGCGCGTGACCCAGTGCCCGATGCCGCCGTCGTCCGTCTCGAGTTGTTCGGCTCCCCTTCGATTCGCGTCGCGGGCGGCCGTGAGGCGGAGGCGGTGCTGGCCCAGCCCAAGCGCGTCGCGCTCCTCGCATACCTCGCCGCCGCTTCCCCCTACGGCTTTCACCGCCGCGATACCATCCTCGCGCTCTTCTGGCCCGAGGCCGACCGGCACCACGCCCGCACCGCGCTCCGCAAGGCGATCCACTTCCTCCGGCACGAGCTGGGCCCCGAGATCGTCGCGAACCGCGGCGACGAGGAGTTGGGGATCGCGGACGAGGTCGTCTGGTGCGATGTACGGGAGTTCGAGCGGCGGCTTGCCGCCGGCCGCGAAGCGGATGGGCTCGCGCTCTACCGGGGCGACCTGCTGCCGGGCTTCTACATCCCTGACGCTCCGGAGTTCGAGAGCTGGCTCGAGGCGGCGCGGAGCCGGTGCCGCGCCCTGGCCGCCGACGGCGCGTGGGCGCTCGCCGGACGGCTCGAGCGTGACGGCGACGCGCACGGCGCCGAGCACTGGGCCCGCTGGGCCGCGGCGCTCACGCCCGACGACGAGCGCGCGGTCCGCCGCCTGATCGCCCTGCTCGGCCGGCTGGGCGACCGGGCCGGTGCGATCCGGGCGCACGAGGAGCTCGCCGCCCGTCTCCGGCGCGAATACGACGTCACGCTGTCGGGCGAGACGGAGCAGCTGGTCGCGGAGGTCCGGCGGGGCATGCCAGCCTCCGCCGTACCGGCGCGGGCCCTGTCGGAGAGCTCCCCGCCGCCCCAAGAGGAGGCGCTCCCCAGGCCCGCCACCGGCCAGTACATCGCGGTTTTTCCCTTCCCGGTCTACGGCGAGAGCAGCGCGGGGTACCTGCAGGAAGGTCTGGTGGACATGCTCAGCACCAATCTCGACCATGCGGGAGCGCTTCACAGCATCGATCCACACGCACTGCTGAGCCGACTGGGCGCCGGGAACGCGGGACGGCTCGACCCGGCGCGAGCGGCCGAGCTGGCGGCCCAGTTCGGCGCGCACATGTACCTGCTGGGCAGCGTCATCAGCGTGGGCGGACGGCTCCGGATCAGCGCCGCGTTGCACAACCGCGGGCCGGGCACCAGCTCGGCCCGCTTCATCACCGTGGCGGGCGACTCGGACCGCCTCTTTGATCTGGTGGACTCCCTCACCGCCAAACTGCTCGCGGAGCTGCACCCCGGTCCGGCTGCCCGGTTGAGCCGGCTCGCGGCCACGACCACGAGCTCGCTCCCCGCGCTCCGGGCATATCTCGCAGGCGAGCGGGCGCTACGGGGGGCCCGGTACGAGGAAGCCATCGAAGCCTTCGAGCAGGCAGTCACGCTCGATCCGGAGTTCGCGCTCGCCTGGTACCGACTGGCGTTCTTTCTCGCGTGGCCCACGCTGCCGCAGCCCCACTCACCCTGGGAACCGATGGAGCGTGCGCTCGGAAACAGAGATCGGCTATCCGAGCGCGACCGGATGCTGCTGGACGCGCTCTGGCTCTCGCTCGAGGGCCGGGCCGCGGCCGCCGAGCAGCTCTACCGCGAGATCCTCTCGCTCCATCCGGAGGACGTCGAAGCCTGGCTCGGCCTGGGGCAGACGCTGGTGTTTCACAATCAGAATCGGGGGCGGCTCATCACCGAGGCGCGCGGGCCGATCGAGCGGGTCCTCGAGCTGGACCCCGGCAACACGACCGCGAACCTGTTCCTGTGCTACCTGGCCGAGATTGAAGGCAACATCGAGGAATCCGACCGGCGAATGGCGGCGTCCCCGCGACAGTCCGATTTCGTGCACCCACGGATCGTCCAGGCGTTCCGGGGACATGACCCGCAGGCGCAGGAGAAGGTGATGAGCCTGCTCCGCACCGGGCCCGACGCGCTGGCTTATGAGGCGACGCGGTTCGTGGCGACGCTGACCCGGGACTTTGCCGCCGCGCGTCGAATCGCCCGCCTGCTCGCGACGGCCGACCGCCCCCCGGAGCTGCACGGGATCGCCCACATCCTCGATGCGTTCCTCGAGCTCGCGAGCGGCCGCCCGGCCACCGCCCGCACCTCGCTGAGCCGTGCGGCTCCGCTCCACCCGGCTCGCGCGCTGGAGTACCGGGGCCTCATCGCCGCTCTGCCGTTCCTGCCGGACGATCCGAACGAGCTCCGCAGCGTGCGCGAAGCACTGACCGGCTGGGATGCCTCCGGGGTGCCGCGCCTGCACCATCTCAATTCCAACTACAGCCTGCACCACGATGCCTACCCGGTGCTGCGGCTCTATCTCCTCGGCGTGCTCGCCGCGCGGTCGGGCGATCCGGAGGCGCTGGAGTACGCGGCGGCACTGGACGCCGTGTCCGGCGCCGGCGATCTCGAGCGTCTGGCGGGCGATCTCGCGCTCGGCGTGCGCGCCCGGCTCGCCGCTGTCAGAGGGGAGCCCGAGACGGCACTCGGATTCCTGGAGCGCGCCGGGATGGAGTCGCGCTGCACCTGCATCGTTCTCCAGAGCCCCTTCTATATGTATACGGCGGAGCGATGGCTCCGGGCCGAGCTGCTCCGGCAGCTCGAGCGTTACGAGGAGGCGCTGCGGTGGTTCGACTCCCTCGTGCAGTCATCCCTGTATGAGCTGATCTACCTCGCGCCCGCGCACCTCAACCGGGCCCGGATCCACGAGCGCTTGGGGCATCGGCTCCAGGCAGCCGCGCACTATCGCCATGTCGCGAGCCTGTGGAACGCGTGCGACCCCGAGCTCCGGCCCGTGGTCGACGAGGCCGCGGTGCGCCTGCAACGAATGGGGAGCGGCGCCGCGCGGGGGGCGTCGTGAGCGAGCGCGGGCTGCGCCGGGCCGCCGTCGCACTGGCGTGGACCTGCATGGCGAGCGCCGGCCGGGCGCAGACCATCACCGGCGCGGTCGAGGGGTGGGCCACCGATTCGGCAGGTGCGGCGCTCGCGAGCGTCTCCGTACAAGCGCTCGGGCCCGGAGATCGGTCCCTCGGAGCGGCGACATCCGATCCACGTGGCCGGTTCCGGATCCTGGCACTTCCGGTCGGGAGCTGCACGGTCGTCCTGCGCAGCCTGGGGTACCGGCCGGTACGCCTCGACGGCGTGCCGATCCGTCTCGGGGCCACGACCGGCCTCGGCATCGTGCGGCTCAGGCAGGGCACGCTCACGCTCCCGGCGCTGGTCGTCCAGAGCGAGGCCCCGTTGCTCGATCCGGCCACCGCGCGCGCCGGTGGCAACCTCTCCGCGGAGCTGTTTGGCGCCTTGCCGGTGGACCGGAACTTCCACGCGCTGCCGGGCCTGCTGCCGCAGGCGAACCTGAGCGACTACGGCGACGAGGTGAACATCGCCGGGAGCAGCGGGCCCGAGAACGTCTACTACGTGGACGGCGTGGATCTCACCGATCCCTACCGCGCCACCGCCAGCGGCGATCTGCCCTACAACTTCATCAAGGAGGTGCAGGTGACCACGGCCGCCGGCGAGGCCGAGTACGGACGCGCACTCGGCGGCGTGGTGAACGTGGTCACCAGGTCGGGAGACAACGTGCTCCGGGGCGAAGCGTTCGGCTACTTCAGCGGCAGTGGACTGGCCGGATCCTGGCGCCGCGGGCTGGCGGACGCCGCGGTGGAAGCGAGCGCCGACTATGATGCCGGGCTCGCCGTCAGCGGTCCCGTCGTGCACAACCGTTTGTGGTTCTTTACCGCCTACAACCGCGCCGTGTCCACGCTGGATCTCCGCGTGCCCGGGTTCGCGGCTCAGCGCGACCGGCGGACCTCGCACCTCTTCGCGGCCAAGCTCGACTGGGTACCCGACGCGGCGACCGCGGTCGCGCTCACCGTCCTGGGAGACCCGAGCCGGGAGCGGCAGATCGCGCCCGCGTTCACCGCGTATGGGTCGCCGACCGGCCTCGACAACATCGACCCATTCCTGGGTGCGCTGCGGCTGGGCGGCGCCGCCGTGTCGCTCCGGGGGAGCCGGCGCGTGGGCCGGACCTTCCTGCTCGAATCGGCGGTGTCCCGCTTCGGCCGCGAGGAGATCCGCCATGGTGATACCGAACGGGGCCGGCGCGAGCCGCTGGTGCAGGACCTCGAGACCGGCCGCTGGTCGGGTGGCTTCGGCGACAACTCGACCCATCGAAGCGTTCGCTGGGCGGTCCGCGCGGTCGGCACGTGGTCGCCGGTGGCGCACTCGGTCAGGATCGGGCTCGAGTACGAGGACAATCGGCTCGATTCCGACGTGCACTTCACGGATCCGGGAATCGTCGCCCGGGCCGGGCCCACGAGCTACCAGGCGGTATACTTGATTACCCACGGCCGGGTGCGGAACCGGGTGGTCACCGCCTACCTGCGCGATTCCTGGCTGGCGACCTCACATCTGCGATTCAATGCCGGCCTGCGCTGGGACGGGCAGGCCCTCATCGGTGCTCGCGGGCACCTGGCCCAGCGGCTGGGCCGCATGGTCCAACCGCGGTTCGCGGTGATCGTCACGCCGGGGCGGGCGCGCGCCAAGCTGTTCGCGTCTTTCGGCCGCTACTCCGAACAGCTGCCGCTCTTCGCCTCGGCGACCTGGTGGCATGAGCCGGTGCGGAATGGCGTGTACCTGTTCGACCAGGACCCTCGCACCGGGGCCGCACCGCTCGACTCACTGGACGCCGGCTCCCACGATATCCTGCCGGAGGTGCCCGGCTTGCGCGGGGAGTACTACGACGAGGTGACGCTGGGGATCGAGCAATTGGTGGGCGAGCGATTGCAACTCGCCGTCCGTGGCGTACAGCGGAGGCTGCGGGAGGTCGTCGACGATGGGCTCGCGCCGGGCACCGGGGAGCGCATCCTCGGAAACCCGGGGCGAGGCCGACTCGCGTTTCTGCCGCGGCCGCGCCGGCGCTACGACGCGGTCGAGGTCACGCTGCGGTGGCGGGGCGGCGGTCGGCTGCTGCTTGCGGCGTCCTACGTGCTCTCACGGAACCAGGGCAATTACACCGGGCTGTGGGATCACGACGTGTCCTTCGCCCTGCCAAACGGCAAGACCGAGCCGGATCTCGCGGAGCAGGGCGTGAACGCGGACGGGCTCCTGCCCAACGATCGTCCCCATGTCTTCAAGCTGATCGGCGCACGCGAGCTCGGCGCCCGCCTCACGCTCGGCATGGTCTTCCTCTGGCAGAGCGGCACCCCGCTCAACGAGCTCGGCGCCACCTTTCTGCCCGCCCACTTCGTCAATCTGCGGCCGCGGGGCACGGCAGGCCGCACGCCCGGAATCCGGGACCTCAGCCTCCGCGTGACCTGGGACGTGCCCGCGGGACGCGCCGTCGCGCCGCAACTGAGCCTCGAGCTGCTCCACATCGCGAGCGCCCGGCGAACGGTGACGATCGACCAGCTCCACTTCGCCGCCCTGGACGCGGACGGCGCTCAAGCCGCCCCGAACCCCGACTACCTCATGCCCACCCGCTATCAGCCCCCGATGATGGTGCGCCTCGGGGGAACGATCGGGCTCTAAGGCGGCCCGCCTACTTCGTCTGCCGCCGCGCCGCCGCCACCAGGCTGTCCGCCCGCCGCCCCGCCTCGCGCACGATATCGGCCGCCTTGTTGTCCGCCTCCTTCCGGAGCTGATTCGCGGCGGGCTCGGCGGCGGCCTTGAGCAGGGGGTTCGATGCCTTGGCGGTGAGCGCGTCGGCCTGCTGATAGCCTTCGCGCTTGACCTTGGCGGCGAGCGAGTCGCCCTCGCGACGGATGGCGCCTGCCTTCTGTTCGGCCTCGGCCACCAGACGCTGCGCCACCGTATCCACCTTCTGGGTGACGGCCTGCTTGACCGCCTGCTCCGCCCCTTCCTTCACCGACGACGCGACGCTCCCCACGTCCACACTCACTGTCGGGCTGGTCACCGTCCCGCCGATCTCGATACCAAGCGGGACCGTCGGCGCAGCGCTCACGTCCAGGCCGGCGGCGCCGGCCTTCGAGACCAGCCCGGCGATCGCCTGGTTGGCCGCGCTGCCCATGAGCGAGCGCGGCACCTTGAGCCCCAGCGTGTAGGCGACCGAGCGGTCGAGGCCGTTCGAGCCACTCACGGTCATGGTCGTGCCCGCCACGTTCACGGTGAACGGCTGCATGAAGAGGCGTCCCTCCCGGATCTGGAACGCCGCCCGGAGCGCCTGCATCGTCGGGTTGTCGAGAAACTGGAGCTTGGTCACGTCCACCACCTTCTCCAACGCCGGAAAGTCATGCAGCTCGAGCTGGGTGGTCTGGAGCGTGCCCCCGCCGGTGAGCCCCGGGAAGAGCGGCAGCATGTTCTTGCCGAGGGCGCCGTTCACGTGCAGGTCGGTGGATACCTTGCCGATGGCGTACTTCGCGACCGGGGCAAGCGCCTGGACGGTGGCGAACGCCTCGAATGCGGACGGGATGTCCACCTTCATCATGCGGAACCCCACGTCGAACGCGGGCTTGGTCGTGTCCACGGTCTCGTAGTACCCGTTGAGCGCGATCTGCCCGCCCAGCGTGTTCATCTGGAAGTTTTCCAGCGTGACGCGCCGGTCCTTCACCCGCAGCTTGCCGTGGGCATTGCTCATCTTGAGCTTGTCGTACGTGAGCTCCGCGACCGTGGCGTCGAGCGCGAAGTCGATTCGCGGCGGGACCGGGATGATCTCGAGCTCGCCGCCGCCCGAGCGCCACTCGTCCAGGTCGAAGTGATTGCTCCGGACGCTCGCGGTGCCGTGCAGGGTGTCGTTCTGCATGACAAACGACAGGAGGTTCTGCAGCGAGCCGGTGGCCTCGAGATCGCTGCTGCCCACCGTGCCCTTGAAGGCGCGGAGCTCCGCCCGTTCGGGCGCGAGTTGGAGCGACGCCTGGCTGATCGTGAGCGGCTTGGGTAGCACCTCGCCTTTCACCGTGAGTCCGGCCACGCCCACCGTGCCGCTCGCGGCGACCTGGCCGTACCGCTTGTGCTTGATGTCCGACATCCGGGTCCGGAGCGAGGCGTTGGCCGCGACGGTCCCGGCGAGCTGGTCCACGCCCTCGAGCTTGACCGTGCGGCGCACGTCGGCCAGGTCCACCTTGCCGGCGACTTGCGCGTTCACCGCGGGGTCGGAGACCGGGGTCCGCACCACCAACGATGCGTTCAGCGGGTTCCGGCCGATGATGACGTGGAACTTCCGGAGGTCCACGACGGTGCTGTCGGCGCTGCCCCCCGGATTCGTGAGCGACAGGTCGAGGATGATGTTCCGCGCCGGCAGCGGGAGGTCGGAGTACTGGAATGCGGCGTCATCCACCCTGGCGTCGAGGGCGAACGAGGGGAACGCGGTCTCGCCGTACTCCCCTTTGACCCGCCCGTTTACGGTGAAGCTGCCCGAGGTCTTCACCTTGTCGAAGTCGTGCGCGTAGACCGCGGGGACCAGCGAGAGGATGCTCCGGAAGTTGGTGCTCGGCGCCTTGAAGGCCAGATCGAGACCGAGGTTGTCGCCCGCGTTGCTGGCCGAGCCGGAGACGCCGAGCCGGAGGTCGTTGAGACGGAGCTCGGTGTCGCGAAGGGTGTAGATCTTCTTGGCGAGGTCGGCCCGAGCGTCGGCGTCGAGGGCGAGCTGGACACGCGTCAGGTACGGAATCCCGGCGAAGGTGACGTTGACCGTGTCGGCCTCGGCCTTGGTCTTGACGCCCACGAGGTTCTGGCTGAAATCGCCGCTCAGCGTCTGGTCATAGCCGACGAGCGACGCCTGCAGGTTGGCCTTGCGGTTGTCGAGAGAGATGGCGCCGTCCTCGATCTCGAACCGGCGGAGGTTGATGGAGACCGGTTTCGCCGCCTTGGTCTCCGGAGTTGCCGCGGCCTGCTTCGTGATGTCCCAGTTGGCGGTGCCGTCCTCCAGCGCGATCAGCCGAACCCGCGGCTGGTCGAGCTCCACCGCGCGCACCACGATGGGGTCGCTGCCGCCGAGGGCGTTCTTCACCGCGCTCGCCAGATCGATCACCACCCGGAGATGGCGTACCGCGGCGAGCGTGTCGCCCGCGAAGCGGTCCACGCCGGTGGTGGTGAGGCCGTCGAGCGTGAGCGTGAGGTTGGGAAAGTTCCGGATCAGGCCGAGTCCCGCATCCTGCCAGTCCACGCGGGCGTTCAGGCTCTGATTCACCTCGGCCTTGACGCGCCGGGCGATGCGATCCTGGAAGAGGAGCGGCAGGATCACCAGCAGGGCGAGCACCAAAACCACCAGTCCCCCGGCGATCGCGAGGAGTCGGTTGCGTCGAGTCATGCGGTGGAAGCTAGCGGTGGGACCTGATTCACCACAGAGGGATCACCACGGAGGCACGGAGGGCACGGAGGTTACACGAAGGACTCGGCTTCGGTGGGGTTCCTTGGACCCGTGCCTCCGTGGCGAATCAGCAGCTCACCCGCACCCGGCCTCTGCCGGCGCAACCGCACGCTGCCAGGTGGTCACGAACTTCTCCAGCTCCTGCCGGTTCAAATCCGAGATGGCCCAGAACTCCATCCCCGCCGCGTGGCCATGCGCGAGATTGAAGCCCTGCCGCACCACGACCGGGGCGCGGTCGCAGCGGGATGAGGGCGTCCCGGCGGCGGGCCAGATCAGGAGATTGATGTAGTGCGGACCGCCACGGTAGACGAGGGCCGCCACCTGCCGGCCGCCGAGGTAGTCCACGCGTCCGCCCGCCAGCGGGAACCCGGCCTGGGCCAGCTCGGGGACCGGGGGTGAGAAGTCGAGCTTCCCCGCGAACCACGGCTTGACGACGTGGTGCTCGGACGAGGCCACGTCCACCAGGTGGTCCACCTCGAGCGAGCGGACGTGGCCCGCCACGACCTGCGCGACGATCGGATCGCCCGCGGCACCCCCGTCCGTCACCCGGCCCACGCCAAGGCCGAAGGCAAAGACCAGCGTCGCGGCGAGCGCGCCGCCGAGCACCATGGGCCAGGTGCGGCGGCGGAGCGGCACGGGAGGCGGGCCGCTGGTCTCCCCGGAGCGGAGGAGCTGCCGCAGCTCTTCGCGGAAGGCCGACGACGGCTCCCGCGGCGGCAGGTGGTGACGAAGTGAGGTGCGGAGCGACTGGATCCGGGCGAGCACCTCCCGGCAGGCGGGGCAGATCTGCAGGTGCTCGTCCCACCAGCGGCGCTCCTCGGCCGACAGCTCGCCGTCGGCGAAGCCGCTCAGCTCCGCGCGCGTCGCGTGCTCACAGACCATGGGCCCCTCCCATTCCCTGCGCCTCGAGCGCGCGCTGCAGCCGGCGCCGCGCCCGCGAGAGGCGTGACATCACCGTCCCCACCGGCACCCCGGTCACCTCCGCGATCTCCTGATACGACAGCTCCTGAATCTCGCGCAGCACGATCACCTCCCGGAACGGGAGCGGGAGCGCGTCGACCACTCGCGTGAGCTGGGCCTGCAGCTCTCCGCGGATGACCTGGGTCTCGGGATCGTCGTCGTCGGCGGGCAGGTCGTCGAGGAGCTCGGGGTCGGTCGCCGATGCGTGGCGGCGGCCCCGGTCGGACCACGCCCAGCAGACCCGCCGCACGATGGTCAGCAGCCACGCGCGGGCGTTCTCCCCCCGGAAGCCGTCGAAGTGGCGCAGCGCCTGGAGGTATGCCTCCTGGACGGCGTCCTCCGCGTCGGCCGGCTCCCGCAGGAGATAGCGCGCCAGCGTGAACGCGGCGCCCAGGTGGGGCAGCATCTGCTGCTCGAACGACGCGACCGTGCGGGTCTCCGATCCGAGCGGGTTCGTTCTGCCGAGCTCCGAGGGGGTGAACGATGCAGCCCGGACGCGGGGGCGTCAACGCGGACTCCCCGGACTGGAGCGATCGAGCCGTCCGGATATTCCCGGGAATAGCCGCCGGCGGTCCGCCGTCCTGTGAGTGGGAGGAGGAACCATGATACCGATCTGCTTCATCGACGGCGCACGCTTCACCGACGCGGACGGCTTCCTGCGCGACCTCCGCCACGCCGTGCTCGCCGTGCCCGACATCGAAGAGGCGTGCGAGCTCCTGATCTATCTCGGCCGCGGCGCAGCGGCCGGCGGCAGCAGGGGACGCACGCGCCTGTGCCTGATCTGGCTCAACTCCGACGTGTCACGCCGCCGGTTCCCCGACGCGGCGAAGGGGGAACCGGAGACGCTCTGGGCGCACGAGGGCGCGGGCGCGGCCACCCGCACTCATGGCATCGGCTTCGGCACGCTCACCCGCTGGCTCGGCGGCTTCCGCGATGTCGAGCTCATCCTGCTCTGAAGGGAACGCACAACCATGACCGATTCGATCCTTCACGACCATGGCGAAGACGGCATCGATCGCCGCGGATTTCTCAAATGCATGGCGTGGGCCGGCACCGGCGCGCTCTGGGCGATGCAGGGCGGCGTGCTTCGCTCGGTCCCGCTCGGCCGCGGGCCGCTCGACGCGGCCTCGCTCGGGGGCGAGCTGTTCTTCGCCCAGATCAGCGACAGCCACATCGGCTTCTCCAAGGCCGCCAACCCCGATGTCACCGCGACGCTGCAGGAGGCGGTGGACCGGCTCAACCGGCTGGGCCGGCGGCCGGCATTCGTGCTCCACACGGGCGACATCTCCCAGCTCTCCAAGGCGACCGAGTTCGATACCGCCGATCAGGTGATCAAGGGGATCCGGACGGACCGGGTCTTCTACGTCCCCGGCGAGCACGACGTGCTGGAGGACAACGGGAAGCAGTATCTGGCGCGCTATGGGCGGAAGACGCGGGGCGACGGCTGGTACAGCTTTCACCACGGTGACGTGCATTTCGTCGGCCTGGTGAACGTGCTCAACCTCAAGGCCGGCGGCCTCGGTACGCTCGGCGCGGAGCAGCTCGCCTGGCTCAAGAAGGACCTGGCCGGCGTCTCATCGAGCACGCCGGTGGTCGTGTTCGCGCACGTGCCGCTCTGGACGGTCTATCCCGACTGGGGCTGGGGAACGGATGACAGCGAGCAGGCGCTTGCGCTGCTCAAGCGCTTCGGCTCGGTGACAGTGCTCAACGGGCACATCCATCAGGTCATGCAGAAGGTGGAGGGGAACGTCGCGTTCCACACCGCGATGTCCACCGCCTTTCCGCAGCCCGCGCCCGGCACGGCGCCATCACCGGGGCCGCTCACGGTGGAGCCCGAGCGGCTCCGGAGTCTGCTGGGCCTCGCGACCGTCACGTACCACCAGGGCCACCACTCGCTCGCGGTGGTGGACAGTGCGCTCGGCACCGCGCCCGCGGGTTCGGCCGCCGCGGCGAGCGGCACCGTGCACCGCGACACCGCGGCCGCGACCCCGGCGGTGATCGGCGATGCGATGGTGGTCCGGATCGACAACTTCAGCTTCAGCCCGCCCGAGCTGCATCTCACGGCCGGCCGCAAGGTGATGTGGGTCAACGGCGACGACGTGCCACACCTGATCGCGAGCGCCGATGGGCGGTTCCGCTCGTCGCCCGCTCTCGACACCGACCAGCAGTACACGCTCAAGCTCGACCGGCGGGGGACGTATCCCTACTTCTGTTCGCTGCACCCGAAGATGACCGGGCGCATCGTCGTCGAATGACCAATCGCAACCTCAGGAGGTGATGCCATGATCCGGAGTGCACTCGTCGCCGCGCTGGTGCTGTCCGCCGCCGCGTGCGGCTCGAGCAGTGGTCCGACCGGGACCGATAACCCCCCGCCGCCGCCGCCCGCGTCGGGCGACATCGCCATAGTACCGGGCGCGTCCCTCCTCACGACGACGGCGTTCAACCCCAATCCGAAGTCCGTCGTGCTCGGCGGCGCGGCCTCGGTGAGCGTGCGGTGGGTCAACACGGACGTGACCGGGGGAGGCGGCTACGGCGGCGGCGGCGGGACCGCGACGGCGCACATGATCATGTCGGACGACGGGGCGTTCGCGACGTCGCAGCTCCTGGGGGGCGGGGACACTTACTCGATAGAGCTCACGAAGGCGGGCACGTACAAGTACCACTGCGCGGTGCATCCGAACATGGTGGGGACGATTACGGTGGCGCCGTAGGGACCGGGGGCGCGGGGAGCGCAGGGAGCACGGCTCGGTCCGAGCGCCCCCAGCCCCCCGCTCCCCACCCTGATCAGGTCGCCGGCGGCGGGCTCACCGGGTTGGTGACGGGCAGCTGCTGCCCGATGCTGGTCGACTGGGGCGAGCACTCGGGATGGCCAAAGCCGCCCGCGCTATGCCCCTCGGCATCGACGTCGTAGATGATGTTGTCCGTCGTATTGCCGTCGGCCACGCCGGCCGGCACGTAGTCCAGCCCGAGCGCGTCGCGCACGCGCCAGGCGATGTTGTGGTCGGCGCAGCTGGTGTCGCCGCTGACCCCGACCGCGCCGATCTTCTGCCCGGCGGCGTTGTAGAGCGCGAGGCCGCCGCCGAAGACGTTCACTCCCCCGATGCGCTTACCGATCATCGGATCGCTGGAGGTCCCGAAGGTCGCGGCGTTGCCCTCGTAGGCCAGGCCGGGGTCCACGGGGTTGCTCTCCTGCAGACCGAACAAGCTCCCGCCCGGCTGGGTGGGCGCCCAGAGATTGGCCGTCGAGATCGCGAAGGCGTCGAGGCTCAGCCCGTTGGCGGTGCTCGCCTTCTGCGCCGAGATCACCCGGCTGAGCAGCCACTGGTCCCCGTAGCCCGCGCCCGAGAACACCACGTCCACCACAATCCCGCTCCGATCCACGACCGTGGCCCACATCTGGAAGCCCAGGCCGCCGTTGGCCTGCCCGACGGCGGCCTGGAGCGCCTGGCGCAGCGCGTCCGCCGTCGGCAGCCCTTCGGTCTCGGGCGGGCCGAAGCCCCCACCCGGGTTGTTGTCGTCGTCACCACACGCGGCCGCCCCCAGTGCCACACTGCATGTCAACAGCATGAGACAACACTGACGCCACTGCGACCGCGTGGTGCGCATTCCGACCTCCGGTGTTGGGTTGTAACGAGGGAAGTGCAGGTGAAGGCGGGTCGCCGCATCGGCGCTGCCGTGCGGTGGGGGACAAATGTGACGTGGTCCGGCCCGGAGCGCCAGAGCCGGATGTCCAACGTCTCGAGTCCGCCGAATTAACTTCTCCTCCTATGCTCCGCCAGCACTGCCTTCTGCCGCTCGCGGCCGCGGCGCTCCTCGCCGTCCCGGCGCACGCGCTCGACGGCGCCCGCGCCCGCTGGTGGGACCTCGGCCACCGGCTCGTCGCCCGGCTGGCGGAGCCGCTGCTCACGCCCGAGGCCCGCGCCGCCGCGCGCGACCTGCTCGGCGGCCAAAGCCTGGCCGACGCGTCGGTGTGGGCCGACAACATCCGCCACTATCGGCGCGATACCGACAAGCTGCACTTCGTCAACATCCCGCTCGCGGCCACGAGCTACGATTCCGCCCGCGACTGCCCGCGCGGCGAGTGCATCATCGCCGCGATCGAGCGCGACCGGCGCATCCTGGCCGATACCGCCGCGTCACCCGACGAGCGCGCCGAGGCGCTCCGGTTCCTCATCCACTTCATCGGCGACCTGCACCAGCCGCTGCACGTCGCCGACGACGGCGACCGCGGCGGCAACCAGCGCCATGTGATCTTTCTCGGTCGCCCCACCGACCTGCACAAGGTGTGGGACGGCGAGCTGGTCGAGGCGTCCGGGATGACGGGAGACCAGTACCTGGCGTATCTGCGGGCCCGGATGAAGACGATGGATCTGCGCGCGCTCGGGCGCGGCACGCCGGCGGCCTGGGCGATGGAGGAGCATCGCGCGGCGGTCGAGTACGCCTACAAGCTCCCTCGCGACGGTCAACTCGGTCGGGCCTACGTTCAGGCCAGCCGGCCGGTGATCGACCACGCCCTGATCGCCGCCGGCGTGCGGCTGGCGACGGTGCTCAACCAGGCGCTCGCGGGCTATCACGCGGCGGCCGCCGCGATGGCGGCGGACACGGTCGCGGGGCCGCCCGGCACGATCACCGACCGGGAGGCGCTGGCGCATGTGGGACAGACGGTGACGGTGGTGGGCACGGTCGCCGAGGTCTCGCGCTCGCGAAAGGGGACGGTGTACGTCAACTTCGGCGCGCGTTTCCCGCGGCAGACGTTTACGGCCGTGGCGCTCGCGCCGGCGCCCGCGTGGACCGAAGGGCTCGACTCGCTGGAGGGGCGACGGGTCGGGGTGCGCGGCAGGATCGTGCGCTACCAGGGGCGGGTCGAGATCGTGCTGCAGGGGGCGGACCAACTGGTGGTCACGCAGCCTGCGGAGGCACCCTGAGAGCGGCCGCCGGCATCAGCATCGGGTGCCTAACGCCGGAACGGGAACGGCCGGTCGCGCCCTTCCCGGTCCGCCGGGAAGACCGTTCGTGAATACCACCAGGTAACCAACGCACCCACGCGCGCTTCCAACCAGTCGCCCCTTCGATCCCCCGACCGCAGGCAGATGAGCAGCACGAGGATGTGAAACAGCCCGAGAAGTCCGTCGCCCAATTGACCGGGTGCCATTGGCCAGTCCTCCTCGTCGTCGTTCGCCGCATTCGGCATGTTGGCCGCCGGGACGGGGGCGTCCTCCTCTTCCAGCGTCCGGACGCGAAGCGGCCCGCGATGTGGAGTCGCGGGCCGCCGGCCGCGACTTAGACGGAAGTGCCGGAACGAGTCCGGTGCGCGGCCCGTCAAGTCGGGGAAATCGCCGCGCAGGTCTACAGTATGATGTGGGACCGGTCAGCGCAAGCCAGCGGGCTCTCTCAGCGGGTCACCGCGCCGCGGAGGCCGGCAACGTTCCCGGCTGCACCCGGAAACTGAACCGCTGCTGCACGAGCTGCCGTACCGACTTGCCGCCCCGGCGAGCCGGCCGGAACCGGGTGTCGGCCAGCGCGGTCCGGACCGACTGGGTGAACAGCGGATGGTCGCTCCGGAGCACCTCGATCGTCGTCGTGTCCACCCGGCCGAGTGTGTCCACCACGTAGGTGGCCTCGACCTGGCCCTGGGTGCCCCGCAGCATCAGCACTTCCGGATAGACCGGCGCCGCGCTGCTGGGATAGCGCTCCACGACTTCATCCACCTGGAGCACGCTGTACACGCTGTCGGGGACGAACAGCGTGGCCGCCGGCGCCAGCTCCTGGAGCTTCGGCCCGCTATGCGTCCCCCGTCGCCGCGCCGGAGCCACCGCGCCCGGCCCAGGCCCCGGCGCAAATCCGGCCACCCCGCCCTCTCCCAGCCCGGACGCCAGCTTCCCGACCCGCGGAAGCTCCGCCTGCCGCACGGACGCCGGCACCCGGTTCGGCGGCAGGAGGAAGAAGACCCTCGCGTCGCGCTCGGTGACCGGCAGCCTGGTCCCGTTCGCTGTAGCCGAGAGGAGCATCCCCAGCACCCCGAAGTGCGCCACCACACTCACGACCACCCATTCGGCCGAGTGGAAGAAGCTTCGATCTGATTCCAGAAGGGTAAGTTGCATCTCGATGCCCGCCCGTAGGAGGAGAGAGGGCGTGATTCGATATCCCGTAAGACGCTCACGGGCGCCTTGAATACACTACGCGACAGTCCGCTCCGCCGCTTCACCGGTCCGCCTGTCCGGCCGCCCCCCCTCCTCCTACATTCATGCGTGCCGACCGATCACCTCGCCCCTCCCGAAGCTCTCGCGGACGCCCTCCGCAGGCGCTACCGTCTCGAGCGCGAGCTCGGCCGCGGCGGCATGGCCGTGGTCTACCTCGCCCGCGACCTCCGCCACGACCGCCCCGTCGCCCTCAAGGTCTTCCGCCCCGACGCCGCCGGATCGCTGGGGGCCGATCGGTTCGAGCGTGAGATCAGGGTGATGGCGGGGCTGGTGCATCCGAATATCCTGCCGCTGCTGGATTCGGGCGCGGCCGTCGTGGGTCGTGGGTCGTGGGCCATGAGTGGGGCTCCCACGACATTCCTCTATTACACCATGCCCCACGTCCCGGGCGAGTCCCTCCGCCGCCTGCTGGAGCGCGAGGGAAAGCTGCCGCTGACCGACGCGCTCGGGCTGGCGCGGGAGGTCGCGGACGCGCTGGCCTACGCGCACGAGCGCGGGGTGGTGCACCGGGACATCAAGCCGGAGAACGTGCTGCTCTCGGGGTATCCCCCGCGCGAGCCGGGCACCGCGGATCGGGAGCCCGCTGGGCGGGTGCATGCGCTGGTAGCGGACTTCGGGGTGGCGCGGCTGATGGGGGCGGCGGGAGACACGCGGATCACCGGCGCCGGTGACGCGGTCGGCAGCCCCGCCTACATGAGTCCCGAGCAGCTCTCCGGCGAGCCGGTGGACGGTCGGGCCGACGTGTACGCCCTCGGCTGCGTCCTGTTCGAGATGCTCGCCGGACGGCCGCCGTTCGCCGGCGACAATGCGATGGCGGTGATGTTCCGGCGCCTGACCGAGCCGCCACCGGAGCTCGGCGCGCTGCGGCCGGACGTGCCCGCGCACGTGGCGAGCGCCGTGCGTCGGGCACTCGCGCGCGATCCGAAGGAGCGCTTCTCCGGCGCCTCCGAGCTGGCGCGCGCACTCGTCGAGCCGGCCGCGGCGACGATGGCCGCGCCGCCGGCGGTCCCGCCCGCCATCCACGGCCCGACGCTCGTCGAGCGCGACGAGTTCCTCGAAGCGCTCGAGCGCATGCTGGTCTCCGCCGTCGCGGGCAGCGGCGCCGTGGTGGTGGTCTCGGGCGAGGCGGGGATCGGGAAGACGTCGCTGGTGGAGGAGTTCGCGCGGGCCGAGCGGGGAGTGCGGCTGCTCTGGGGCTGGTGCGAAGCGCTGTTCACGCCGCGAGCGCTCGGGCCGCTCTACGACATTGCCGGACACCTCGGCGGTGCGCTCGAAACGGCGCTCCGGAGCGGCGCCGGCCGGGAGACGATCTTCTCCACCGTGCTCGACGAGCTCGGCCCCGGACGCCCGCCCACGGTGCTCGTGCTCGAGGACGTGCACTGGGCCGACGAGGCCACGCTCGACCTGCTCAAGTTCCTCGGCCGGCGCGCGTCCCGACTTCCGCTGCTCCTCATCGTCACGACGCGCGACGACGAGCTCGGCCCGATTCACCCGCTCCGCGCCGTCCTCGGCGACCTTCCGCGCGGCACCGTGCACCGGCTCGAGCTGCGCCCGCTCAGCAGGGCGGCCGTGGAGCGGCTCGCGCGCCAGGCCGGCCGCTCGCCGCGTGGGCTGCACGCGGCCACGGGCGGGAATCCGTTCTACGTCTCCGAGGTCCTCGCGGCGGCCGACACCGGGATCCCCGCCACCGTGCGCGACGCGGTGCTGGGCCGCGCGACGCGTCTTTCGGCCGAGGCGCGCGCCGCGATGGAGACGATCTCGGTGATCCCCGGACGGGCCGAGCCATGGCTGGTGGAGCGGCTGCTGGGGCCCGACTCGGTGGCGGTCGAGGAGTGTCTCGGGGCCGGGATGCTGGTGCGCGACCAGCACGGCGTCGGCTTCCGGCACGAGCTGGCGCGCCGCGCGGTGGACGAGAGCCTCCCGAAGGCGAGGTGTCGCGCGCTGCACGTGCGGGTCCTCGCGGCACTCGAAGCCGCGCCGGCGCCCATCGCCCCGGCGCGACTGGTACATCACGCGGAAGGGGCGGGCGACGCGGCGGCGGTGCAGCGCTGGGTCCCGCTCGCGGGAGCGCAGGCCTCCGCGCTCGGCGCGCACCGGGAAGCGGCGGCGCACTACGCGGCGGGGCTCAGGTTCGCCACGGGAATCCCGCTAGCGGCCCGGGCCGCGCTGCTCGAGGGCCGGTCGTACGAGGCCTACCTGTATGCCGATCTGTCGGAGGCGGTCCCGGCACGGGAGGAGGCGCTCGTGATCCGCCGCCGCCAGGGCGACCACACCGGCGAAGGCGTGGCGCTCCGCTGGCTGTCGCGGCTCGCGTGGTCGAGCGGCCGGCGCGAGGACGCGGAGCGCTACGCGGCGGAGGCCGTAGCGGTGCTCGAGCCGCTGGGCACGGGGCCCGAGCTCGCGATGGCCTACAGCAATCTCTCCCAGCTCCACATGCTCGCGAACGAGACCGGGCAGGCGGTGGAGTGGGGCAACAAGGCGATCGCGCTGGCGGAGCAGCTTGGTGACGGCGAGATCCTGGTGCACGCGCTCACCAATGTGGGGACCGCGGAGGTGCCGACGCGACCCGAGGAGGGATACGCGAAGCTCGAGCGCGCCCTCAGGCTCGCCCGCGAGGCCGGGTACCAGGAGCACGTGGCCCGCTGCTACGCGAACTTCACCGGGCTGGTGGCCGACCGCCAGTATCCGGAGGCGCGGCGCCGGATCGAGGCGGGGCTCGAGTATACCGAGGCGCGCGACCTCGACTTCTGGACCATGTACCTCCGCTCGTGGAAGGCGGTACTCGCGTTCGACACCGGCGAGTGGGACGCGGCCGAGCGTGAAGCACGCGCGCTGATCGATCACCCCGGGACCGCGCCACTGGCGCGGATCAATGGACTGTGCGTCCTCGGCCGCCTTCGCTCCGCGCGGGGCGAAGCCGGCGCCGATGAGCTGCTCGACGAGGCCAAGGAGCTGGCCGACCGCGCGGCCGAGCTGCAGCGCCTGGGCCCGGTGGCAATCGCGCGGGCGGAGGCGGCGTGGCTCCGGAGAGACCTGACCGCGGTGGCGGCGGAAGCGCGGCCCACGTACGAGCTGTCGCTCGGCAAGGACGCCTTCTGGAGCAGAGGCATCCTGGCCGTGTGGCTGCACCGCGCCGGCGCGCTCGACCGGGTGCCGGAAGGGATTCCGGCGGCCTGCGCGCTGGAGCTGGCAGGGGATCCCATCGCGGCCGCGGCCGAGTGGGGCAAGGTCGGGTGCCCGTACGAGGAGGCGCTGGCGCTCGGGCAGAGCGGCGATCGGGCGACCGCACAGGAGGCGGAGCGGCGCCTGGAGCGGATGGGCGCGCGCGCCGCCGCCGGGAGGCGCGAGGCGCCCTGAGCGCCGTAGCCCTCGCCTACCGCAGGCGCGCCGCCTCGAACTCCTTCGTGAGGCTGTGCCGCGCCGCGCCGGGGAGGAACAGCGCCGAGACGAAGGTCAGCGCGCTCGCGAGCGCCACGTAGATGGCCGGCGTGAGCGGCATCTGCGTCCGCGCCACCAGCCACGCCGCGACCATCGGGGTGGTGCCGCCCAGCACGGCGAGCGAGATGTTGTAGGCCACCGAGAGCACGCTGCACCGCACCCGCCACGGCGCGAGCTCGGCCATGGTAACCGGGAGGATTCCGAGAACCGAGCCGATCAGCACGGCGAGAACACCCTGCCCCAGCAGGATCGCACCAGTGCGGCCCGTCGCCATGAGCGCCATGCAGGGATACACGAGCAGCGTGAGCGCGCCACCCGAAATCGCCAGCACCGGCCGGCGGCCGAAGCGGTCGCTGGCCCAGCCTGCCGCGGGGACCGCGAACAGCATGACCACCATCGCCGCGGTATTGATGCCGAGCGCGGTCTCGGCGGGAACACCCGCGGTCTGCTCGAGCCAGGTGGTGGAATAGACGAACACGGCATAGAAGCCGACGCCGCCGCCCGCCACCAGTCCTATCAGGTGCAGCATCGTCCGCCAGTGGGTGCGGAACGCCTCGCGGAGCGGCGACTTCGCGACCGGCTGGTGCGGCACCCGCTCGACATAGTGACGCCGGATCGCAAGCCCGCCCAGCGCGACGGCGAGGCCGGCCAGGAACGGAATCCGCCAACCCCACGCGGCGACCGCCTCGGGCGGCAGCACCGCATTGATGATCGCGCCGGCCGCCGAGCCGAGCAGGATGCCCGCGGACGCGCCGATCGGTCCCCAGCTTCCCATGAGCCCGCGCCGGCCCGGTGGCGCGCCCTCGACCAGGAACACCGACGAGGCCATGTACTCGCCGCCGACCGCGAGCCCCTGCATCAACCGGAACACCAGCAGCAGAATGGGCGCGGCGAGGCCGATCGTCGCCGCGCTCGGCAGGAGGCCGATGAAGAAGGACGGAAACGCCATCGCGAGCACGGACCAGATGAGGGCCTGCTTCCGGCCATAGCGGTCGCCGACCCAGCCGAACAACGCGCCGCCCACAGGCCGCATGAGGAAGCCGGCGGCGAAGGTGCCGTAGGCGGCGAGCAGCGACGCCGTGGGATCGTGCGCCGGGAAGAAGTGGGCGCCGATCTGTGGGGCGAAGAAGCCGAACAGCGCGAAGTCGTACCACTCGAGCATGTTGCCGACGACGCCGGCGATCACGCCACGGCGGACCGCGCGCGGGGTGCGGAACTCCTGCGTGATGACGCCGGGCGGCGTGATCGGGAGGGTGGCGCCCATGGTTCCGGCCTTGTGGGGACGAGAGAGCATACGCGCCGGCGCTCCGGTGCGCCAGACGGAGAGGGACGGCTCAGTATACCCCGGGGATGAGCGCCCGGGTCTCCCGTCGGTACCCCTCGTACTCCGGAAACGTCTCCCTCATCCGGGCCTCTTCCGCCCGGCTCTTCACCACGAACGCCAGCGCTACCAGCGGCAGCGCGGCGAGCCCGCGCCACTCGCCGACCGCCAGGGCTACGCCGAGAAACGCCAGCAGTATCCCGCTGTAGATCGGGTGTCGCACCCACTGGTACGGCCCGGTGCACACCAGCCGCTGTCCTTCCTTCACCTCCACGCTCGAGCTCCAGTCGCGGCCGAGGTGCCGCCGCGCCCAGACCGTAATGCCGAGCCCCACCGCCACGAGCACGGTGCCGAGCAGCGGAAAGAGGGCCCCCGCCGGCAGGAAGCGCCGCCGGAGCAGTTCGGGCCAGAGCCGCGGCGCGGCGAGCAGCAGCGCCGCGAACATGATGGGGACGCGGTGCCTGAGTTGCGACGCGGCCGGCTCACGCCAGCGGGGCCGCTTCACGCCTCGCGCGTTGTACCACCAGTATGCAAGCCAGACGAGCCACAGGGCCGTCATGGCGACGCCGGCAGTTGCTTCGAGGGTGCTCATGGTCCCGGAATATGCGGTCGGCCGCAACCTTTCGCGCCCAGGACCCGTCCTAGTGCGGGATCGCTTCCCGAACCACGTGGAGACCCATGCCCGCCGGCTTCCCCGTCGCGCTCGCGCTCGCCGCCATTACGGCCGTGCAGGCGCCGTCGTCGCAGTCACCCCAGGACACCCTGATTCCCACCGGCCACGGCTCAGCCCCAGAGGTGCGCGCCGCGCGAGTCGAGGGCACGATCACGGTGGACGGCCGCCTCGACGAGCCCGCGTGGGCCGCCGCGGAGCCCGCCCAGCGGTTCATCCAGACCGATCCGCAGGAGGGCCGGCCCGCCACCGAGCGTACCGAAGTCCGCGTCCTCATCTCGGACGATGCGCTCTACGTCGGCGCCCGAATGTACGACTCCGAGCCCGGACGGATCAGGCCGGTCCTGGCTCGGCGGGACGACGAGGTGCAGGCCGACCAGTTCGACGTCTACCTCGACACCTTTCACGATCATCTGAGCGGGGTGCACTTCCGGGTCACGCCCGGCGGTGCGGTGCTCGACGGCATCCTCGGCTCCTCGGCGCAGGGGAGTGATGAGGACGTCTCGTGGGATCCGGTCTGGGAGAGCGCCACCCAGGTGGACTCGCTCGGGTGGACCGCGGAGCTCCGGATCCCGTTGTCGCAGCTCCGGTACAACTCCACCTCGGACGGCCTGTGGGGGATCCAGCTCTACCGGAAGATCCTGCGCAAGGGCGAGGAGGACTGGTTCTCCTTCGTTCCCAAGGTCGAGACCAGCGGGCCGAGCCGGTACGGGCACCTCGTGGGGCTGGGACCGCTCCGGGCGCAGCGTCGCCTCGAGCTCGCGCCCTACGTGCTGGCCAGCGCCACCTACGCGCCCGTGGAGGCAGGCGATCCGTTCCGGAGCGGCGACGACTACCGCGGCTCGGCGGGGCTCGACCTGCACTACGGCCTCACCAGCGATCTCACGCTCAACGCCACCGTGAACCCCGACTTCGGCCAGGTGGAGGTGGACCCGGCCGTAGTGAACCTCAGTGCGTTCGAGACCTTCTTCCCCGAGAAGCGGCCGTTCTTCGTCGAGGGCGCGGACGTCTTCCGCTTCGGCGGGATCCGGACCAACAACAGCTTCGACTTCCCCGAGTTCTTCTTCAGCCGGCGCATCGGACGGCAGCCGCAGGGCCGGGTCAACGGTAGCGACGTGCGCTACGTGGACCTGCCGACCGAGACCTCGATCGACGCGGCGGCAAAGCTCAGCGGGCGCACCCGCAGCGGCTGGTCGCTCGGTGTGCTCGACGCGGTGACGGCGGAGGAGCAGGCGCGCTTCGTGGACGCGACGGGCGCGCGGACCGCGACGCCGGTCGAGCCGCTCACCAACTACTTCGTGGGTCGGGTGCGGAAGGACCTGCGCGGCGGGAACAGCACGGTGGGCCTGATGGCGACGGCCGTGAACCGCGACCAGAACGGCAGCGGCGAGCTGATGTCCCTGCTCCGAGGGAACGCGTACCTGGTGGGGCTCGACTTCACCAACTCGTGGAAGAATCGCGAGTGGTCGCTCGACGGCGCGGTCGGCGTGAGCACCGTGAACGGCACGCCCGAGGCGATGGCACTCACCCAACGCTCCAGCGCGCGGTACTACCAGCGGCCCGACGCCACCAGCTTCGCCTTCGACCCCACCCGCACCTCGCTCACCGGCTACGCGTGGCAGGCGGCGCTGTGGAAGAACAGCGGACGGCACTGGATGGGCGGGCTGGTGTACCAGCAGACGGGGCACGCGTTCGAGGTGAACGATCTCGGCTTCCAGTCCAACGCCGACCGTCGCGCGTTCTCGACCGGCCTCGAGTACCAGGAAACCCGGCCGGGCAGGTTGTTCCGGCAGTGGCTGATCTTCCCGTTCTCCAACCACGCCTGGAACTTCGACGGCGACCGGGTGTTCGGCTCGTTCGGGCTGATCCTCTCGTCGCAGCTCCGGAACTTCTGGACGGTGGAGCTCCGGGGCGACTACGCCCCGCACACCGACGACGACCGCCTGACCCGCGGCGGGCCGGTGGCGCGGCTCCCGTCCAACGGCGACGTGAAGCTCACGCTCGGCACGGACACGCGGAAGACGGCGCGGATGGATCTCGAGCTGACCCAGTCGTGGACCGCGGCGCGCGAGCACTCGACCGAAGCGACGCTGACGCTCAGCGCGCGGCCCACGCCGGCGCTGCACGTGAGCCTCGGTCCCACGCTCACGAAGAACCACACCCTGGCGCAGTACGTCACCACCGTGGAGGATCCCGCCGCCGCCGAGACCTTCGGAGCGCGCTACGTCTTCGCCACGCTGGATCAAACCGAGGTCGCGATGGAGACGCGGGTGGACTGGACCTTCACGCCGACGCTCACGCTGCAGCTCTTCCTGCAGCCGCTCATCTCGGCTGGAGACTTCGGGACGCTCAAGGAGCTGGCGGCGCCGCGCACGTACAGCTTTGCCGCGTACGGGCAGGATAAGGGAACCGCCACGCCGGTCGCCGATGGAACCGCGATCGATCCGGGCGACGGCGGCGAGCCGTTCACCGTGCCCGAGCAGGACTTCACCATCCGCTCGCTCCGGGCCAACGCGGTGCTCCGCTGGGAGTGGCGGCCCGGCTCGACGCTGTTCCTGGTGTGGCAGCAGAACCGCGACAACGACACCGCGCTCGGCAACCTCCGGCTTGGCCGGGACCTGGACGCCCTCTTCAGCGGTGGTGAATCGCGCAACGTGCTGGCGGTGAAAGCGAGCTACTGGCTGAGCTGGTGAGCTGCAGTGACCCAGTGGCGCGATCAGGGAGCCGCGCGCATTCCGTCTTCCCCTCCCGCCCAGGCGATGGCCGCGTCGAGGTCGTCGTACCCGACGCGCTTCACCTCGGCGTCCACGAAGTGCTCGCCGAGGCGCGGCGCCAGATCGGCCAGCCGGCTGTCCGACGCGAGCGCGACGCGATGCACCCGCCGGTGGTGATCGCGCACGAACCGGATGTGCCGGACGAGGCTCCCCAGATTCTCCCACCCGGGAAACTCGCGGGCGCGGATCACGATCCCCTGCAGCGCGCCGTGCGACTCGATCCAGGCGTCCGCCGTGGCGGCGAGGGCATCGAAGTCCTGCGCCCGGAGCGCCTGATTCACTTCCACTACCAGGACGCCCGAATCGGTGAGCCTGTGGGACACCGCCGGCCCTTCGGGCAGTGACCGCAGCCACTCGACGGCCTCGGCGCGCTGCGCGTTGGGGAACACCCGAACCGGACACGGCATCACGAACCCGATCAGCCGCGTGGACTCCCGGATCCACCCGGTGTCGGTCACCACGGCGAGTCCATCGAGCAGCCGCAGCGAGCCGATGCCCAGCCGGAAGTCTTCCCACGCGGCGCCGGGCGTGAGTCCTTCGAACTCGGGACCGAGCTGGTACAGCAGACGGATCCGGCGACCCTCGCGTCGCGCGTCATCCAGCAGCGGCTCGAACACGTGCTCGTAGTCTTCCTTCGAGACCTTACCGACCGCCTTGATACCGTCCACTCCCGCCGGCAGGCCCTGCAGTCGCTCCAGCATGGTTGTGCCTCCTTCCATTCGTACCCACTATTCCAACCTAACCCGCTCCCGTCGAGATCTCCGTGGCGCTTCCGCTCCGCACAGCCGTCGTCCTCGCCTTGGCGCTCGCGCCGGTGATCCGGCCCACGCCGCTCCCGGCCCAGTCCCGCGTCGCCGCCGACAGCCTCGCGGCCGCCATCCTGAAGCAGCTGGTCGAGATCCCGACCACCGACTCCGCCGGCACGACCCGCCAGGCCGCCGAGGCGATGGCGACGCGGCTGCTCGACGCGGGGTTCCCCGCGTCGGACGTGAAGGTGCTCGAAGGCCCAACTGGCACCTTCGCGCTGGTGGCGCGCTATCGCGCGAAGACCGGGAGCACCCGGAAGCCGATCCTCATGCTCGCGCACCTCGACGTGGTGCCCGCGCGGCGGGAGGACTGGTCGTTCGACCCCTTCGTCTTCCGCGAGCGCGACGGCTTCTACTTCGGTCGCGGCGTGATGGACAACAAGGCGGGCGCTGCGACGCTGGTCGCCAGCTTCATCCGCTGGCGGCGCGAGAAGTGGATCCCGTCGCGCGACCTGATCATGGCGCTCACCGGCGACGAGGAGACGGCGAGCGCCTCGATCCGCGAGCTGCTCGCCAAGCACCGCGACCTTATCGATGCGGAGTACGCGCTCAACACCGACGCCGGCGGCGGCGAGCTCAGGAAGGGCAAGCCGGTGAGCTTCTCGGTGCAGACCGCGGAGAAGGTGTACCAGACCTATCACCTCGAGACCCGAAGCCCGGGCGGCCACAGCTCGGTGCCGACGCCGGGCAACGCGATCTATCGGCTGAGCGAAGGGCTGGTGCGGCTCTCCCGATTCGGATTTCCGCTCGGGCTCACCGAGACCACGCGCGCCTATCTGGAGCGGAGCGCCGCGGGCGAGTCACCCGCCGTCGCCCGCGACATGCGCGCGGCCGCGAAGGGCGACACGGCCGCGGCACGCCGCCTCTCCGCCGCCGAGCCGTACTACAATGCGCTGCTGCACACCACGTGCGTCGCGACGCGGCTCGAGGCGGGGCACGCCGACAACGCGCTGCCGCAGTCGGCCGTGGCGACGGTCAACTGCCGCGTGCTCCCGGGCGAGTCGCTCGACGGCGTCGAGTCTACGCTCGAGCGGGTGGTGGCCGATACCGGCATCGAGGTGACCGCGCTCGAGCGCGCCGCCCCCCCGGGACCGGCATCGCCGCTCCGGGCCGACATCATGAAGCCGGTCGAGCAGGTGGTGGCCCGGATGTGGCCCGGTGCCGTGGTGGTCCCCGAGATGTCTACCGGAGCGACGGACGGGAGCTACGTGCGCGGCGAGGGCATCCCGACCTACGGTGTGAGCGGCGTGTTCGGCGAGCTGGGCGAGAACCACGCGCACGGGCGGGACGAGCGGATCCGTGTACGGTCGTTCCGGGAGGCGGTGGAGTTCTGGGACCGGCTGGTCAAGGAGCTGGCGCGCTCACCCTGAGGGCGCCCGCGACACCGACGGGACCGGCCGAACGTGTGGCATGGGCGGCGAATGCCGCAGCCGGCCCGCCTCGTGGTAGTCAAAGTCGGTATTGACCGACCACACGTCGTGCGACTCGCCGTGCATGTTGGCGACGGTCAGCATCGCCGCGTACATCGAGTGGTCCTGGTTGTTGTACTTGTGCATTCCGTTCCGGCCGACGGTGTGCAGGTTGCCGATCGGATCCAGGAAGCGGCGCACGACTTCCAGATGGTCGCGATAGGCCGAGTCGTACACCGGATACGCGTCGGGAACGCGCACTACCGCCGCGTCAACCACGGCGGCGCCCGCGCTCAACCCGAGCTGCGACAGCTCCCGTTCGGCCAGCACCGCGAGCGTCGCGTCGTCCATGGACCAGAGATCGTCACCGCGGCTGCAGAAGTACTCGAGGCCCAGACAGGTGCGGCCGCTCTCCGGGACGAGGGCCGCGCTCCAGTTGTTGAAATTCTGCACGCGCCCGACCCGGACGTCGGGAGAATGGATGTAAAGCCAGTTGTCCGGGAACAGTGCCGCCCGGTCGAGCACCAGGGCTACCAGGATGAAGTCGCGGTAGCTCAGCCCGCGCGCGGCGGCCTGCACGGCCGGCGGCGCCGCCTCCCCGGCCGCCTGAACCAGCGCCCGGAGCGGCGCGGTCGAAATGAAGTGCTCCGCCTCGAAGCGCCGGTCGCCGTCCGAGGTCCGCGCCCACATCGCCCGCACCGCACCGCCCTCCATCTCGAGCCGGGTGACCCGGTGCCCCAGAAGGACTCGTCCACCCTGCCCGACGACCCGATCCCTGCACGCCTCCCACATCTGACCCGGGCCCCGGCGCGGATACTTGAACTCGTGGAGCAGCGTCTTGATCTGCCCCGAGCGCCGGCTGAGCGGCGTGCCGGACAGGAGCGCCCGCAGGAGCGAGAGGCCCTGGATGCGCTGTGCCGCCCACTCGGACCGAATCTCGGTGCACGGCACGCCCCACACCTTCTCGGTGTACGTCTTGAAGAACAGCCGGTAGAGCCGGCGGCCGAAGCGGTTGGAGACCCACTGCTCGAAGTTCTCGACCTGGCGCGAGGGAGCGAGGCGCGCGCGGGCGTAGCTGGCCACGATGCGGCCGCACTCGAGCGGTCCGAGCCCGCGGAGCACGTCGGCGACCTGCAGCGGATACCGGAAGTAGCGGCCCTTGTAATAGATCCGGGAGAGTCTCGGGACGTCGATCAGCTCGTCACCCAGCAACTCCTCCCACATGGCCTGCACCACGGGAAGCTGGGTAAAGAAGCGGTGTCCCCCGAGGTCGAAGCGGTAGCCCCGGTGCTCGACCGTGCGCGCCAGCCCGCCCACGATCTGGTCGGCCTCGAGGACCGTGACCGGATGCCCGGCCTTTCCGAGGAGATAGGCC
>DASUXW010000022.1:0-21491 GCA_036377715.1 Gemmatimonadales bacterium
CGCTGGGCGCCATGGTCACCGGCTCCCCCCGGCGAGGGGTGCTCTATCTGGTGCTCGCGATCGCGGCTTTCCTGTTGATCCAGCGCAACTTGCGCGCCGACGAGCGGCTCACCGCGGACGTTGACACCCCGCTCGAGCCCCGGTTACGTTTCGAGCCCGGGGAGTGAGTCCCATCAGACGCCACGCACGGAGGAGCAACGCATGAGCGGCATCGACCAGCAGGCCCCGGCCTCGGGGTTCAACATGACCCTGACGGAGCGGGCGGCTGAAGAGGTGCAGAAGTTCATCACCCAGGAGCAGGTCGCGCCCGACATGGCGGGGCTCCGCGTGAGCGTGCTGCCCGGCGGCTGCTCGGGCTTCAAGTACAGCCTGAACATCGAAGAGCGGCCGCTGGACGACGACATGGTCCACCAGATCAGTGGCGTCCGCGTCTTCGTGGACGGCTTCAGCGCCCAGTACCTGAGCGGCGTCACCGTCGACTACGTGAGCTCGATGCAGGGCTCCGGCTTCACCTTCAGCAACCCGAACGCGACGGGCGGGTGCGGGTGTGGGAGCAGTTTTACGGCCTGACCGCGGTGAGCGGTGAGCGGTAAGCAGTGAGCGGGGTGGTCGGAAGAGCTGGAGCTCGTCTGATCACCCCGTTTCCGCGCCCGGCTCCCGCTCACCGCTCACCGCTTACCGCTCACCGTCCAGGAACCTGACCGGCCTCGATCTCGCCGTCATCGCCCTCTACTTCGCCCTCACGCTGGGGATCGGGTTGTGGTCCACCCGGCGCCAGAAGACGGCGGGGGACTACTTTCTCGGCGCGCGCGATCTTCCGGCGTGGGCCGTGCTCCTCTCCATCGTCGCGACCGAGACCTCGGCCCTCACGGTGATCTCCGTGCCCGGGATCGGGGCACGGGGCAGTCTCGTCTTCGTGCAGCTCGCGTTCGGCTATCTGCTCGGCCGCATCCTCGTGGCAGGGTGGCTGCTGCCCGGCTATTTCCGGGGCGACCAGGAGACGGCCTATGCGCGACTCGAGTCGCGATTCGGGGTGGGCACGCGCCGACTGGTGTCGGTCGTGTTTCTCGTCACCCGATTCCTGGGTGACGGGGTCCGGATCTACGCCGGTGCCATCCCGCTCGCGCTCGTGACGGGGTGGAGCGTGTCGTTCGCCATTCTGGCGATGGGTGTGGTGACGCTGGTGTACACCTGGTTCGGCGGGCTCAAGGCCGTGGTCTGGGCGGACGTCGTGCAGCTCGCGGTCTACCTGGCCGGCGGCGCGGCGGCGCTTCTGATCGCGTGGCAACTGGCCGGCGGCCCCGGCGCGGCGCTCGGTGCCGCGGCGGCGGCCGGCAAGCTCCGGGTGCTCGACTTCTCGCTCGACCTCACCGCGACGTACACGCTGCTGGGGGGACTGATCGGTGGCGCGATGCTCTCCGCCGCCTCGCACGGGACCGACCAGCTCATCGTGCAGCGGCTGCTCGCCACCCGATCCCTGCATGACGCGCGCGTGGCGCTCATCGGCTCCGGCGTGGTGGTCATCCTGCAGTTCCTGCTGTTTCTGCTCGTCGGATCGGCGATCTGGGCCGCCGGGCTCGCGCCGGAGGGGCTCGCCGCCGACCGGATCTTCCCGACCTTCATCGTCGATCAGCTTCCGACCGGGCTCGCGGGTCTGGTGGTGGCCGGCATTCTCGCCGCGGCGATGAGCACCATCAGCTCCTCCATCAACGCCCTCGCCTCCTCGATGACCCACGACCTGTACGCCGGCTGGACCGGCCGGCGCGACCCCGCGCACCTGCTCGTGGTGGGCCGGATGTTCTCGGCGGTGTGGGGGATCGGGCTCATCGCCGGCGCGCTTTTCTTCGAGCGCTACGCGGCGGGGAACGACACGCCGGTGGTAGTGCTCGCGCTCTCGATCGCGTCGATCACCTATGGAGCGCTGCTGGGCACCTACTTCCTGGCCACGCGCTGGCCCCGGGCCCGGGGGCGGGACGTGGTCGCGTGCGTGCTCGTGACGGTCGCGGCGATGCTGGTCGTGGTCTTCGCGCGCCCGCTCGCCGGCCGGCCGGGCTTGGCGTGGCTCGAGCCGCTCGGGCGGCTGGCCTGGCCCTGGTACGTGCCGCTGGGGACGCTGCTGGCCGTCGGCACGGGAATCGGCCTGAGCTATCTTCCTGACCGTGCCACCCTGCCCTCTTCCCGGATGAGGCGATGACGCGCTTTCTGATCGGCGCCGACGTCGGCGGCACCAAGACCGCGGCCGGGGTCTCCGACGGGACGCGGATTCTCGCGCGCGCCGAGGGGCCCGGCGCGGCCGTCCGGCCGGGCCGCGCGCTGGTATCGGCCGGTGTCATCGCCGAGGTGGTGCGGCAGGCGCTGGCGGCGGCCGGGCGGCTCTCGGGCGACGTGCTCTACGTCGGCGCGGCCGGTGCGGGCCGCGAGCCGGAGCGCGACGAGCTGCGCAAGGCGCTTCGCTCGGAGAATCTCGCGGCAACGGTCGTGGTCGCGACCGACATCGAGATCGCCCTCGCGGCGGCGTTCGACGACGGCCCCGGAATCGTCGTGAGCGCGGGGACCGGGAGCGTGGCGGTGGGGCGGGACCGTACCGGCGCGCGGCACCGGATCGGCGGGTACGGCTGGCAGATGGGCGACGAGGGGAGCGGCTATGCGATCGGTCGCGCCGCGCTCGGCGCCGTGAGCCGGGCCGCCGACGGCCGCAGTCCGCGGACGGCGCTGAGCGAGCGGCTGCTCTCGGCGACCCGGAGCGAGAAGTTCGATGATCTCGTCCGGTGGGCCGCGGGCGCGTCGCCGGCCGAAGTGGCCTCGCTCGCGCCGCAGGTCCTCGAAGTCGCCGAGACCGGCGACCCCCTGGCCCAGGGCATTGCCGACTACGCCGCGCGCGAGCTCACCCAGCTCGCCGTCTGCCTGCTACCCACGATGAGCGTGGATCCACCCATGCCGGTCGCGGTCACGGGTGGTCTGCTCGGCCGCGACGGGCCACTCCGCCGGAGAGTCATGGCGAAGTTGCGGGAGGAGTCCCGGCTGGCGCCGGTGGACACGCCCGTCGACGCCGTTCTCGGCGCGGTCAGATTGGCGGGACGGGTCGAGGCCTGAGGGCGCGGCGCGACTCGCGCTCACGTCGCACCGCGCACGCTACGTCCCGGTCCGCTCCGACCTCTCCGTCATGCCCGCCCTCTCCGCCTCCAGCCGCCGCAGCCGGCTGTGCCGCACCCCGTACCAGAAATAGATCCCCAGCCCGAGCAGCAGCCAGATGCCGAACCGGATCCACGTGAGCGTGGGGAGCTGGATCATGAGATAGATGCAGGCGAGGATCGAGATCGCCGGGGTGATCGGCACCCAGGGCACCCGGAACGGCCGCACCCGGTCCGGCTCCCTCCTGCGCAGCACGATCACGCCGAACGACACCAGCACGAACGCGAACAGCGTCCCGATGTTGGTCAGGTCCACCACTTCGGCGATGTTGGCGAAGGCCGCGAACACGGCGACGAACAGCCCGGTCAGGATCGTGCCCACGTACGGCGTCCGGAACCTCGGATGTACCTTCGCCAGGAACGGCGGCAGCAGGCCGTCGCGCGCCATGGACATGAAGATCCGCGGCTGGCCGAGCTGGAACACCAGCAGCACGCTGCTCATCGCGATCACCGCGCCCAGCGACACGATGAACCGCGACACGACCAGCAGCCGGGGCGAGCCTTCGGCCAGCGCGAGCGCGGTGATCATCGGCTCGGGCGTGCCGAGCTGCTGCCACGGCGCCATGCCGGTCATCACGAACGCCAGGATGATGTAGAGCACCGTGCACACCACGAGGCTCATGATGATCCCGAACGGCATGTCGCGCGCGGGATTGCGGGCCTCCTCGGCGGCCGTGCTCGTGGCGTCGAAGCCGATGTAGCTGAAGAAGATGATCGCCGCGCCCGCGCTGATCCCGGCGAATCCGTTGGGCGCGAATCCGCCCGTGGCCGGATTGTTCCAGTTCTCCGGCCGGATGAGCGTTGCACCGACGGCGCAGAAGAACAGGATGATCGCGATCTTGAGCATCACCATCGCGGTGTTCGAGTTGGCGCTCTCGCGGATCCCGATGATCAGCACGATGGTGATGAGCGCAACGATCAGGAAGGCGGGCAGATTCACGATCACCGGCAGCTCGCCCAGCCGCGGCGCCGTCGCAAGCGCCGAAGCCAGGTATTGGCTGCTGGCGTCGGCCGCGCCGTTCGCCACCGCGTCGGCCGCCATGTGCGCCGTGCGGTAGTCGGTCGCAAGCCACGCGGGGAGGTGGAGGCCGAAGTGGGTGAGCAGCTCCCGGAAGTACCCCGACCAGCCGATCGCCACCCCGATGTTACCCACGGCGTACTCGATGATCAGGTCCCACCCGATGATCCAGGCCACCAGCTCGCCGAGGGAGGCGTACGCGTAGGTGTACGCCGAGCCCGAGATGGGCACCATCGCCGCGAACTCCGCGTAGCACAGCGCGGCGAAGCCGCAGGTGACGGCGGTGAGCAGGAACGAGAGGATGATCGCGGGACCGGCCCCGGGACGAAACTGGTCGCCCACGATCGCGGTGCCCGTGGTGGCGAAGATGCCGGCGCCGATCGTCGCGCCCACGCCGAGCGCGGTCAGGTGCCACTTGCCGAGCGAGCGCTTGAGCCCGCCGCGCTCGAGGATGTCGTTCTCGCAGTCCTGCACCGATTTCCGGAGGAAAAGCCGGGTCATGAGGTCCTCAGCGAGGGGAACCGACGGAAGCAGGAATCAGGAGTCGCGCTTGCCGGGCAGCGTGAAGGTGACGGTGGTGGTGCCCGCGATCCGGGTCCCGTCCGGCGCACGGGCTGGTGTGAACCGGAAGGCCCGGATCACCTCGTCGAACTTGCGGGCGTAGTCGCGATCGCTGATCGCCGGGTCCACCACGTAGCGCTCGACCTGTCCGTCCATCCGCACCCAGAAGGTCACCGCGAGCGAGGCGCCGCGCAGCGCCTTGGGCGGGTTGTCGAACGGAAACGCGAGGTCGCGAAGCTCGGGAGGCCGCACCCGACCACCCTGCCCGCCGCCACCCGCACCCGGCCCGGCGCCCGCACCGCGCCCGGGGCCGATCCCCTGCCCGGCTCCGCCGCCGTTGCCGCCGCCCGTGCCGGCGCCAGCCCCCGTTCCGGCATCGCCGGTCGTCGCCGCAGCCACGGCCGGCGGCCGGGTGTCGGGGGGCTGCGCCGCCGACACGGGACGCTCGACCGCCGGCGTGGGGGCGGGAACGGGGGGCGGAGGGGTCGGTGTCGCGTCGACCGCCGGAGGCTTGACCGGGGGCACGGGCTCGGTCTTCCGAACCACGAACGGCTCGGGGGCCGGCGGCAGGGTAATATAGGCCACGCGGGGACCGCTGCCACGCCCGCCGTCCCCGCCGCCTCCGCCGCCCGGCAGCAGCGCGGGATCGCCCGGCGCGAGCGAGCGCGACCAGATCCGCTCGCCCGCGCGCACGACCAGCACGACGAGCAGCGCATGCACGAGCAGCGAGACCACGAGACCGCCGTAGCGGCGGCGCGGCCCCGGCAGGGCGAGCTGAAGCGGAGCTGGCGCGCGCACAGGTCCTCGGAATCGTTCGGAAGCGTCGGCCTCGAAAGATAACGCGCGGAGACCGTGTCCCGGCCCCCGCGCGCCATCGTCGTGAACGGCCACGCCTACTTGGCCTTGTCGGCCTCCTGCGGCGTGAAGCCGATGATCTGCACGCCGGCCCCCCGGGCGACGTCCATCGCGTGGATGACGTCCTGATAGATCCGGCTCGGCGCGGCCTTGATGAAGAGCAGCTTGGCGGGCCGCTGGTCGTAGATCGCGTGGATCTGCGTATCCAGCTGATCCAGCGGCACCGGCTGACCGTTGATCTGGTATCCGCCGTCGGCCATCAGCTCCAGCACGATCTGGTTCGACGGCTTGGTGCTCGCGGTCGGCGGCTCCGGGGGCGGAACCTGCACGTCCATCGCCATCCTGGAGAGCGGCTGCGTGATCATGAAGATGATCAGCAGCACCAGCAGGATGTCGATCATGGGCACCACGTTGGGCTCGGAGCTGACCGCCCCGCGACCTCCCGATGACATGCCTGCCATATCAGCGCTTCTCCTTCTTGTCGTTCTCGGCGAACAGCCCCGCCCGCTCGGGCTCGGTGATCGCCGCCATGACCCGGACGCCTGCCCGGCGCGCCGTCTCGACCGCCTCCTGCACCTTGCTGTACTTGAGGTGGTTGTCCGCCTTGAAGTACAGAATCTTGTCCTCGGTGCGCGCCGCGAAGATCGAGCGGAGCTGATCTTCCAGCGTGCCCGCGGGCAGCGGACGGCCGTTCAGGAAATACCGGCCCGCCTCGTCGATCCCGAGCACGACTTCGTTGTCGCCCTCCGGCCGCGGATCGAGATTCTCGCCCTTCGGCATCGTGGCCTTGAAGCCGGCCGCGATCAGCGGCGTCACGATCATGAAGATGATCAGCAGCACCAGCATGATGTCGATCATCGGCACCACGTTGGGCTCGGACCGGACCGACGTCTGCCCGGCGTTTCCGACTGCCATCGCCATGGGCTACCTCCTTCCCGTCGTGAAAGGTCCGGCGTCAGCCCGAGATCTGGCCACTGCCGGTGACCGCCTTCTGGGCCTGGAATTCCTTGGTGAAGATCGAACGGCCGAACTCGCTGCCGACGCTCTTGATGAGGTAGTCGATCAGCTCCTTGGAGCCGTAGGTCATCTCGACCGTGAGGTTCTCGATCTTCGTGGTGAAGTAGTTGTAGGCCCACACCGCGGGAATCGCCACGAGCAGACCGAACGCGGTCGTGATCAGCGCTTCGGCGATACCCGCCGAGATCCCCGCCAGGCCGCCCGAGGCGCCCTGCGCGGCCATGCCGGTGAAGGCGTTGATGATGCCCATCGTGGTGCCGAGCAGACCGACGAACGGCGCGGTGGCGCCCACGGTGGCCAGAATGCCCGTGCCCCGCTTGAGCTCCGACAGTACGATCAGCATCTGCCGTTCGACGGCGCGCTCGGCCGAGTTGATGTCGGCGGCGGTGATGGTCGCGCGGTCGCGCAGCAGCGGCTTGACCTCGGCCAGGGCCTCGCCCACCACACGAGCCAGGTGGCTCTTCTTGTTCTTCTCCGCCAGCGAGATCGCCTGGTCCAGGTTCTCCTCCTGAATGGCGCGGGAGAACTGGGGCGCGAAGACGCGGGTGGCCCGCTGGGTCCTGGCGAAGTTGATCCACTTGGTGATCATCACGGTCAGCGACCAGATCGACATCGCCGCCAGCACGAGCACGATGGCCTTGGCGAACCAGCCCATCGTGCCCCAGAGCGTCATCAGATCGAGATTCATGGCCTCTCCTCAGGAGATCGAGTCACTATTGCCCAACTTTGAATGAAATGCGCTGTTGGACCAACTGCCGCACCGGCTGGCCCTTGAACTTGGCCGGCTTGAACACGCCCTTCAGGATCGCCTCCTTGGCCGGCTCGACGAACGCCTGATGCGTCGTCTTGAGCACCTTGAAGGAGTTGGGCTCGGCGTGGCCGGTGGTGTCCACCACATACTGCAGGTCCACGGACCCGGCGATGCCGGCGCTCTGCAGCACCGGCGGATAGCGCGGCGTGGGGATGGAGATCGGCTGGACCGGATCGTCCAGCTGCGCCTCCAGGAAGACCTCGCCCGACACGTTCACCGGACCGGTGCCACCCACGATGCCGGTGGCAATCCCGCCCTCGACGCCCTTGCCGGTGAAGTCCTTGGGGTCGAAGGGCTTCTCGCTCAGGTCCACCGGGGGGATGTCCTTGGGGATGTCGGTCGGCGCCACCACCGTCTGGAAGCCCTTCGGCGGCGGATTGGCGGCCACGACGACGTCGGGGGGCGGCTGCTCCGGCGGCGGCGGCGGGGGCTCGGGCGGCTTCAGGAACACCATCGTCGTGTCCACCGGTTTGTCCTTGATGGACTCCGCCATGCCTTGCGTCGCCTTCACGGCGGCGAAGATGATGGCGGCATGCACCACCACAGACAGCACGGTTTGCCCGAGAGTCTTCTGACCCTTCTGCTTGGATTCGATCAGGTTCTCGAACACGCAACTACCTCCAGGAAGGGAGGGTGATCGTGCCGGGGAAGCTAGCACCCGGCCGATGGCGTCTCCCTAGCCTGAAGATGACAATTTCATGACAGCCGAATTAGCGGTTGCGGCTCGGGGTAGCCGTACGGTAAACGTGGTGCCCCGCCGGGGCCGGCTCCGTACCGTGATCGAGCCCCCGTGGGCCTCGGCGATCCACTTTGTAATGGAAAGCCCCAGCCCGGTGCCGGGACGGTCACCGGTACGAGAGCGGGCCGGGTCGGCCCGCCAGAAGCGCTCGAAGATGTGAGGCAGATCACCGGGCGCGATCCCGATGCCGGTGTCGGCCACGGTGAGACTCACGCTGCCGTCCTGCTCCGCGAGCGTGAGCTCGATCGTGCCGCCGGCCGGGGTGTATTTGATCGCGTTGGTGACCAGGTTGAGCAGCATCTCCCGGATCCGGTGCCGGTCCACGGCCATCCGCACCGGATGCTCCGGCATGGCGCTCGTGACCGTGATGCCGGCCTCCTCGCCCAGAATGCCCGCCGTTTCGGTCACATCCGCCATGATTTCCCGCAGGTCCGACTCCTCCACCGCCAGCGGGGCGCGGCCTTCGTCGGCCCGGGCAAGCGTGAGCAGACTCTCGACCAGCTCCGACATCTCGTTGATCTGCGCGAGCGTTTCATCCAGCGACTGAAGGATCTCGGCGGGTACGCCCGGATGGACGAGCGCACGCTCGACCCCCGCGCGGAGCACCATCAGCGGAGTCTTGAGCTCGTGGCTGGCGTCCGCCGTGAAGCGGTGCAGGCTCGCGAAGCTCTGCTCCAGCCGGGCGAGCATGCCGTTGACGGTGATCGCGAGCCGCGCCATCTCGTCGCCCGAGAGCGGCACGGCCACCCGGCGGTGCAGGCTGGTGCCGTCCGAGATGGCGTCCACCTCGTCCATGATCCCCTGCACCGGCCGGAGCGCGGTTCCGGCCAGCCACCAACCGATCAGGACCGCGGCACCCAGCACGACCGGGGCGATGAAGAGCATCGAGCGGGCGAGCTGAGCCGGGCCGAGCGCCGCCTCGGCGAGCGGCGTCGCGACGAGCAGCGCGCCGACGTCGGGGCCCGCGTCCTCCACTCGCACGGCGAGGTACCGCATCCGTCCGGCGCCGCCGCTCACGGTGACCGCGCCCGACCGGCGGGCGTCGCCCAGCGAGTCCAGCGGCGCGGTGAGACGCTCGAGCGCGTCGGCGCTCAGCGTTCGTGCGGTCTCGGAGAGCGCGAGGACCTGGTCCGAGGTGTCGGCCACGACCAGATAGTCGCGCACGGCTTCGAGATAGGCGCTGATCCCGGGGTCGAGCGCGGGGCTTCCGCCGGCGTTCGTGACGATTCGTCCCAGGACCTTGTAGGACTCGCTCAGCCAGCGGTTGGCGAGGTCGGCCTCGAGCGTCAGCCGCTGGTCGAGCTCCCGCAGGCTCGATTGCCGGCGCTCGAGATAGAGCAGCGTCCCGAACGCCAGCACCGTGATGCCGAGCGCGACCGTATACCACACGGTGAGCCGCTGCCGGATGGTGTTCACGTCACCCCTTCACGACGTAGCCCACGCCGCGGACCGTGTGCAGCAGCTTCCGATCCTGTCCCGAGTCCACCTTCTTGCGCAGGCGATTGATCACCACGTCCACGATGTTCGTGCCCGGGTCGAAGTGGTAATCCCACGCATACTCGGTGATGAGCGTGCGGGACATGACCCGGCCCTCGTGGCGCATCAGGTATTCGAGGACGGTGTACTCCTTGGGGGTGAGGTCGATCGGCTCGCCGGCACGCCGCACTTCTCTGGTCGCGGTGTCGAGCTCGAGGTCGGCGACGCGGAGCACCGGGTCGCGAATCGTCTGGGGGCGCCGGCCCAGCGCCTCCACCCGCGCCAGCAGCTCCTCGAACGCGAACGGCTTGGTGACGTAGTCGTCGGCGCCGGAGCGGAGCGCCTGGACCTTGAAGTCCACGGCGTCCTGCGCCGTGAGCACCAGGATGGGCGTGGTGGTGCCGCGATCGCGCATCGTGCGCAGCACCTCGAGGCCGCTCATCCCGGGCAGCCGCAGGTCCAGCACGATGAGCTCGTAGCGTCCGCCCGAGGCGAGCCGGAGCCCCTCGAGCCCGTCGTCCACCAGGTCGGCGTGGTAGCCGTGCTCCTCGAGCCCGCGCTTGACGTATTGCCCGACGGTGCGGTCGTCCTCGATGACCAGGATCTTCACGGCTGGTACACGGGGAGATGGACGCGGAACGCGGTGCCGACGCCCGGAAGGCTGTCCACCTCGATCCGGCCGCGGTGGTCGGCCACGATGCCGTAGCAGATCGAGAGGCCCAGCCCGGTCCCGCGCCCGGGAGCCTTGGTGGTGTAGAACGGTTCGAAGATTTTGCGCTGCTCCGAGCGGTGGATTCCCACGCCGGTGTCCTCGACCGCGATGATGAGCTCGTCGCTCCGGCCCGGGCTCCGGGTGGTGCGCACGGTGAGCCGGCCGCCCTGTTCCATCGCATCCACCGAGTTGAGCATCAGCGCCATCAGCACCTGGATGAGCTGTTCCTGGCTGCCCAGCGTCTCGGGCAGCCCGGGCTCGAGCTCGCGTACCACCTCGAGCCGCCTGAATCGCTGGTGGTGCTTGAGCAGGAACAGCGTCTCGTCCACGAGTGTGTTGACCGAGACCGGCCGCCGCGGCGTCGGCCGGGGCCGGCTGAAGTCGAGCAGGCCGTCCACGATCCGCGTGCAGCGGTCCACCTCGCGGTCGATGATGTCGAGGTACTCCTGCACCGCGGCGCCGCCGCTCTCCGCGGCCTCCTCGAGCCGGCCGCCGATGGCGGCGACGCACGCGCCGATGGTCGCCAGCGGGTTGTTGATCTCGTGCATGACGCCGGCGGCGAGCTGGCCGATCGCGGCGAGCTTCTCACTCTGGAGAATCTGGCCCTGCACCCGGTGCCACTCGGTGATGTCCTCGCCGATGGTGATCACGTGCGAAATCGTATCGCCCCCGAGCCGCATCGGAATCCGGCTGAGCCGGAACCGCCGGGTCTCCCCGCCGAGCTCGACCTCCTGTTCGGCCTGCTGGATCTGGCCGGTCTCGAACACCCGGTCGAACTCGGCCCGGAGCTGCGCCGCCGGCAATCGGGTCAACACCTCGAACACGGGCCGGCCCACCACGTCGTCGCGACGGAGCCCCTGCGTGCCGGTTTCGCGCTTGCGGTTCCAGATCTGGATGCGGTAGTCGCGGTCTACTACGTAGAGGCCGATCGGGAGGCTGTCCACCGTCAGGCTGGTGAGCCGCCGGTGCTCGTCGATCTCGCGCGACTGCGCTGCAACCTCCCCCGCCAGATCGGCCGAGAGCTCCGCCGCCGCCAGGTATGGCGAGAGGCAGTCGGCCACGATCGCGAGCACCGCGCGGTGCTCCTCGCGGTCGGTCGTCAGGGCGTCCAGCGCGCCCAGTGCGGTGCCTTCGTGCTCGAGCGGGTAGCGGCACCAGCCGGGGCGAAGCGGCAGCGTCGCGAGCGAGCGGACCGGGCCCGCCCGCTCCGCGGCCGGCGGAGAGTGGACGGGACGGAAGGCCGCCGTCGCGGCGTCGCGCACCCAGACCGCGATCGCTTCCGCCGGCAGTCCCTGCCGCAGCCGCTGGGCGACCGCCGCGAGGGTGGCCTCGGTGCCCAGTCCGTCGTTGAGCAGCCGGGCGATCGAGCCCACCAGGTCGAGGTCAGCCCGGGCCACCGGTCCGCCGGCGCGAATCGGTCGCGGCCACGCTCAGGATGCGCCACTCACCGTCGATCCGGCGCAGCACCAGGTGCTCGATCCAGTCCCCCCCGCGCACGCCGCCGCTGCGCGGGAAGGTCCTCCGCGTGACCAGCCAGACGGCCGCGAGGTCGCCATCCTGCCGGAAGTCCGAGCGCAGCACCCGCACGTCGAACCGCCCGGGCTCGAGGCCGTCCGTGCGCCGGGCCAGCACGCCGAGCGCCAGGTCCACCGGCACCGCCTGGTGGCCGTTCGCGGTGACGAGCACCAGCGGGCTCGAGTAGGTGGCGTCCGGCCAGAAGAGCGCACGGGCGCCGGACCAGTCGCGCTCGGAGAGCGTCCGCGCGTAGCGCGAGACGAGCGACTGCACCGCTTCCTCATCCCGGCGGGAGCCCGAGGGCGTGTGGTCCTCGATGTGACAGCCCACGGCGAGCAGTATGCCGAGGCAGAAGGCGGCACGGCGGAGACGGGTCATGGAAATCCCGGGTGGGGTGCTCAAAGCGTAACGCATCAGCCGCGGAGCAGGAAGCGCGCTTCGTGGCGGCCATGCATCTCGAACCGCGCGCGGGCGCCGGACAGACCGACGTCGTCCACCTCGACCGCCTCGATGTCCGCGCCCCGCGGCGCGGCGGTAAGCACGAGGCGCGGTCCGAACCGGTGGACGGCGCGCAGCACCAGGGCGCCCGGTCTCCGGCGCAATTCGAGATCGAGCAGCGTTCGCCCGACCCGCAGCCGGCGCAGCGCCATTCCCGGCCACTCGGCCGGGAGGAGCGGCGCGACGCTCAGGGCCGCCTCGGCCGCGGCCGGCGCGAGCCCCCATAATCCGCCGACCGCGTCGAGCAGTGCGGTCGCCGCCCCCGAGCCCGGGACCGCGGCCGGGTCCCGTCTGAGCGCGGCGGCCGCGGCCTGCAGGAGCGCAGGCGACTCGAGCGAAGCGGCCGGCTCAGCGGCCGCGGCCACGTCGCGCGACCGCGCGCGGAGCTCGGCGAGCGCGCTCGCCTCGTCCGCGCCCTCGAGCAGGTCCTCGAGGGCGTCGAGTACGCGCGGGGCGGGCGTCGCTCCCCCCGGCCCGTGCTCCGCGAGATAGCGCAGCGCCCGGCCGATCGGCTCGCGCAGCCGGCGCAGCACCTCGATCTCGCCGGTCCAGGCGAGGAATCGCTCCGCCAGCTCGAGCAGCGACAGGGTGCTCGCCGGATCGCCCGCGGAGGAGGACCCGCCGAGCGGCACGCAGCCCGGCACGGAGCCGTCGGGTCGCTGGGTGCGGGACAGGAACCGAAGCACGTCGCGCGCGGGATCGCGGTTGCCGGCGATGAGCTGCGCGGCCGCCGCGGAACACGAGGAGGCGCCGAAGCACCACGCGTCCTCCGGTGCCGGCCTGGGGCAGCCGATGAGCAGCGATCGTCCCACCGCCGGCGCGCCCACCAGTGCCTCGTCGCAAACCTCACGCGCCCGCTCGAAGCCGTGCCCGAGCAGGTCGTCCGGCGTCTCGAGTTCGGTGCCGTAGCGTCCGAGCTGGACAACCCGGCGCTCGCGCGCGGACGCGAGGCCCGCGACCCCGTCGCGCGCCAGCACGCGGAGCGAGCGCTCGAGCTCGTCGCCGTCCACGCCGCCCGCGGCCACGATCCTGACTGGTGTGGCGGCAGCACAGCGCACGCGCACCGCGGGGCCATCGGGCCGCTCGAGCTGCTGCACGTCCAGCGCGCCCGACGAGACCGCGAAGAGCGCACGCGGTCCCGCCAGCGCGGCGACCCGAAGCGCTGTGGCGTCGTCCGCGGCGGCGTACTGCAGGTCGCCGTAGGCGCCGGGTGGAAAGGGCCACGCTCGACGGAGGTCCACCTCCCATTCGAGCGTGATCGGAACGCCGGCTGGTCCGCCGATCTCCCACACCACTACCGCCGCGTCCGGGGCGGCGAGCCACCGTTCCCGCAGACGGTAGCCGCCCGTCGCGAGCCCGCCGGCCGCTTCGGCGGCCGACATCTGGATGGGCGCGCACGGGAGGGCATCCACCACGTGGGCACCGCGCATCACCCTGACCGGCAGCGCCCAGACTTCGCGCGTGCCGTCACGCGGGCACGCGCGCACCAGCGCGCGGCGCCCCGTGTGGGTCCAGCGGGCAGCGGGAGCGAGATCGAGCGCACGGCCGGCAGCATCGGGCCACGGATCCCTCGGCATCGGCAGAGGGAGGCCGTCCGGAGCCGCGGGGACCGCGCGCCGGCCCGGCACCGGCCAGAGCGGCGCCGCACCTCGATCACGGTGCGGCACCGCGTCGCCCACCAGGGCGTTGGCCACGACGATCGCCGACTCGGGGTGGTCCACTGGCGGCGCGAAGGCGAGGCAGAGTACGCCGCCGTGCCCCACGCCGTATTCCCAGGCGAGTACGCGCTGGGGCACGAGCTCGAGACCGCGACGCTCGACCGCCACGACTCCGGCGCGCGGCGGCTGCCCCGGGTTATAGCAGTGCATCGTTCCCGATGCCGGACGCAGAAAGGCGCCGTCGTTCAGACCGGCGAACAGCGGGTGGGGACCGAAACCGGCGAGGCCGTAGTCCGCGGGAACATCCTCCGGCCGAACCTCCGCCGGAGACTGGCTTTCGAGACCAAGCGCCGCACCGAGCGAGGTCCCGCCTCCGGTGGCAAGAATCCGGCCTCCGGCCGCGAGCCAGCCGCCGAGCCGCGGGTCCGGCTCCTCCACCGCGAACGCCCAGAGCACGTCCACCACATCGAGCGGCACGTCGGCCAGCCGGACGTGCCGCGACAGTCCGCCAAGCGGGAGCGTCGCCAGCCAGCCCAGTGTGGACTCGAGCTCCCGCCGGGCCTGGCCCCCGAGCGCTGGAGCCAGCAGCGCCACCCGCCGCACGTCAGCGGATCGCGCGCAGCTGCTGGAGGAGCTCCGCGTTCTCCCGGCGTGTTCTCGGGGTCTCCTCCGCATAGGCCCAGCGGACGATCCCGTCCCGATCAACCAGTACGTACGCCCGGTTGGCGAAGAACTTGTCCTCGAGCAGCGTGCCGTACCGCCGGCTCACCTCGCGCTTGAAGTCGCTGAGGAGATCGACGGTGAGGTGCTCCTTGGCCTTGAACTCGCGCAGCGTCGGAACGGAGTCCACGCTGATCGGCAGCACCAGGGTGTCCTCCTCCTGGAACTGCGCGTAGTCCTCCGAGAACGCGCACATCTCGCGCGTGCAGGTGCTGGTGAAGGCCAGCGGGAAGAACGCGAGGAGCACCGTGCGCCCGCGCAGGCTCGAGAGCGTCACGTCTGTCCCGGCGGTGGACGGGAGCGTGAAGTCCGGCGCGGGCGCGCCGACGGCGGGGAGCCCGGCCATGCTCAGCGCCGCGCCGCCTCGTACCGCCGGCCGATGTCGGTCCAGTTGACCACGTTCCACCAGGCCTGGACGTAGTCGGGGCGGCGGTTCTGATATTTGAGGTAGTAGGCGTGCTCCCACACGTCGCACCCGAGGATCGGCCGCTTGCCGTCCATGATGGGCGAGTCCTGATTGGGCGTGCTCTCGATCGAGAGACCGCCGTTCCGGTCCACGATCAGCCAGCCCCACCCGCTTCCGAACCGGGAGCCGCAGGCCTTGGCGAACTGCTCCTTGAACTGGCTGGACCCGCCGAAGCTGTTGCTGATCGCGTCGGCCAGTGCGCCGGAGGGCTCCTTCGCACCACCCGGGGCCATCATCTCCCAGAACATCGTGTGGTTCACATGACCGCCGCCGTTGTTCCTCACGGCGGTCCGGATCGACTCCGGGACCGCGTTCAGGTTCGCGATCAGGTCTTCGGCGGATTTCTTCTGCAGGTCGGGGTGCGATTCGAGCGCGGCATTCAGATTGTTCACGTAGGCGGCGTGGTGCTTGTCGTGGTGGATCCGCATGGTCTGCTCATCGATATGCGGCTCCAGGGCGTTGTAAGGGTACGGCAGGGGGGGAAGGGTAAACGCCATGACCGACTCCTCGGCTGAAAGCTGCTGATTTCCTAACGACTTACCCGCTTGGCCCGCGAAATATGGGACCGCCGCGGAGAGGGGTCAACGCAACCGCGGCTGCCGCCACCCCCGTCACCGCGACGACCGTGTAGACGACTTCGCCGTGCAGGCCCGCGCTCGCGGCCAGCAGTGCGCCCCAACTGCCCGCGAGCGCGGCCACCAGTCGGACGATCAGCGTCGCGCGGGCGTGGTCCGGACCGAGCCGCACCGCGGCCTCGAGCAGTAGCGCCGCCGCCACCAGCAGTCCCGCGCCGCCGGGGCCGCCGGGCGCCGGGGCGAGCATCCCGACCCACGCCATCGCCACCGCCACGAGCGACCAGCGCCTCGTCAGCGCGGCATGCCAGAGCCCGATCACCACGACCGGCATGGCTATCGGCCGCCAGTGGTCCACGCCCTCCGGAACGGCGGGGAGCGCCACGCGCGCCAGGAGCAGGAGTCCGACAGCCGCCGTGAGCGCGCCCGGCTCCTGGCGGTGCAGCGGCCAGAGTCCGGCGAGCGCCCATGCCGCCAGCAGGAGTGCCGGCGCGAGGAGCAGCTCGGCGGCGGGACTCAGCGGCAGCTCGGGCAGACTGGCGATCCGGAGACTCTCCGGGCCCGCGATCGTCCAGAAGAACCAGCACGCGGGCACGAGCACCAGTGTGAGGAGCGGCGCCGCGGGGATGCGGGTGAGGCCGACCGCGCGCGCCAGCCACCATCCCGACCAGGCGGCGAGGACGAGGCCGGCAACGACGAGCGCGAGGTGGGGTCCGGCCATTGCCACCGCGCCCAGCACGAGCCCAATCATGGCAGGGTGGCGTATCGGAGTCATTGCGGCGGAAGGCTCCCGTCCCGCCACCCGGACGAGCAGCGCCAGCACGACGACGACCGCCGCCACGATGAGCATCGCTGACGCCAGGCCGCGCAGGCTGACGGCCAGCAGCTGTTCCCGCCCGGCCCAGAGCAGGCTCACGCTCCCCAACGCGAGCACGAGGCTTCCGGCCACGGCCAGGGCCTCCGTCGTGCGTCGAAGGGTCATGACCACTGCGACGGCGCCGAGCACGACGGCCACGATGAGCAGGGCCGCATCGACCGCGACGAATCCCGCCGGGAAGGGCCACGACGCCGCCCGGGCCGCCGCGATCGCGAGCCCGGCGGTCACGACGGCGAGCGCGGCCGCGCCCCGCGCGAGCGGCAACGGCATCAGCGCCGCGCCGGCCGCTCCGAGGAGAAAGCCGGCCTGCACCGACGCACCCCATCCCACCAGGTTCGTCTGGATCATATTTTGCACGACCCCCGACACACTCCCGTAGGACCTCCGATCGGGCCGGGTGAAACGCCACCCGCGCACGTCATCTGCAAGCCACCGGAAGGGATCCGACCCCCGTGACCGCAGCAATCCAGGCGACCACACCGGCGTCCGGCGAGTCAGAGTTCGACACCGCGCCCGCCGACCGGCGGCGCCAGCTTCCCAAGCGCCCGGCGTGGCGTCCGGCCACGGAAATCGCGGTGGACCTAGGCACCGCCAATACGCTGGTGCTGGTCAAGGGCGAGGGGGTCGTGCTCAACGAGCCCTCGGTGGCTGCGGTGGATCAGGCGACCGGGAACATCATGGGGATCGGGCTCGAGGCCAAGCGGATGCTCGGCCGCACCCCCGACGGGATCCTGGCCGTCCGGCCGATGAAGGGCGGGGTGATCGCCAACTTCGATGTGGCGGAGAAGATGCTGCGCCACTTTCTTCGGCTGGTGATCGACCGCACCCTTCTCAAGGTGAAGCCCACCGTCATCGTCTGCGTCCCATCCGGTATCACCGAAGTCGAGCGGCGTGCCGTGCGGGACTCGGCGCGCTCCGCCGGGGTCAAGCGACTCCTCATGGCTCCCGAGCCGATGGCCGCGGCCATCGGCGTGGGCCTTCCGATCGAGACGCCGGTGGGCAGCATGGTCGTGGACATCGGCGGCGGAACGACCAACATTGCGGTCATTGCGCTCTCGGGGATCGTGTGCGACGCCTCCATCCGAACCGGGGGCGACGAGCTGGACCAGGCCATCGTCCAGTTCATGCGCAAGAACTACAGCCTCCTCATCGGTGAGCCCACCGCGGAGCGGATCAAGGTCCGGCTGGGGTCGGCGGTGCCGCTCGAGCCCGAATCGGAGATGGACGTGAAGGGGCGGGACCTGGTCTCCGGCTTGCCCAAGACGGTCCGGGTGGACTCGTCCGGCGTGCGCGACGCGATCCAGGAGCCGGTCTCCCGGATCGTCAACGCAGTGCGGCGCGCGCTGGAGATGACGCCACCCGAGCTCTCGAGCGACATCCTGGAGCGGGGCATCGTCCTCACCGGCGGCGGCGCGATGATCCGCGGCCTCGACCAGCTTCTCATGATCGAGACCGGGCTGCCGGTCAAAGTGGACGACGACCCGCTCACCTCCGTGGTCCGCGGCACCGGGCGGATCCTCGACGACTTCTCACGCTACTCCACCGTGCTCACCAGCTAGGCTTTCCCGGGGCGAGCCCCGGGACACCCGTCCCACGCGCCGGCGATCACGCCCACGGGCGAGGTCGTCGGCGCGTGGTCGTTGTGGGACCGGCTCGACACCTCGCTGATGCCGGGCAGCGCAAGGGAGGGTGCAAAGGCTGTCCGGTGTGGCCAGACTTTGCACGCATCGCGGCGGCAACCACCGGGACCGGTTGCCGTTCCCCGGCCGTCGAGAAAGCGAACGGCGTCGGACTGCTCGTGGCATGCGTCTTCCATTCGTACACGTCCGACTCGGTCCGGAGGATGTCTCGTTGCACTCCCAGCGTCTCTTCTCCCTGACCCTCGATGCGCTCTCGCTGGCGCGGCCGGGGTCTTCAGCCCCCACCCCCGCGCCGTCCCCCCGCGGACCGGACCGCTGAAGATGCCGGCCGCCGACGTGCTGCTGATCGAGGACGAGCAGATGGATCGCGAGCTGGTCCAGGAGCTGGTCGCGCTGAAGGGGCGAGGCCGGGTCCGGGTCACCGAGGCCCCCGACCTGGAGGCGGGGCTCACGCTGCTCCGCGCCCGCACCTTCGACCTGGTGCTGCTCGACACCCGGCTGCCCGATGCTTCGGCGCTCTCCGCGCTTCGCGCGGTGGGCGACGCGGCGCCCGACACGCCCATCCTGGCCCATCCGACCTTCGTCACCGTGCAGATGCGGCGTGCCGCCCGCGAGCGCGGCCCGTGGGACGTGGCCGGACGCGGCGAGCTCGACCCGATGTGGGCCGCGATCACCAATCTGCTCGCCATCGAAAAAGAGGAGCTCGGCGGCGCGCACCGCCGCTCGGCCTGAACGCGCTAGGGCTTGGGTGAGCGGCGGGGAGGAGCGGAAGCGTCGGCCATGCGGGAGAGGTCGGTGGGTAGACCGTCGGGACGATCGGATGCGCCGCGAAACTCGAAGTGGTCGTCGCGCAGGAGCCGCTCGCCCGTGATGGTGCGTGGATCGGCCAGCTTCTTGTGAATCAGTACGGCGACCTGGCGGAGCAGCTCCTCGACCGGGCGCCATGCCCCAGCCTCGATCCCCGGATAGAGCTTGCCCAGTCCCGGCCGGAGCCGCGCCTCGCGGCCGCGGTGCTCAGGCGCGGTCATTCGCCGCAGCCCCTGATTAGCATGGTAAGGAAAGATCGCATCGAGTGGAGCGTACCGGGCTCGAACCGGTGACCCCCTGCTTGCAAAGCAGGTGCTCTCCCAACTGAGCTAACGCCCCGCGGAGTGCAGAATAGCTCCCATTGTCCCTCCCGCAAAGAGCCCGGCGCGGGCGGGCCGGCTAGATTCCGGAGACCAGACTGGAGGTCTCCGATGAAGGTCCCCGCCGTTGTCGCCGCCGCGTGCGTTGCCGCGGCATGCCTGAGTCTTCCCCCGTCGGCTTCGGCCCAGCAGCCGCGCGACTCGATGCGCCGCCGCATGCCGGACTCCACCATGATGCGCATGACCGCGATGCACGATTCCGCCGACGCCCGGCTCGACAGCCTGGTGCGCGCGATGAACGCCGCCACCGGCAACCGCAAGGTCGATGCGATGGCGGCGGTCATCAACGAGCTGGTCGATCAGCGCCGAATGATGCGCGAGCACATGCGAGGGATGATGATGCACCACCCGCGCCCGGGCATGGTGGGACCCGGCATGCGCCGGCACGGCGGCGCGCCCTCGACGCCGCCACCGGACACCTCGGGCCACTAGCCCGTCGCCGCCCAGTCTCGCGGCTCGAGCATCGCGAGGAGCTCGGCCTCGAACGAGCCCGGGGCATAATCGGGCGCGTAGTCCCACGCGGCCACCGGGGGCAGGCTCATGAGCACGCTCTCGGTCCGGGCATGGGTCTGCAGCCCGAACAGGGTCCCACGATCGTGCACCAGGTTGAACTCGACGTACCGCCCCCGCCGCGCGAGCTGGAACCGGCGCTCGCGCTCGCCGTAGGGCAGCGCCCGGCGCCGCTCCACGATCGGGGCGTACGCCGTCGGAAGGGCGCCGCCTGCATCCAGCACGAAATCCACCAGCCGGTCCGGCGGGAGCCCGCCCTCGCCTTCGCGCAGGTTGTCGAAGAAGATCCCGCCGATGCCCCGCCGCTCGTCACCCCGGTGGGTGTTGACGAAGTAGTGGTCGCACCAGCTCTTGAACCTCGGATAAAACGCGGGATGGTGGCGGTCGCAGATCGTCTTGAGCGCGCGATGGAAGTGGGCCGCGTCCTCGGGGAATGGATAGGTCGGCGTCAGGTCGGTGCCGCCGCCGAACCACGCGTCCGCCGGCTCGCCCGACGGACCGGCGAGCTCGAAGTAGCGGATGTTGAGATGCACCGTCGGCACCATCGGGCTCGTGGGGTGCACCACGAGGCTCATGCCGGTGGCGAAGAACTCGGTTGCGTCGCCGCTCACGCCCCGCGCGCCCAGCCGCGCCGCCGCCCCGGACGGGAGCACGCCCGAGACGGTCGACCGGTTGATCCCGGCCTTCTCGAAAGTGGCCCCGCCCGCGAGCACCCGGGCCACGCCGCCCCCGCCGCCGGGACGGGCCCACCGATCCTCCCGAAAGCTGCCGCCGCCGTCGAGCCGGACGAAGAACGCGGTGGTCTCGTCGTGCAGCCGTTCGATGAGACCCGTCACCCGATCGCGGCCCCCGGGCGCGCTCACGGCACGCGCCACTGGTGCACCGCCTCCACGAACGCCCGCGCGTGGTCGGGGGGCACATCCGGATGGATGCCGTGGCCCAGGTTCGCGATGTGGCCCCGGCCGCCGAAGGCGTCGAGCATGCGATGGGTGCGCTCGCGAATTTCGGCCGGAGCCGCGTACAGCCAGCCCGGGTCCAGGTTGCCCTGCAGCGCCACCGGCCGGCCGGACAGCCGCCGGCGTGCATCGGCCGCCTCGGTCTGCCAGTCGATTCCGATCACGTCCGCGCCGGTCGTCCCCGCGATCTCCTCGACCGCCCACCCGGCGCCGGGCGCGAACACGATCACCGGTGCGCCCGCCTCCCGCGCGAGCCGCGTGCTCTCCGCGAGATAGGGCAGCGCGAACTCCCGGAAATCCCGCGGCGCAAGCGCGCCCGCCCATGAATCGAAGAGCTGCACCGCCTGCGCGCCGGCGGCCACCTGCGCGGCCAGAAACCGGCCCACACCAGCCGCCAGGCGACCGAGCAGCGCGTGAGCCCTGGCCGGGTCTTCCACGAGCAGCCGCTTGGCCCGGGTGAACGACTTGGTCCCCTGCCCTTCCACCATGTAGCTCAGCAGCGTCCACGGCGC
>DASUXW010000023.1:0-2380 GCA_036377715.1 Gemmatimonadales bacterium
CAGGCGAGGTCACGCCCATGTCGCGCATGCGCCGCGCCATCGCGCGCGCCATGACCGACTCCAAACCCGGCGTGCCGCACATCTACATCACCAGCGAGATCGACATGGGCGAGGCGATGCGGCTGCGCGGGCGCATCAACGAGCGCTTCGCCGACAGGGGGGTGAAGGTCAGCCCCAACGACCTGATCATCAAGGCGGTGGCCGCGGCGCTCAAGAAGCACCCGTGGGTGAACGCCTCGTGGACGGGCGACGCGATCCGCTTCCACGACGCGGTGCACATCGGCGTGGCCGTCGCCGTCGACGAGGGGCTGATCACGCCGGTGGTGCGCGACGCCGACCGCAAGGGCGTGGCCGACATCGCCACGGAGGTGCGCGAGCTGGCCGGCCGCGCGCGGGAGAAGAAGCTGAAGCCCGACGAGTACACGGGCTCCACCTTCTCCATCTCCAACCTGGGGATGTTCGGGATCGAGGAGTTCACCGCGGTGATCAACCCGCCCGAGGCCGCCATCCTGGCCGTCGGCACCCTCACCGACAAGCCGGTGGTGGCGAAGGGGGAGGTGGTCGTCCGCCCGATCATGAAGGTCACGCTCTCCTGCGACCACCGCGTGATCGACGGCGCCACCGGCTTCTCGGCGATGCGCCCCACCGCGAGGATGCCGGCCTCGGGTGGATTGATGACGGCGGTGAACTCCTCGATGTCGAGCATGCCGAGGTTGGAGACCGAGAAGGTGCCGCCGGTGTACTCCTCGGGCCGGAGCCGCCGCTCGCGCGCGCGGGCCGCCATGTCCTGCGTCTCGGCCGCGATCTCGCGGAGCGACTTGAGCTCGGCGTTCCGGATGACGGGCGTGATGAGACCGTCTTCCACCGCGACCGCCATGCTCAGGTGCACCTCGTGCCAGTAGCGGATGTGGTCGTCCTGCCACCACGCGTTGCACGCCGGGTGCTGCCGCAGCGCCGCGGCCACCGCCTTGAGAATGATGTCGTTGAAGGAGACCCGGGGGCCGTCGAGCGACTTGAGCGCCTCGCGCGCGTCCCAGGCCCGCTCCATATCCACTTCGTTCGTGAGATAGAACGTGGGGATGGGGCCGATCGACTGGACCAGCCGGCGGGCGATCGTCTTCCGGATCTGGTTGAGGGGGACGTCGGTATACGGCGCGCCCTCCGTGCGGACGACGGGCCGAGGCGCCGGCGGTACGGGGCCGCCGGCCGGGGCCGCCGCGGCGGGCCCGGGCGCTCGCTCCAGATCCCGCAGCACCACCCGGCCCTCGGGGCCCGAGCCCGCCACGCCGCCCAGATCGATGCCGCGCTCGGCGGCGATGCGGCGGGCGAGCGGGGACGCCTTCACGCGGCCTGCGCCGGCCGCCGAGGGCTGTCGGCGACCCTCGGGCGCTGCAGCAGCCTCCACGGGCGGCTGGGTCGTTCCGGGCGCGACTCCGGGGGCCGCCGGCGGCGCCGGGGCAGGGGGCATCGAGACCGGCCGGTCCTGGCCGGGCGTCGGCTGGGTGGCCTGCTCCTTCTGGGCCCGGCTCGGCTTGCCGTCGGTCGGCTTGCCGTCGGTCGGCTTGCCGTCGCCCGTGGCTTCGCCCGGCTCGCCGATCAGGGCCACCGTGTCGGCCACGGGCACGGTGGCGCCGGCGGGGACCACCTGCTTGAGCAGCGTGCCGGCGGCCCGCGCCACCAGCTCCATCACCGCCTTGTCGGTTTCGACCTCCGCCAGCACGTCGCCTACGGCAACGGCGTCACCTTCGTTCTTCTTCCACTCGACGAGGCGCCCCTCCTCCATCGTGGGCGAGAGCGCCTCCATGACGACCTTGGTTGCCATCGCTCAGTCGCGGTACAGCACCGAGTTGACCGCGGCGATGACCTTGGGGGGGTCGACCTTGGCGGCCTTCTCGAGCTGTCGGTTGTAGGGCATCGGGACGTCCGCGCCGGTGACCCGCAGCACGGGCGCATCGAGCTCGTCGAACGCCTCGCGCTGGATCGTGTCCACCACCTGCGCTCCCACGCCGGCGAACGGCCAGCCTTCCTCGGCCACCACGCAGCGATGGGTGCGCGCCACCGACGAGAGGACGGCCTCGGTGTCGAGCGGGCGGATGGTCCGGAGGTCGAGCACTTCAGCGTCCACGCCGTCTTCCGCGAGCTGCTCGGCGGCCTTGAGCGCCACCGCCACCGTCTTCGAATGGCAGATGATGGTGACATCCTGCCCGGCGCGCTTCACGTCCGCACTGCCGAGGGGAATCACGTGCTCCCCGTCGGGGACCTCCCCCTTCAGGTTGTAGAGCATCTCGCCTTCGATGAAGACGATCGGGTTGTCGTCCCGGATGGCGCTCTTGAGCAGCCCCTTGGCATCGGCCGGGGTGGCCGGCGCCACCACCTTGAG
>DASUXW010000024.1:0-2522 GCA_036377715.1 Gemmatimonadales bacterium
GTGGTGGCCCCGAGGATGAGTACGCCGCCCACCAGGGCGTAGGTCGTCGGCCGCTCGCCGTGAAAGACCCAGGACCAGACCGGATTGAGCACCGGCTCGATCAGCAGGATGAGCGACGCCTCGAGCGCCGGGATGTGCCGGAGCCCCGAGGTCACGAGCACGTACGCAAGCGCGATCTGGAAGACGCCGAGATAGATGATCGCGAGCCAGTCGGTCGGCGGGTGCGCCTCGACCGGCAGCGCCATCGGCAGAGCGACCAGAAACGCAGTGAGATTTCCGCTCACCACCGCCGCGACCGCCGAGCCGTGGCCGCGCCCGCCCGCGCCCATCCAGCGGAGCCCGCAGACGGTGAGCGCCCAGAAGAAACCGCTGGCCAGCGCGAGCAGGTTTCCGCGCTCGGGATCGGGGGCGGTAGCCACCGGCGCCTCCGCGCCCAGGAATACGAGGGCGAGGCCGGCCCCCACTACCGCCATGAGCGCGGCATCCTGCCGGCGCACCGGCTCCTTGAGCAGCCACGGGCCGAGCACGAGGAGGTAGAGCGGCGCCGTGCTCTGGAGGAAGATGGTGTTGGCGGCGGTGGTGAGCCGGTTGGCCAGCACGAACAGGGTGAGACACGCCGCGTATGCCAAACCCACGAGCACCGCCCGCACGCTCCACCCGCGGCGCGCCTCGGACGTCATGAGCAGCAGCGCCAGCGCCGCAATGCCGCTCCGGCACCCCGTGATCTGCCAGGCCGTGAAGTCCGCGGCCTTGATCGCGGCGCCGCCGGTAGAGAACAGCACCGCGGCGGCCGCGAGCCGGAGGCGCGCACGGGGGCGGTCGGGCATCGCGCGAAGATAATCGGCCCGGTGACGGGGCGCACACACGGGGCCGCGTGCGCGCAGCATTTTGTGGGCGTCGCACGACGCCCCTCCACCCGCTCACCCACGAGGACCCCGATGTCCATGCTCGACATGCTCCAGCAGCGGCTCGGCGGCGAGGCCGTCCAGCAGATCAGCCAGCGGCTCGGCACCGATCCCGCCACCACCCAGAGCGCGATCGCCGCCGCGCTGCCCATGCTCGTGGGAGGCCTGGCGAAGAACGCCCAGGACCCGGCGGGGGCGGGCTCGCTCTCGAACGCCCTCCGGAAGGATCACGACGGCAGCATCCTCGACAACCTCGCCGGCTATCTCGGCGGGAGCCAGCCGGGCGCGGACGGCGCCGGAATCCTGGGTCACATCTTCGGCGGCCACACGGGCGCGGTGGAACAGGGGGTGAGCCAGGTCTCGGGGATGGAGCCCGGGAAGACGAGCGCGCTGCTCTCGATGCTGGCGCCGCTCGTGATGGGCGCGCTGGGCCGGAGCGCGCGCGAACGGGGGCTCGACCCCGGCGGGCTGGCGTCGATGCTCGGCGGCGAGCGGGAGCACGCTGCGCAGCGGGCGCCGGGCGGGCTCATGGGGATGCTGAGCGGGCTGCTCGACAAGAACCACGACGGGTCGGTGGTGGATGACATCGGAGGGATGATCGGGAGCCGGTTCGGGCGGTAGCCCGCGGGACTCGGCTCACCCTGCCGCTGCGAACGGACTGCGGGCTCCTCCGCGGCGCTGCAGAACGCTCTGGTACGGAGCCCCGGCAAACTGCGCCGGGTCTCCTCCTCGGCGCGTTCAGACGCGCCGCTACGGAACCCGCAGTCCGTTCGCAGCTCAGATCCATCCTGCCAAACGGTGCTTAGCGCCGACTAGCCCCTACCATTGTCGCCCTCCCGCTCCGCGGCGACCTGCCCGTAGTTGAGCAGCGCCACCAGGAGCACCCCGCCGATGGCGTTGCCGATGACCGACGGGACAACGAACCCACCCAGCATCTGCCCCCAGCCGGCGCCGCCGGAGGCGGCGCGGTAGAAGGCTTCGACCGAGCCCGCGATCGAATGCCGGAAATGCAGCGCGGAGATCGGGGCCGTGCAGAGCCAGATGAGCGTGATCTGGGCGCCGGTGGCGTGGGTCGAAGCGAGAACCCAGGACAGCAGCGCGATGAGCCACCCCGCGAACACCCCGGCGTACACGATCCGGCCGAAGCTGCCGCTGGTGGCGTCGGCGGCGAGGCGGCCGAGCTCGGCGTGGAGTGTCGGATCGACCACCGGCGTTCGGGCCACCGCCCAGCCGAAGATCGCCGCGCCGACCAGATTGCCGGCGAGCAGCGCGCCCCAGACCTTGAGCAGGCGCAGGAAGGTTTTCCGATCGCGGTGCTCGAGAAACGGGATGACCGGCACCAGCGTGTTCTCGGTGAAGAGCTCGCTCCGGGCCATGATGACCAGGATGAACCCGAGCGGGTAGACCGCGGAGAAGGCGGCATGCTTGTACGCGGGCCCCGTGAGGCTGGCTGCAAACGCGCCGCCCACGAAGCTGAACCCGATCACCAGGCCCGACGCGAGCGCCGACCAGAGCAGCGAGGCGACCGGGCGGCGCAGCTCCTTCTCGCCCGGCCCGAGGATGTTCTCGTGGATCTCCGCCGCGGTGAGGCGGGTACCGCCGTCCGCGTCCTTCTCC
>DASUXW010000025.1:0-8436 GCA_036377715.1 Gemmatimonadales bacterium
TCGGGGTTCCAGGTCCCCGGGTTGCCGGTGCTGTAGAAGAAGACGCCGGCGTCGGGGTCGTAGGAATACCAGCCCCAGGTGGTGCCGCCGCCGCGCTTCCACTCGTCGCCCTGCCAGGTCGAGACGCCGAGGTCCTTGCCCTTGTGCGACGGGTAGTTCGCGTTCAGGTCGCCGTCGATCAGGGTCTCGCTGTCCGGGCCGGTCGAGTAGGCCGTCCAGACGTGCTCGCCGGTGTTGGCATCAACGGCCGTGACGCGGCCGCGCACGCCGAACTCACCACCCGAGATGCCCATGATCACGACTTCCTTGCCGCCCTTGGTCTTGATGTAGATCGGGGCGTTGGTCATCGTGGCGCCCTGCTTGTAGTTCGTGGCCTCGGTCTGCGAGCCCGACTTCTCGGGGTGATGCACCAGCCAGAGCTGCTTGCCGGTCTTGGCATCGAGCGCGAGCAGCTCGCCCTGCAGGAGCTGGATGTAGAGCTTCCCGCTCGGGCTGTAGGCCAGACCGCGGTTCACCAGGTCGCAGCAGGCGATCGGAATCGCGTCGGGCGACTGGTTGGGCACGTGCTTCCAGATCTGCGGCGCGCCGGGCTTCGAGATATCGAGCGCGTACACGATGTTCGGGAAGCTGGTCTGCACGTACATCACGTTGCCGATGACGAGCGGGTTGCCCTCGTGGCCACGCAGCGTGCCGGTCGAGAACGACCAGATCGGCCGCAACTCGGCGACGTTGGACGGCGTGATCTGCTTGAGCGGGCTGAACCGCTGCAAGCTGTAGTCACGTCCCGTCATCGACCACTCGCCCTCTTTCACGTTCAGGGTCCAGGCCCCTGAACGCGCCTGCTGGGCGTAGGCGGACACGGCGACGGCTACGCTCAGCCCCGCCGCAATCCCGCCGGACACCACCTTCTGGGTAAAGCGGTTCATAACTGACCTCAGGATGAAGGGTGGTTCTACTGCTCTACTGCAATCGGTGCCGCGTGACGCACTGCGGTGACGCATCTGCCTTGACGCACTGCCTCGACGCACTGCGAGTGCCGGGACGGCTGGGCGGCGACTGGGCTCGAGTCGGCCATTGGGATGGGCCGGTCCGGCGCGACCTACAGGCTAGCAGGACGGCCGGGACGGCGGGCCGCGTTCGGCCATCGCTCGGTTCCCGCGCTCGCTGCGGGTGAAGGTTCGCCCTGACGTACGCCTCGAGACGCCGCCGCGGATGGTCGCGGGGCGCGCACCGGCGTCAGGGCACCGGGCCGTGCGGGAGCACGAGGCATGGATGAACGAGGAAAGGAAACCGGCAGGCGGGAGAGAGGACGGCGACATGGCGTAACGCCACCACCACCGTCCGGTGTACTTGTGGCAAATAGTGGAAGCGAACGGGAACGACCCCATCTCACCCCTCAGCGATGCCGCTGAACCCGCGCTGTGTCTCGGTTAATGAAGGGACTACCGATGGAGAGCGGCGTTGCCAGCCAATGCCGCCTGAAGATTCGTTCCGTTCCCGCGATGGGACCCGCGGGGGCGGTCCCAATCGGGCCGGCTGAGGACGGCCTGCGTCATAAAGTCAGCCAAGTCGCCGACTGCGGGAGGCTTAGAGGGGCCAGTATACATCGCGCTAAATAAACTGTCAATCAGGGAATTCGGCCCCGTCAGACCGCCAAATTCGGGCGCCCGATCGAGCGAATCCCCCCTCGAACACCCGCCCGCCGGCCCCCAGCAGCGCGGCCGCCCGCCCGGCGAGCTCGCGCGCCGCCTCGGCACTCCCGACCAGCCCGTAGACGGCGGGCCCCCAGGAGCTCTGCCCCACGCCGGCGGCGCCCCACTCGGCGAGGCGGCGCACCAGCAGGGCCGAGGGTCCGGGCGCGAACACTCCCCCCTGCTGGGGCGCGAACCATGCCCCCGTCACCCGCTGCACCTCCGTGAGCGCGGCGCCGAAGCTCTCCAGTTCCCCTTCCACCAGCGCCGGCAGCAGCTGCATCAAGACCAGGTGGGCCACACGCTCGACGTCCCGCTCCGGCGGCGCGGGCAGGCGGTCGAAGGCGGCGGCCTCCGCCTCACCGCTCAGCCCCGGCGCCCCGTCGGGAACGGCGACCACACAATGCCAGCGCTCCGGAAGTTCATAGCGGGCCAGCAGCGGCGCGAGCTCCTGCGAGCCGGGCCGGCGGCCTCCCTCCAGGATGAAGCCGCCGAGCGCGAATGTCCAGGTGCCGATCGCGGAGCGCCGTCCGCGTCCCACGGAACGCGCCAGCGCGGGCGGATGCACCGGCACCCCGTACACTTCGGCCAGCCCGCGTGCCACGGCCAGGCCAAGCTGGGTTCCCGAGCCGAGCCCGCTGTGCGCGGGGATGCTTCGATGGATCCGGATGCGGGCCCCGCCGTCGATCCGGTAGTGCGCCAGGAACCGCTCGGCGAAGGCGAGCGCCCGCTCCGCCTCGTCGCCTTCGGCGGACAGCCCGTCGGCGGCCGTCACCTGGAGCAGGAGCGAGGGCTGGGGCACGGCCGCGCCCATCCCGCCGAAGCGCCGGCCCAGCGCACCGCGAAGATCCAGCACCCCGAAGTGCAACCGGGCCGGGGTCTCGACGAGGACGCTACCGCGAGCGGACATACTCGGTGAGGAAGGCCATCGCCTCCCGCTCCCGCGGGCCCGCGGTCTTGTCCACGATGACCTGCAGACGTTCGTAGTCCGCGCGGATCTGGTCGACTGGGAGCAGGTGGGTGCGGGTGGCGAGGATTGCCGCCTCCAGCACGGCCAGCCTGGCCCGGTTGAACCCGATGAACTCGCGCCGCTGCCCCCGATGGACCACGCGCGCCTCGATGCGCGAGCGGGGCGGGGTGTCGTCGATCGCGACGACCTCGAGCTCGCGCCACGAGCAGGCCGCGTCCAGCACCGCCCCCCGGACGACCGACGCCGGGGACCACGGGAACTGCGGGCTCGAGATCGCGCCCTGCGCGAACAGCATGACGTCGTCGGTGATGTTCACGACGGCCGCCCGCGCCGCCCGGACGTTGCGAAACGTCGTGGTCTCCAGAAACGGCTTCAGCACGATCGTGCTTTCGCCCCATTCGACGCCCATGGGTGCGAAGTTGACGGCGCCGTCGGTCCCCATCGAGGTGACGATGGATTCGATGATCACCGGACCAGATCCGCCGGCGGAGGATGGCTGGACAGCGTACGCATCTCCGCGTCGGCGGGAACGAGCGCGCCGTCCGCGGCCGTGGGCAGGCTGCGCGGCGCGTCAGTGATGCCGTGGAGGAAATGATCGAGCAGACGGTAGCCGTGTTCGGTCAGCACCGACTCCGGATGGAACTGCAGCCCGTAGACGGGGTGGCTGGTGTGCCGGACGGCCATGATCTCGCCGTCCTCCGACGTGGCGATGACCTCCAGCTCCGGCGGGACCGACGCGGGCGCGATCACCAGCGAGTGGTAGCGCGTCGCGCGGAACGGGTCGGGCAGGCCCTGAAAGATCCCGGTTCCCGCGTGATGGACCCACGAGGTCTTGCCGTGCATCGGCCGCCCCGCCCGCACGATCTCGCCGCCGTACGCCGCCCCGATGCACTGATGCCCGAGACAGACGCCCAGAATCGGGATCTCGGGGCCGAGCCGGCGCACCACCTCGGTGGAGATCCCCGCGTTGGCCGGCGCCCTGGGCCCTGGTGAGATGATGATGTGCGTCGGGCGCATGGCCGCCGCCTCGTCCACCGTCACCGCGTCGTGGCGCCGCACCACCGGCGTCTCCCCCAGCTCGCGAACGTACCGGGCCAGGTTGTAGACGAAGGAGTCGTAGTTGTCGAGGAGGAGGATCATGGTTACGACCTACGACTCATGACCGAGCGCACCGATCAGCGCCCGCGCCTTGTCCAGCGTTTCCCGGTACTCCAGCTCCGGATCGGAGTCGGCGACGATGCCGCCGCCCGCCTGGAAGTATACCCGTCCCCGGAGCGCCAGATAGGTGCGGATCACGATGCTGGTATCCATTGCGCCGGTGGTCGAGACATAGCCGATCGAGCCGCAATACACGCCCCGCCGCGACGGCTCGAGCTCGGCGATGATCTCCATCGCGCGGACCTTGGGAGCGCCCGTGATCGAGCCGCCCGGAAACGCCGCCCGCAGCAGGTCGACGGCATCGCAGCCGGCCTCGAGCTCGCCCACGACGGTGGAGACCAGATGGTGCACCGTGGGGTGCTGTTCCAGCGCGAACAGCTCCGGCACCCGCACGCTCCCCGGCCGGCAGACCCGCGAGAGATCGTTCCTGAGCAGGTCCACGATCATGACGTTCTCGGCCCGGTCCTTGTCGCTCTCGGCCAGCGCGCGGCCGAGCGCGGCGTCATGCATCGGCCCGAGCCCGCGCGGGCGGGTGCCCTTGATCGGCCGGGTCTCGACTCGGCCGTGCTCGTCCAGCCGGAGGAATCGCTCAGGCGAGGCACTCATCACCTGCAGTTCGCCGAAGTCCAGATAGGCCGCGAACGCCGCGGGGTTGCCCCGGCGGAGGCGGCCGTACAGCGCGAACGCCGGCTCGGGGAGCGGCGCCTGCAGCCGCTGCGAGATGTTGGCCTGGAAGATGTCGCCGGCGACGATGTAGTCCCGCACCCGCGTCACCGCATCGAGGTAGCCGCGGTGGGTGAAGGTGGAACGGAGTCCCAGGCGCTCGGTCTCCTCGACGCCCAGCACCGGATAGGTGGGCGCCTCCGCGCCGGGCGATGCTGCCGGCATGGTGAGCTTCGGGGTCCGCGCGGGACCGCCCAGCCGCTCGCGCACCATGGCCAGCCGCTGCTCGGCGCGCGCCAGGCGACCGCGTCCGGTCTCGGGTAGCCCCGTCGAGATGATCCAGGCGGTGCGTACCCCGTGGTCCCAGGCGATGACCCAGTCGTAAAGGCCGAGGATGACGTCGGGGATGGCCAGATCGTCGAAGCGCGGCTCGGGCACGCGCTCGAGCACGGCCCCGTAGTCGTACCCGATATAGCCCGCGATCCCGCCCTGGAACGGTGGAATCCCCGCCACCGGGTCGGTGGCGAAAGGCGCCAGCATCTCCCGCGCCGCGATGAGCGGGTCCGGGCCGCCGCGGCCCTTGCTCCGGATTGTGTGGGCGGGATCGGCCGTCAGGAAGGAGTAGCGCGCCAGCTGGTGCTGGTCTCCCGCGGGCGCGGCGGCCGCGCCGCTGTCGAGCAGGAGCAGGAACGGCAGATCGAGGAACCGCGCGGCGACCTCGATCGGGTCGCCCGCGTCTCCCAGATTTTCGACCAGCGGCGCTGCCGGCTCACCCATCGGCGCGCCGCGCGGCGGCCCGGCGGCTCCGCTGGGTGAGCTTCACGTGTTTGGGACGCCTGTCGTCGGGTGGGGTGAGATACCCCCACGAGAGCGCCCCCTCCTGCCGGTAGGTCTTGCCGAGCGTGATTGCCAGCCGGGCGCGCGCCAGCTCCCGGCCCAGGTAGAACGCGTGGGTGGCCTCGTCCACGCCAAGCTGCGCGAAGATCTCCTGGATATCGGTGCCCCGCACGAAGATCTCGCTGTTGAACACGGTGATGGTGGTCCGGTCGGTGAAGATCCGGAAGTTGGGGTCGGTGACCGCGGCCTGCAGCTCGCGCAGCTCGGCCTCGCTGTACTCCAGGATCGCCGGGTCCTTCACCGTGAGGAGCCGGTCGTCCACGTGCTTGGGGAGCGTCCGGTGCCGCACCGCGTAGTACATGAGCCGCCGCGCGATGTCGATCTCGCGCACCGCCCCGTGCGCCCACGGGATCACCTCGGTCGTGAGCACCGCGCGCACCCCGGTCTCCTGCGCGATGGCCATGAGCACGGCGTTCACGCCGGTCGTGTCGGCACTGGTGAGCTCGGTGAGGTTGCCGATGCCCATCATGAGTCCGGCGTCCGGGTAGCGCCGGTGGGTTTGGGCGTAGCGCTCGAGCGAGGCGGTGAAGCCGAACCCGATCGGCTCGATGACGGGGTCGATCAGATACTCGACCCCCCAGCGCTCGAGCGCCTCGAGCGTCGGGGCCAGCGTGTCGAGCCCCTCGCCGAAGCCGGGGATCGCGACCACGCGCGCCCGGCCGGCCAGCTCGCGGGCCACCTCGAGGTTGGTGCCGTTGACGCTCAGCACCAGCTCCGCGCCGGCCTGCACGGCCATGCGGATCTCGCCGGGGTCGAAGCTGTCCACGCTGATCCGGAGGCCGGACCCGCGCAGCTCGCGCACGACCTCGCCCAATGCGGGGAACGGGAGCCCCGGCGTGCAGCCGATGTCGATGACGTCGGCCCCGCTCTCGCGGAAGTACTCGGCCGCGGCGCGGATCGCCTCGCGCGAGAGCTTCGGCGCGTTGTTGATCTCGGCCAGGATCTCGATGTCGTAGCCGCCATATTCGGCAGCCACGGCGGCCTGCCCGAAGTAGCGCGGGATCTCGCGCAGGTCCTTGGGGCCCTTCTCCACCCGCACGCCGAACTTGTCGGCCAGCACGGCGGTGTCGCCTTCGACCAGCCCCGGCAGGAGCACCAGATCGGTACCCGCCGGCACCTCGAGCGAGCGCGCAATCCACGGCGTCGTCATCAGCGCCGCCACCGTGATCTTCATGACCGCGACGTCCGCTTCGAACGGCCTCTCCATCCCGTCCAGCACACGCCGCAACGCCGGCTCGGCCAGCCGTCCGGTAATGAACAGAACCCGCGACGGTGCCCGCTGCCCGTCGTTCATCACACGTCCGTCCGCCTACCTCGGCTCCCCCGGCCGCACCCACTTGTTCGGCGTGCCCTCGAGCGCGCCGCCCGTGGGCCGCCAGAGTACCACGTCCTCGATCTTCCGGGCCAGCTCGAAGTCCTTGTCGGTGATGCCGCCGGCCGCATGGTTCTGCAGCTTGACGATCACGCGTCCCCAGGTGACCGAGAGGTCGGGATGGTGGTAGGCCGCCTCGGCCAGATAGGCAATCGCGTTCACCAGCATGGTGGTGGTGGGCCAGCCGTCGGTCTTGTACACCCGCCGGATCCAGCCGTCCTCGTAATACCAGCCGGGCAGCTCCTGCAGGTGCTCGGCGATCTCCGCGTCGTTGTAGGTCTTCTCTTTCGTGGCCGGCATTGCATGCTCCTTTGGTCTGTCTGCCGTTACATCACCATTCCGCCGTTCACCATGATCATCTGCCCCGTCACGAAGCTCGATTCGTCCGAGATGAGGAAGATGGCGGCACCTACCAGATCTTCGGGGCGGCCCCAGCGCTGGAGCGGCGTGCGCTTCGCGACGTCGCGGTGCCACGCCGAGTCGGCCTGCTCACCGAAGGCGGTCTCGATGAAGCCAGGTGCGAGGATGTTGACCCGGATCCGGGGCGCCACCTCGCGGGCGAGCGACTTGCTGAAGCTCGCGATCCCGCCCTTCGCGGCGGAATAGAGGATCGGGTTCTCGCCCTTCATGCCGAGACCGATGTGATCCCAGGACAGGTTGACGATGGTGCCGCCGCGCTCGCCCATCAGCTCGACGGCGGCCCATGAGGCCAGGATGGTGCCGCGGAGGTCCACGTCCAGCACCCGGTCGAGCTTGTCGGTCGCGGAGAGCCGCCCGCCCGCGCCGGTGAGAATGTCGGCGCCGGCGTTGTTGATCCACGAGTCCACCCGGCCGAAGCGATCCCCGAGGCCGCCGGCGAGCGCGGCGATGTCCTCGCGCCGGCTCACGTCGAGGCGGAACACCTCGGCGCGGCGGCCGAGGGCGCGGATGTCGCGCGCCGCGGCCTCGGCGCCCTCGGCGTTGGCGCGGTAGGTGACGGCGACGTCGGCGCCTTCCCGCGCGCAGCCGATCGCGATGGCGCGTCCGATCCCGCTGGACGAGCCCGTCACCAACACGATCTTTCCCTCGAGCCGCACGCTGCCTCCCATCGCAGGTCGCCGCGCACTAGGTTCTCAAGCTCAACATACCCGGGCCCCCCGGGCATACAAGGGAGCGTGCATGCGGCTGCTGGTGAGCGTGCGGTCGGCGGCGGAAGTGGCCGCGGCGGTGCTGGGCGGGGCAGACATCGTCGATGCGAAGGAACCCTCGCGTGGGTCGCTCGGAGCAGTGACCCCGCGGGTGCTGCACGAGATCGTGCGCGCCGTGGCCGGGCGAGTGCCGCTCAGCGTCGCGCTGGGTGACCCTGCGGACCCGGCGGAGGCAGCTCGTGCCGTGTCCGCCGCGCTCGAGGCCGCGGCGCCGTGGGCGCGGCCGCTGTACCTCAAGCTGGGGCTGGCGTGCGCTCGGCACCTCGGCGGAGATGTGCTCGGCAGTGCCGTCGAGACCGCGGCGGACGTGGGAACAGGAGCGCGGGTCATCGTCACCGCGTACGCGGATCACACCGCGGCAACCGCGCCCGCGCGCGAGGTCGCGGTCCGCCTGGCGGCGGAGGCGGGCGCCCACGGCGTGCTGCTGGATACCCGGGACAAGGATGGTCGCACGCTGTTCGATCACGTCTCCGTGCCGGCGCTCCGCGCGTGGATCGA
>DASUXW010000026.1:0-13457 GCA_036377715.1 Gemmatimonadales bacterium
GCGGAGCAACTCCTCGCGGGCATGCCAGCGCGCATCGCACGGGCGCGAGTCGATCCGGTGCGGCCGGTCCAGCCGTGGGTTCGCCGTGGTCATCGCCCTAATCTCGAGCGGCGGCCGGCGGGGAGCCATGAATCGCAGGATCCAGGTGGATTCATCCGGAGATCCATGGCTCTGCGACAGGGGCAAACGGCCCCGGAGACAACTCTCTCCGGGGCCGCCGCCGAAACCGGTAACTGACGTGCCGTCTAGTTGCGGCCGGGCCCGCCCAGGTCGACCCGCGCCCCCGCGCCGGCACCGGCACCGACCTCGACGCCCGCGCCGCCCGCGGCCGCCCCGCCGTTTGCGCCCACGCCTGCATCGGCGCGCACGTGCCCGGACGACTCCGCGCTCAGATTGGCCAGCGCCTCGGGCCCGCGGTCCAGCGCACCCTCGACCCGCGCGAGCGCCTGGTCCGACGCGTGACCCATCGCGACCAGATCCGTGAGCACCGCGATCGCCACCGCACGGCTGTCGCCCGGGGCGCGCTCGCTGATGGCGGCCAGCGCGGTCTGACTCACGCCCGCCTGTACGGCGTCGGCGGCCACGCTCAGCTCGCCTTCGGTCGTGCTCTTGAGGCCGCCATCGAGCAGCGCGTCCTGCGCCTTGGTGAGCGCATCGAGCCGGCGTTCCACCGCGGCGGCGATCCGGTCCATCGGCACGCCCTTGGCCTTCCCTTCGGCGACCTTCCGCTCGAGCAGCGAGACCGGGATGCCGGCCTGGACGGCGGTCTCGAGCGCCACGTCGATCCGCGCGCCGGCGCCGGTCGGCGTCGAGGCGGTCGAGTCCTGCGCGGGCAGGGCGGCCGGGGCGCAGATCAGGGCGGCCGCGAGGCACAGCGTCGTGGTGCGCATGGTGCGAGCTCCTTGCAGTGGGTGGTGTCGGACTCCGCCGCTAAGACGAGCGGGACCCGGCACCGGTCACATCGCCGAAATCGGGCTCGAGCGTCTCGCGCAGCGCCGCGTGGGCGCGCGCCACCCGCATCTTGGCCGCGCTGAGCGAGACGCCCGCGAGCTCCGCGATCTCCTCGTAGGAATGCCCCAGCTCGTGCCGCAGCAGGAACGCCTCGCGCAGGATGGGCGGCAGCGACGCCAGCGCCGCGCCGATCGCCTCGCGCAGCGCATGCCGCTCGGCGAAGTCCTCCTCGCCCGCGGGCTCCTCCACGTCGAGCAGCGGGACCTCGGTGCGGCGCACGTTCCTCGCCCAGTCGAGCATCGTGTTGCGGAAGATCCGGAACAGCCACGAGCGCGCCTTGTCCGGCTCGCGGCACTGGTCCAGCCGCGCGTGCGCCTTGACGAACGCGTCCTGCACCAGGTCGAGCGCGGTGTCGTGGTCGAGGCCGAGCCCGCGGCCGTAGCGGTAGAGCGCGTTCTGGTGCCGCCACACCAGCGCGGCGAAGTCCCGCTCGGACGCGGCCGTCACGAGACCACCAGCACGGCCGTATGCCCGCCCATCCCGTCGTCCTGCCGCCCGGGCACCGACTCGGGCACGAACCAGGTTCCGTCTGCCGCGACGAAGGCGTAGTGGTAGACGCCGGGGGCGAGCTGCGCCGTGTAGGTCCAGCGCGATCCCTCGCGCCGCATCGGCACCGGCTTCCAGCCGGTGAAGTCGCCCGCGATGGACGGCGCGCCCCGGGCGTCCCGCGCGCGCAGCTCGATGGTCGCGCGGCCGTCGTGCGTCCGGGCGGCCACCGGCGCGGCGATCGGACGGACGCCGCCGATGCGCACGCTGAGGCCGCCCCAGACCGACGTCCTGCTGGCGGACAGATAGACCGGATCGAACGCGTTGCCGCGCGCGCCGAGCTGGAGCTCCAGGTCCCGCGCGACCGCGGCACCGCCGCCCACCGACCACGCGGTGCGATCCACCAGCCCGCCGGCCACCCAGCGGCCGAGCGACCCCGAGACCCGGAACGGTCCGCGGGCGTACTGCAGCGTGCCGCCGAGATAGGCGTGCGTGGTCTGGTCGTCGAGCCATGCGCGGCTCTGGGCCTGGAGCACCAGCGGCGGCGCGAGCGCGAGCGAGACCGTGGCGTCGCCGGTGGGGAGCGCCCGTTCCTGGAGCGTCTCGCCCAGCCGGCTCCGCTGCGCCGCCACGCCCGCGCGCAGCTCGAGGCGGAGCGGCGCGGAGCCGGCGAACCCGCCGGCCATCAGCTCGCCGCCGATTCCCTGTCCCGACGGATCCGAGCGAACCGGCACCGGCGCCGCCGGCGGCAGGGGCAGCGGGCCCGGCGTGGGCGCGGGTCCGATGGTTTCGGTGGAAGTCTGCCGCTGGATGAACCCGGTAGCCGAGAGATCGAGCAGCAGGCCGGCCGTGCCGCGGGTCGCGAGCCGCTGCCACCCGCCGAGCGCCGCCCAGAACGGATCGTCGCCGAGGGGAATCGCGGCCGACAGGCCGAACCAGTCACGCACCGCGCTGCGGCCAAGGCCCAGGACGAACGACGACCCGGCGGCCGCGCCGGCCGGCGCGCCCTCGTAGGTCACCCGGCCGACTCTCGTCGAGGCGTGCCATTGCTGGGCCCACGCGTCGCGCGGCGCCGCGAACAGCGCGACCGCCGTCAGGAGCCCGAGCCCGCGTGCGGCCGCGCTCACGAGCGCACCTGCGGCGCGAGCACCGACACGCGGCTGCTCGAGCCGCCGAAGCCGTCGGTCACCCGCGGCGCGAGCGGGTCGAGCCGCCACGCCTTGCCGTCCACGACGAAGACGTAGTTGTAGACCCCGGGCGGGAGCGCCACGTCCACGGCCCATACGCCGGGCTGCACCTCGTGCAGTTGGTGATTCGGCTGCCAGCCGTTGAAGTCGCCGGCCAGCGCGACTTCATGGGCCTGCGCGTCGCCCAGGCGGAACTGGACCATCATGCGCGCGGGCCTTGCGCGGTCGGGCGTGGCAGGCTGCGAGAGCGACGCGGAAATCACGGCGGCGACGGCGAGCGCGCCGGCCAGGCCGTAGGCCGGCCGCAGCGTGAGCGCCCGCGGGGACCAGAGCCACCGGACGGCGGCCCCGAGCGCGTGGAGCAGACGATTGCTTCGTGGCGCCACCCGGCGCATGACCTCGGGGACGACGTTGATCGCCGGCACCCGCCGGATCGGCCCGAGGGCAGTGCCAATGATTGCACGGTACTGCTGCAACTCGGCGCGTTCGTGAGGCGCGAGACTCTCGGCGGGGAGCTCGCCGTCGAGCGCCCGCTGGATGCGGTCTTCCATCGTATCGCCGCCTGTTGCTTGGGGTGAGGGTCGGTTCCGGCGCTGAGACGAGCGGGGCCGGCCGAAAGTCACATGGTGGGAACGGGCAAGTTGCAGGCCCGCACGTAGCTGTGTGGAGCGCGAGGAAAGCCCTGTAACGGCCGTGCGGCATGATCCGGATCAGCTTGACCAGATTGGTCAACCCGACCAGATTGCGCCCATGCCGCCTACACGCCGGGTCCGCGAGACCGTGAGCCTCTACGAGGCCAAGACCCAGCTCTCCCGCCTGGTGGACCGCGCCGCCGCCGGCGAGGAGATCGTGATCGCCAAGTCCGGCCGCCCCCGCGCGCGCCTGGTCCCGCTCGAGGACACCCGTCCGCTCCGGGTCTCCGGCAAGGGCAAAGGCCGGTGGCGCGTGGGCCGGGACTTCGACGCGCCGCTGCCCGACGAGCTCCTGGACGGGTTCGAGGGCAGGCGGTGAACCTGCTGCTCGACACCCACGTCCTGATCTCGTGGGACGAGGGCCGGAGAATTGCCGCCGAGTCGCGCCGCGCGATCGAGCAGGCCGACGCCGTGTACGTGAGCGCCGCGTCCGCCTGGGAGGTGGCGATCAAGACCGCGCTCGGCCGGCTCCGGCCCACCCGCACGGTGGAGCAGGCGACGGCCGAATCGGGGTTCCTGGAATTGCCCATCACCTTCCGGCACGCCGAGCGGGTGACCGTCCTCCCGCCGCACCACCGCGACCCCTTCGATCGAATGCTCGTCGCCCAGGCCGCGGTCGAGGAGCTGACCCTGGTGACCCGCGATCCGGTCTTCGCCCGCTACGGCGTCGGCGTGATCGGGGCATGAGCCGCCTCACCATCGCCGTCTTCGGCACCGGCGCCACCGGCGGCTACTTCGGCGGGCGCCTCGCCGAGGCGGGGGAGGATGTCCGCTTCGTCGCCCGGGGCGCGCACCTGGCCGCGCTGCGGGAGCACGGCCTCGCGGTCGAGAGCGTGGCGGGCGACTTCCGGGTGCAGCCCGTCCGGGCCGCCGCCGACCCCGCCGAGCTCGGCCCGGTGGGCGTCGTCCTCGTCGCGGTGAAGGCCTGGCAGGTGCCCGAGGCGGCGGAGGCGATGCGCCCGCTGGTGGGCGAGCGCACGTTCGTGGTGCCGCTCCAGAACGGGATCGAGGCGCCGGGCCAGCTCGCGGCGGTGCTCGGGGCCGAGCGGGTGCTGGGCGGGTTCTGCAGCATCCTCGCCTCGCTCGACGGCCTGGGCCGAATCCGGCACATGGGGGTCGTGCCCTACGTCGCCTTCGGCGAGCTGGACGGCTCGAGGAGTGCCAGGGCCGAGGCGCTGCGCGACGCGTTCGCGCGCACGCGCGGTGTCACGGTGGAGGTGCCGGCTGACATCCGGGCCGCGATGTGGAACAAGTTCCTGTTCATCGCGGCGCTGAGCGGGGTGGGGGCGGTGACCCGGGTGCCGGTCGGGGTGATCCGGAGCGTGCCCGAGACGCGCGAGCTGCTGCGGCAGGCGCTCGGGGAGATCTATTCTCTGGCCCTGCGGTCAGAGGTTGCCTTGCCGGCGGACGCGGTGGCGCGAACGCTCGCGTTCATTGACGGCCTGCCGCCGGACGGGACGGCGTCGATGCAGCGGGACGTGCTGGCGGGCCGGCCGTCGGAGCTGGAGGCGCAGGTGGGGGCGGTGGTGCGGCTCGGGGAGCGGCTCGGCGTCGAGGTGCCGGTGCATCGCACGCTCTACGCGGCGCTCCTGCCGCAGGAGCGGCGGGCGAGGGCAAGGAAGTCGGGGTAGGCGCGCGCGCGATGCCCCGCAGCATCCCGGCGAAGACGAGTTGGTGGATGGCCCAGAGCCCGTACCAGTAGAGCAGGCCGCCCAATCCGATAGGGTCGAACAGCGCCGTCTGCCGTATCAGGCTGCCGCCGTTCTCGGGCGTGACCTCGAACTGGAGCCAGGCCCGCCCCGGAAGGCGCATCTCCGCCGCGAGTCGCAGGAGGTGCCCGGGCTCGATCGCTTCCACTCGCCAGAAATCGACCGGGTCGCCGACCCTTACGCTCTCCGGGTCGCGCCGGCCGCGGCGCAGGCCCGGGCCGCCCAGGGCACGATCGATCAGACCGCGCAGACTCCACAGCAGGCCGCCGTAGTACCAGCCGGCCTTGCCGCCGATCCGCGCGATGGGCCGGAACGCCGTCTCCGGAGGACGCCGCACCCACACCGTACGGGAATCCACCCGGCGGGAGCCGAATGCGACGCCGCCCCAGCGCCGCGGCGCAGGTTGCGCGCTGAGCGCATCGGACCAGCGGGTCGCGGCGAAGCTCGAGTCCTCGTTCGCCAGCGCCCGCACGAGCATCTCGCGGACTCCGCGAGGCCGCACGCCGAAGTCCCGAAGGGCGCGGCCGTCGCCTACCACGGTCGGGTTCCGGAGCCCGTCGATGAGTTCGCGACCCACGCGCGCATAGACCGGCGAGACCAGCGCCAACCACAGGCCCGAGAGTCGCGGCGTGAGCAGCGGCACCGGCACCATCACCCGGGAGAGGCCGCGCAGCCGGCCGTACTCCCGCATGAGGTCGCCGTAGGAGACCCGGTCCGGTCCGCCGATCTCGTAGACCACGCTCTCCCCGGGCGGGATCTCGCGCGCCGCGACCAGATAGGCGATCAGGTCCTCGACGCCGATGGGCTGGGTGAGCGTTTCCACCCATTTCGGCGTCACCATCGCCGGCAGCTTCTCCACCAGCGCGCGTACCAGCTCGAACGACAAGCTCCCCGAACCGATGACGATCGAAGCCCGGAACTCGATCGTAGGGATGCCCGATTCGCGGAAGACCCGCCCGACATCCTGCCGGCTCGCCAGGTGGCGGGAGAGCCGGCTGCCGTCGCCCAGGCCGCCGAGGTAAATGATGCGGCGAACCCCCGCATCCCTGGCCGCCTGCGCGAAATGAACGGCACCCCGATGATCCTGCTCCGCGTAGTCGCGAGCGGCGGCCATCGAATGGATCAGGTAGTACGCGGTGTGCACCCCGCGGAGGGCGCCGGGGAGAGAGTCGGGGTCCAGCACGTCGCCCGCCACCACCTCGGTGCCCGCCGCCACTCTGGCCCGGAGATACTCCGGTCGCCGGGCCATGCACCGGAGCGGCTGTCCGGCGGCCTCGAGCGTCCGGCACAGACGGCCGCCCACGTAGCCGGTCGCGCCGGTGAGCAGCACCGGCCCATCACTGCCGGTCATCCGGAATGTTCCCCCGCAATCCGCTGGAGCGCCGGCCGCAGGTCGGCGAGCGAATCGATCAGGTGCACGCCGGCCGATTCGATTCCGACCTCCATCCCGTGGGCGCCCGCCCCGCCCACGAGCAGCTCTACTCGCGGGGGCAGGCCATCGCGAATCTGCCGCAGCACGCTCAGCACCGCGCGCTCGTCGCCGGACCGGACCACGCTGAGCGCGAGGGCGTCGGCGCGTGCCTGCCGGACCGAACCCAGGAGCTCTTCCACCGGGACGTCCGGCCCCAGATAGGTCACGTTCCATCCCTCCGCTGCCGCGGTGATCGCCGCCATGAGCGCACCCAGCTCGTGCCGCTCCCCCGGCAGGGTCGCGGCCACCAGGCGGTGAGCGGGGCTGATGGTCTGATACAAGCCAAGCAGCCACCCGAGCACCCGGCGGAACACGGCGGTCGCCACATGCTCCTGGGCCACCGAGACCGACCGTTCCGACCACCCCTGGCCGATGTCCTCCAGCGTGGTGTCCGCGACCGCCTCCAGAAAATCCGGGACCCCGAGCGTCATGGCAGCGCGCTCCAGCACCTCCTCGAGCTCGGGGGCATCGAGCGCCCGGACGGCTCGCATCGCGCGGTCGTTGAATTCCTCGATGCTCCTGGCGCGGCCCCGCTCCTCGACGCGGCCGACGATGCCGCCGGGGTCCTGCACCCCCGCGGCGTCGGACTCCTCGAGTCCAGCGAGCGCCTCGAGGGGGAGCGAGGCGATGCGGCTGATCGCATGGCCACCCTCGACCAGCCGCCTCAGGCGCGTCAGCCGCTCGATATCGAGGTCGGAGTAGAGCCGCTGCCCCCCCTCGCTCCGGCTCGGCGCCACGACCCCGTATCTCCGCTCCCAGGCTCTCAGGAGGTGAGGGGAGAGCCCGGTGCGAAGCGCGACCAGGCGAACGGGATACCGGGCGGCGGCGGCATCGGTAGTCGGGTTCATGGCTCCACCATATCGGGTTGTAGAGCTATTGTCAAGAAATACTTAGGACAGGAGCTTGACATGAGCTCGAAGGTGGCGTAGATTGTTTCACAGTTGTTAGACAAACCAACCACTCGAGCTGAGGGATATATGAAAAAGCTGGACGTTGCCGCCGCGGTGCTCCTGGTCATCGGTGGGATCAACTGGGGCGTGGTGGGTCTCACGGGCGGCGACCTGGTCGGCGCCCTGTTCGGGGAGCTGAGCCCGCTGAGCCGGGCGGTCTATCTGGTTGTGGGACTGGCCGGGGTCTACCAGGCGGTGCAGTGGAAGGCGATTCAGCGGCGCTGGCAGCCCGCGTTCGCCGATCGGTAGAACGACGCGATTCCATCGGCGGGCCGACCTGAAGACGAAGGCGGCCCGCCCTTTCACCTTCTGACCGAGGAATGTTCCCGTGAGAGTACTGCCGTTCACCACGCTCGCCGCGGCGGGCGTGACGCTCCTGACCCTCCCGTCCGCCGCCCGGGCTCAGGACGCGGCGCCGCGGGCGACGCTCGAGGCACGCGCCGGCTTCAACGTCCCCACCTTCGACATCGCCGACGCCGTGGACGCGGGACCCAGCTTCGGTGTCGGCGCAGCCGTGCAGCTGCGCCCGCGCCTCTACCTGCTGGGCGACGTGGACCTGGGCTTCCATTCCGGTGCCGACCTCACCGGCGGGCTCGAGGCGCCCGACGTGAAGGTCTACCATTATATGGCCAAGGTCGGCTACGAGGTGCTGTCGGCGGACAGCTCGCCCTGGTCGGTGATCGTGAACGCGGGGGCCGGCGCGCTGACCTTCGATCCGGACGGCGCCTCCTCCAAGACCTATCCGGCGATCAACGTCGGCGCCAAGATCGGCTACCGGCTGAGCCCGCGGGTCTCGCTGCTCCTGAGCCCGCAGGGCGATATCGCCTTCACCAAGGACGACGAGCTGGGGACCGACAACGCCTGGGTGTGGCCCTTCACGGCCGGGGTCCGCCTGGCGCTCTGACCGGCAGCACGCGGGCGCCGCCGCCGGCACTCACTCCCCGTGATGGTGCCCCGCGGCGGTTGCGCCCGCCGCGAACTCGCAGCTCACCTTCTCGTTCCACGGCATGAAGATACCGGCGGAGTTCTCCCGGCCCACCCAGATGTGCAGCCCCCACACGCCGGCCTCCGGCACCCGCGAGAACTCCTGCCCCAGCAGCGTCGGCGGCTCGGCCGTGGACGGGTGATCGCTGAAGAGCACGATGTACTCCACCCCCACGAACCGCAGCTTCCCGTTCTTCTCCGGCTCGTACAGCAGCAGCTCGGGCTGGAGCAGGTCCACCTTGCCGCCGTCCAGGATGTAGTCGAGGTTGCCCCAATGGAATCCCATGGCGCCGGAGCCGGGTTGGCTGGGCAGGTCGGCCGCCACCCAGCACGGGGTGATCGGCGCCGACCAGCCGGCCGCCTTCGCCGTCTCGAAATCGTGGAACGGCGCCACCAGCCGGCGCAGTTGGGCGATCCGGCTGGCCGTGGAGAAGCTGGCGGCGGCCGGCGCGCGGGCCGACGAGGCTTCATCGGGCCCGAGGGTGCCCGCATGATCCTGGCAGGCGAAGAGGATGGTGACCAGACCGAGCGTGACAGGAACGCGGGCGCGCATGGATACCCCCTGGCGAGAGCGGCGATGTGGGCTGCACTCAGGAGATCGGGATCCGGGGGCCAGGTGAGACACGGGCGGCCTGGGCATCGCTTTGACGGCGCCCCGGCGGGCCGGTAATTTCCCCCTCTCACCAGGAAGGCAATCCGTGCATTCCCCCGATGGCCCCCCCGCCGATGAGCTCTTCGCAGCGCTCTACCGCGAGCTGCACGCCATCGCCGAGCGGCAGCTGCATCGGGGCGGCTCCGAGCTCAGCCTCGGCACGACGACGCTGCTGCACGAGGCCTATCTCAACATCCGCGGGCGGGAAGGAGTGGCGTTCGCCAGCCGGGGCCAGTTCCTGGCCTATGCCGCGCGCGCCATGCGCGGCCTGATGATCGACTACGCCCGCCGGGGCCGCGCCCAGAAGCGGGGCGGCGAGTTCCATATCACCTCGTCGTGGAGCAACCTCGCCGCCGCCCAGCCCGCGGTGCCCGCAGCCGACCTCGAGCAGCTCGGCGCCGCGCTCGACCGGCTGTCGGAGACCGATGCCGAGCTGGCGCAGCTGGTGGACCTCCATTTCTTCTGCGGGTTCTCCCTGACCGAGCTGGCGGAGCTCCGCGGCGTGTCCCGGCGCACCGTGCAGCGGGACTGGACCCGGGCCCGGCTGCTCCTGCACCACCTGCTCCAGGACTGATCGCCGATGAAGCCCGTCTCCGCCGACCGGCTGGCTGCGCTGGATGCCCTGCTCCGGCAGGCCCTGGAGCTCGAGGAGCCGGAGCGGGAGGCGTGGCTCGCCCGGCTGCGCCGCGACCAGCCGGCGCAGGCCTCCGAGCTGGAGGCGCTGCTGGCGGAGAGCCCGAGGCTCGAGGCGGCAGGATTCCTCTCCAGGGAAGGCACCGGCCACGCCGGACTCGACGGCCGGCAGCTCGGGGCCTACACCCTGGAGCGCCCGCTCGGGCGAGGCGGGATGGGGACGGTGTGGCTGGCCCGGCGCAGCGACGGGCGCTACGAGGGCCACGCGGCGGTCAAGCTGCCGAACCTGGCGCTGCTGGACCCGGTCGGGAGCGAGCGGTTCCGGCGGGAGGGCACGCTGCTCGCCCGGCTGAGCCATCCCAACATCGCCCGACTGCTCGATGCCGGGGTGGCGGACGGCGGCCAGCCGTTCCTGGTGCTGGAGTACGTCGAGGGCACCCGCATCGACCGGTACTGCGACGAGCGCCAACTGCCTCCGGAGGCGCGGCTCCGGCTGTTCCTCGACGTCCTCGGCGCGGTGTCGCACGCGCACGCGAACCTGATCGTGCATCGCGACCTCAAGCCCTCGAACATCCTCGTGACGCGGGACGGCACGGTCAAGCTGCTCGACTTCGGCATCGCCAAGCTGCTCCAGGACGGACGGAGCGAAGCCGGCGACTCGACGCTCACCGACGCGGGCGGGCGGGTGCTGACGCCGGAGTACGCCGCGCCGGAACAGATCCGGGGCGAGCCGGTCACCATCGCGACCGACGTCTACGCGCTCGGCGTGCTGCTGTACCTGCTGCTCGCGGGACGGCACCCGACCGTGGAGCCGGGCCGCTCCCCGGCGGAGTACCTCCAGGGCGTGCTCGAGACCGAGCCGCCGCGGCTGAGCACCGTCCGGCGGCAGTACGCGGGCGACCTCGACACCATCGTGGCCAAGGCGCTGAGGAAGCGTCCGGACGAGCGCTATGCCACCGTCGGCGAGCTGGCCGACGACCTGCGGCGCCACCTGAATCACGAGCCGGTGCTCGCGCGGCCGGAGTCGTGGAGCTACCGGTCGGCCAGGTTCATCCGGCGGCATCGCGCGGCCGTCGCGGCGGCGGCGGTGGCCGCGCTGTCCCTGGTGGGCGCCACGGCCTTTTCGCTGGTCCAGCTCCGCGAGGCCCGGCGGCAGCGGGACGCCGCCGTCGCGGAATCGCGCCGCAGGCAGGCCATGGCCGACGTGCAGGGGGTGCTCGCCGGCGACACCCGCGGCGCGGGGGGACGCACGCTGTCGGTCCTGGAACGGATCGAGCTGGCGGAAGGAATGCTCCGGCGGAAGTACCAGGCCCAGCCGGCCGTCGTGGTCGAGGTGATGGCCCAGTTGTCGGCCCGCCTGTTCGACATGAACGACATGGAAGGCCACCGCCGGGTGCTGGGCCGCGCGCTCGCCCTCGCCCGGACAGCGGGTCTGCCGGCCCACGTGGCCCTGGTGAACTGCCTGCGGGTGCTCAGCCTGACCTATGACGACCAGCTCGACTCGGCGCGGGCGGCGCTGGCCGAGGCACGGGTGCAGGAGGCCGGGGCCGGTCCGCTGCCGCGGGAGGTCGAGGTTCAGTGCCTCGACGCCGAGGGCCAGCTCCTGGTGGCGGGCGGCCGGCCCGACTCGGCCGTGCGCGTCCTTCGGCGCGCGGTCGAGCTCACCCCCGAGCCGGGCGTGATGCAGGGTCTCGAGAGCCGCAACGATCTGGCCGCCGCGCTCCGTGCGGCCGGCCAGACCCGGGAGGCTACGCGGGTGCAGCAGGGCATCCTGGCGCGGCTCGATTCCACGGGCTACACCGACACGGATGTCTATCCGACGGTACTCGCGTTCCTCGGGGCGGCGCTGGCGGAGCTCGGGGAGTTCCGGGCGCTCGACTCGATCACCGGAGGCTTCATCCGCGGCGTGGAGGCGACGTACGGCAGGGGAGCGGTGGATGGACGGGTCGTGGCGCTGTATGGCATCAACAAGCTGCGGGAGGGCGACCTCGACTCCGCCGCGGTGTGGCTCGCCGCGGCGGCGCGCGACACCAGCCAGACCTCGCGGCTGGTCACCGCGATGTGGCTGCCCCCCGCGGAAATGCAGCTTCGGCTCGAGCAGGGGCGGCTGGCCGATGCCCGCCGGGCCGCCGCCACCCTCGCGCGGGACACTCCCACCCGGCGCATCACCGCCGCGTGGCTCCTCGCGCGCCTCAGGCGGGCGGAAGGCAACCCGGCCGGCGCGCGCGCCATGCTCGACAGCGCGCTCGTGGCGGAGCACGCGGCGGAGACGCCCTCACCGCGTCTGGTGTACGCGCTGCTCACCGCGGCGGAGTGGCGCCGCGAGGGTGGTGACCTGCGCGGCGCCGATTCGCTCGCGGGCCTCGCCATCCGGGCGGCGGCGCTGGATTCGCTCGCGTTCTCCCGGAGCGCGCACGTGGGGCGGGCGGAGCTGGTGCGGGCGCGGGTCGCCCTGGCCCGGGGAGACTCGGCCGCGGCCCTGCAGGCGGCGGATCGCGCGGCGCGGGCGCTGGCGAACGGCTTCGGCCCCGGGCACCCGCTGGCGGTGGAGGCGCGGGGGCTGCGGCGGCGACGGCGTCGACAAAGGCGAGCGCGGCCGCCGGGCCGCTCACCCGGAGCAACAGCACCTGCATCTTCGCCAGGCCGCTCGCGGTCTCCTCGATGAAGGCCAGCATCGGACTGCCGGCACCCCGGGCCGCGGCCGCGAGGCTCCGGATCCCGCGCCGCAAAATCTCCGCGTGCGACAGTCCCGTGGACCGGGCCAGCGAATCGAGCAGCTTCCGGTCGTCGGGGTCGAGGTAGACCTGCACCGGCTCGCGGACGGCACGCGGGAGTTTGCGTTTTGTCATGTAGTGAATGCAGGAGTTTACATCAATGACTGTCAACGCCTGAACCGCGAAGCCCGGCCCCGGCGCCGGCACGTTGGCGTCCCTCGGTGCTGCCGGGCCGGGTGCCGCGCGCCTCAGCTCGGGCCCGCGCCTCCCATCGGCTTGGCGTCAGGGCGCAGCGCCTTCACCTGGCGATCCAGCGAGTCGAGCGTCACGCTCACCCGGGTCTTGAGCTCATCCCAGTTGGCGGCGGTGGCGCCGGACAGCCGGTCCACATCGGCTCGCAGCGTCCGGCGGGTTTCGCTGGCCGCCGCCACGGCTTTCCGGTAGCTCTCGGTCGCGTCCTTGTTGACGTGCGCGCGCAGATCGGCGAGCTCCTTGTCCAGGGCCGCGATCCGCTCGTCTACTTCGCGGCGAAACTCGTCGCGCCGCTCGTACGACGAGCCCTCCACCCCGTTCGCCGCATCGTTGGCCGCGTCCTTGACGTCGTTCCCCGCGTCCCTGGCCGCGTCACCCACCGCATCGGCCGCACTGTCTACCGCATTTCCGGCCCGGTCGGCCGTAGCTCTCGCCTGATCGTCGGCGTCACCGTGGTCGCGATCCTTGCACCCGGCCGTCAACGCGAGCGCCAGCGCGGCGGCGACCCACGCAACTCTTTTCATTGCTTCGGCTCCTCGATCGATCGGTTTGTGTTGGATTGCAGCGCCAATGATACGGCAGTCGCACCGATCGAGTGGTGACGCCACTCACTTCTGGCCTCAACCGTCCTATGACGCTTGTTCGGTGGCCGTCGCCGCAGAGTCGAAGGTGGGCGTGGGGCAGCGGAGGCTGGGCGATTGCGCGGCCGATGGTGT
>DASUXW010000027.1:0-6452 GCA_036377715.1 Gemmatimonadales bacterium
ACGCGGCGTCGCTGCGTCAGGCTTTCGCCCATTGCGCAATATTCCCCACTGCTGCCTCCCGTAGGAGTCTGGGCCGTGTCTCAGTCCCAATGTGGCTGGCCATCCTCTCAGACCAGCTACCCGTCGTCGCCTTGGTGAGCCGTTACCCCACCAACTAGCTGATAGGCCGCGAGGCACTCGTTCGGTGCATTGCTGCTTTCACCACACGGGGATGTCCCCATGTGGTCGTACGCGGTATTACCCGGCCGTTGGGCCGGCTATCCCCCGCCGAACGTCATGTTCCTCACGTGTTACGCACCCGTTCGCCACTGAACCGGAGTTGCCCCCGGTCCCGTTCGACTTGCATGTGTTAGGCACGCCGCCAGCGTTCGTCCTGAGCCAGGATCAAACTCTCCAATGAATGGAAACTTTGAACAGCTCGGTCGAACGACCTGGTTCTGTCGTCCGAATCACTATGATCAGAGTAAACCCTATCTGGCCGGTCTCTGTGCCCGTCCAGATCAGAGGGTCCGCACTCCATCACGTCTGACTCACATCACTTGTCAAAGAGCTTGAGCCTCGGCGTTACTTTCGCCGATAGCCCCCAATAATAACCCGATTGAAGGCTTGGGTCAAGGGCTAAACCTCGCTGGCCGAACCGATTCGGCCACCCTGCCACCCTCGCCCGAGAGGCCGCACGCCACCCCCTCAAGAACCTTGAAGATGGGTGCCGCGGAACCCGATAATATACCGAATGTTGCCGGATTTGTCAACGGTGGGGACGTTCGGAGATCATCAGGTCTTCGCCGCCCAGCCACTCCACCCGGCGCCTCTCGGCGCGTCGTGCTTCAAACCGGTGACCCGCGCTTGCGGTTCCCAGTTGCGGTTTGAAGGACCGCAATCTTAACGACGCTGCCAGAGCCGCGCAACCCGTGGTGCTCACCGGGTGACGATCTCGCCCGCCCGGTCGAGACCACGGCGGAACAGCACCGGACCGACCGACTCGTTCACCGCGATCACGCCCACGATCAGCATCTGCATCACCCCGCCGAGGACCGGCAGCCGGTCGGCGACGATGGTGGCCAGGCCCAGGGCCACACCGGCCTGGGAGACGAGGCCGGTCCAGATGTTCCGGACCACGACCGGCTCCGCCTGCCCGAGCCGCGCGCCCGCGCGGGACCCGGCCGCCACGGCCCCGAGGCGGACCAGCGCCACTCCCAGCACCACCGGCCAGGCCGACGCGAACTCGCGGACGTGAAGCTCGGCCCCGGCCATGGCGAAGAAGATCACGAACACTGGAATGGCCATCTGGTGCAGCGCCTCGACCAGCGGCTCGGCCCGCACGGGCGCAATGTTTTCGACGAAGAACCCGGCCACGAGCAGCGTGAGCAGCAGTTCGAATCCCAGCGCCTGGGCCGCCGCCGCGGTCGCGAACACCAACACCACGGCGAAGACCACCAACTCCCGCTGGACGTAGCGCAGATAAAGACTAAGCACCCCGCCTATGACCATGCCCGCCAGGATCGATCCCAGCACCTCGCGGAGCAGGTCGAAAAGGATCGCGCCCGCTCCCGCGGCGGTATCGCCGAGGCTCCGCTGCGCCAGGGCGAACGCGACGGTGAAAAGGAGGATGACCGCGACGTCGGCCACGAGCACCACGCCCAGCGTCGTCTTTGCGAGCGGGCCCTTGGCCCGCGTTTCGGTCAGCAGCGCCAGCGTGACCATGGGGGAGTTCACGGTCAGGGTGGCCGCGAACAGCAGCGCGACCGAGACAACGGCTGCGGGCCCGAGACCCTGGAGAAACGGGATCCAGGGTTTCGCCAGGATCGTCCCACCCCAGAGCGCCAAAAGCACCGCAACACCCTGCAGCGCGAGGATACAGACGATTGCCCGATAGCGTTCCCGGAGATCCGAGACCCGCAGCTCGGCCCCGGCGAGGAGTCCGATGAGCCCCACCGCGAGGCGCTTCATCATGGACAAGTCGTCGAGCACGCCGGTGGGCACGATCCCCGTCACCGAGGGTCCAAGGGCGATGCCGGCCAGGAGGTAGCCCACGACTCTCGGCAGCCCGGAGTCGTGCGCCAGGGCGCCGAAGGTATCGGCGGTGAGGAGCAGGATGCCAAAGAGGAAGAGGGAACGCGGCGCGATGACGCCTTCGGTGGGCACCCGAAGCGGCTCCAGCAGGACGGCGCCGCCGATCAGCAGCGCCAGCACGACCAGGCGGCGGATCACGTAGCGCGCCCGGCGGGCTCAGGCTCGGCCGTGCGCCCGGGCGGGGGCGGAGGTGGCGGGGCATTCCGCTCGAGAGACGCGACGAATGCGGCCGCTTCGCGACTGGCCACGACCTCGAAGAGCAGCACCGAGAGCAGCGTCGCCGTCAGGACGAGGCGTGGGTTCAGATCGGGCCGTACCTGGGCGTAGTTCACCGCGATCGCCACCCCGATGCCTCCCTGGGCCAGCAGGCCCCGGGCGAGTCCCGGGGTCCTCAGCTCCGGCGGCGCTACATGGAGCCCGGCCACTCGGCCGCCGATGTAGCGCGCGCCGAGGCGGATCACCACGAATACAGGTGCGATGAAGAGCAGGTCCACCGATCCCGGGCTCCACGCGGCGCCCGCGAAGATGAGCAGGGCGAGATAGATGGGACGCTCGGTGGCGAGCAGCAGGCGGGTGACGTCGCGGTGGGAGCTTCCGCTGTTCGACAGGATGAACCCGAGGATCAGGGTCGTGTAGATCGGCGACAGGTTGAGGTAGTAGCTGGCCCCACTGGCGACGACGATCGCGCCGGCAAGCGCGACGAAGAGCCGGCTGGCCGATTCGGGCTCCTCCGCGGTCCTGCGCGGCCCCAGGAAGAGGTGGAACAGGACGCCGCTTGCCACGCCCACCGCCAGGTTGATCACCGCCCACTCGGTGGCGGTGGGCGGGCGCACCCCCGGCGCGACCTCGCCCTGGTGGAAAACGGTGAGCACCAGCCCGAACGCCACGACGGCCACGAGCGCGTCGATCCTGGCCGTGAGCTGCAGGACGGGCAGAATGGGCGTCTTCACCTTCGCGCGCCGGACGAAGGCGTCCACCGCGGCGGCGGAGCTCAGGGTCGCGATGGCCGCGAGCGAGACCGCCTGCACCATGGCGTCCGCCCAGGCATAGCCGGCCAGGTAGCGGAACAGGCCGAACAGCGCGGCGAGCGCGACACCGAAGGTGGTCAGGGCTTCGGAAAACGCGGTCGTGATGTGGCCCGGCGGCAGTAGTGCGAGGGTCGGCAGCCGGAAATAGCTCCCGAGCAGCATGCCGAGCCAGCCCGCCGCCAGACTCACGATCGGGGTGAGATCCTGCACCTGCCCTGCCCCGAGGAGCCCGGAGACCTTCGGCCCGAGCAGCACGCCGAGCAGGACGTACTCCGCGCCGCCGACATAGCCGTATCGATCGCGCAGCCGATCGAACAGCACATAGGCCAGGATGTATCCGACGGCAACGACCGCGAGCGCGGTCAGCGTGGTCTGCATGGCGAGGGCGCGTCCTGGTGTGAGCGACTGATGCTAGTGCGGTCGGGCCCCGTGGGCCAGATGGTGACCTGGGACACGGAGGGCCCCCGGCGCAGCCGGGTAGCTTGTCCGGCCACACCGGAAGCACACCAGGGCAAGGAGACGACGATGCCGAAGCTCGCCTCGCTGGACGACCTTCTCGTTCACGAACTGCAGGATATCTACAACGCGGAAGGCCAGATTCTGAAGGCCCTTCCGAAGATGACCAAGGCCGCGACCCATCCGGAGCTCAAGCAGGCGTTCGAGGAGCACCGGCAACAGACGGAAGGCCAGGTCCGCCGGCTGGAGCAGGCGTTCAAGCTGCTCGGCGTACCGGCCAAGGGGAAGAAGTGCGAAGGGATGGCCGGGTTGATCGAGGAAGGCAAGAAGGTGATGGAGCAGGATGCCGAGACGGCGGTGATGGACGCGGCGCTGATCGCGGCGGCGCAGAAGGTCGAGCACTACGAGATCGCGAGCTACGGGTGCATTCTGACTTACGCGGAGATGCTCGGCTACGATCAGGTGCACGAGCTGCTGGGCCAGAATCTGGACGAGGAAGAGACCACGGACCAGAAGCTCACCGCGCTCGCCGAGAGCGTGATCAACCAGGAAGCGGAAGACGCGGGAGAGGAAGAGGAGATCGAGCGCGAGGTGTGATCACTCCGGTGCGGCCGCCGGCGTGGCCGACCAGGCTGCCGGCGCGGCGCTTTCGATGACCACGCGGTCCGGCTGGCGCGCGAGCGCGAGCCGCACCCGCGTGAGCAGCACCGTGGCGACCACCGCCAGGCCCACCACGAGTCCCCACCAGAGCCCCACGGGTCCCCAGCCGGCCCGAAACCCGAGCAGCCAGCTCACCGGCAACCCGAGCAGCCAGTAACCCAGGGCGTTCACCACCATCGGCACCCGGGTCTGGCCCATTCCGCGCAGGATCCCGCCGGCCACCACCTGCAGGCCGTCGAACACCTGGAACACGCCCGCGAGCCGGACCAGCGTGGCCGCGACCGCGACAACTGCGGCGTCGCCGGAGTAGAGCCCGGCGAGCGCGTGCGGGATGGCGAGGAAGACGACGCCGGTGCCGCACATGAACGCGGCGCCACACGCGAGCGCGGCCCGCGCGGACCCACGCGCCGCGTCCGGGTCGCCGCGGCCCACCGCGTGGCCGACCAGCACCGAGGCGGCGTCGCCGACGCCGAGCGGCACCATGAAGGTGAGCGAGGCGAGGTTGATGGCCACCTGATGCCCGGCCATCTGGCGGGTGCCGAGCCAGCCCATCATCAGGGCCACGAAGGCGAAGGCGCCGAACTCGAGCACGTACTGCAGGCCGATGGGTAGCCCCAGCCGCAGCATCCGGCCCAGCGGCGCGAGCTGCATCACCTCGGGCGTCGTGCGGACGAGGCGCGGCCGGAGCTCCGTCCAGGCGAGACCGGTCAGCATCAGGAGCAGCACCCAGCGGCTGATCGACGTGGCCCACGCGGAGCCGAGCACCCCCATCGCCGGGGCGCCGTGGCCGTAGATCAGCACCCAGTTGAGCAGCGCATTGGTCAGGTTGGCCGCCACGATCGCGGTCACGATGGGCCGTGTGCGCTTCAACGCCTGCAGGCTTTGCCGCAGGACGATGAACAGGAAGAAAGGCAGCACGCCGGGGGTCAGCGCCAGGATGTACTTCGCGGCGAGCGGAACCACCTCGGCGGGCTGATCGGCGAGCGCGAGCAGCGGCCGCGCGATCAGGAGCACGATACACGATGGAATCGCGAGGATGGCTCCGAGGAGCAGCCCGCGCTGGATGCCCCGGGTGATGCCGACCTCGTCCCGCGCGCCCACCGCCTGCGCCACGACCGGATCGAGCACCATGAGGGTGCCCATCGCGAACACCGCCACACCGAAGAAATAGAGGTGGCCCAGGGCGGCGGTGGCGAGCGCCACGGCCGAGAGGTGGCCCACCATGACGGTGTCCACCACGCCCATGAGCATCATGCCCACCTGGATGGTGACGACCGGGACGGCGAGCCGGACCATGGGCCGCAGCTCGGCCCGCCGGGGAAGGAGCCGGCGGGCCAACGTGGCGGCGCTCAAGGCTCAGGAGGGGAAGGCGGGCGGGCGGAGGGGATCCCGGTCGGGGCTCGCGAGCAGCCGCTCCATGAAGTCGAGGCGCTCGGTGAGCTCGGATACCTGGGAGCGCAGGAGATCCATCTCCTCCAGCGTGTCGGACGGGAGCGGGGTGACCGGAAAGGCTTCCTCGAACTCCCACCGGCGTACCAGCCGGCCGTGGGCGTCCGTGAAGGAGCCGGTCCCGATCAGGATCAAGTCGTACAGCCACCAGAGACCGCAGCCGCCCAGCGTGAGGGCCATGAGCACCCCGGTCCGTGGCTTGTCCACGTAGAAGCGGTGACCCCCGAACGGACCGAGCACGGCGCCGAGCGCGAGCGCAACGCTGCGGGACTTAGTCGACGGCGGCTTCGGCGGGTCCTGGGCGGGGTCCATGGGCAGCAATATCCGCGGGAGGGCCGCTCGTGTCCACGGTCACCTCGGGCGTGGCGGCCGCTGGGGATATTGCCTTCGGACCTGTGCCGCTCGAATGGGGAGACCACCATGGCCAAGAAACCGAATGAGGGCGTTCCGGCCCTACGGAACGAGGACGTGACGGGCATGACGAAGGAGAAGCAGGAAAAGGTGATCCAGGAGAGCGGCCAGGCGCCGCGCTCGCGGGCCGCGGAGGAATTCTACGAGGAGGGGGAGGAGCAGGCGGCGCGGACCGAGCCGTCGGGTAAGGAGGGGGAGTGACCGAGTGCGCCCGGGTGGATTCGAACCACCGACCCACAGCTTAGAAGGCTGTTGCTCTATCCAGCTGAGCTACGGGCGCGAACCGAGGTCGGATGAAGATCGGGGCGCCGGGATTCGAACCCGGGACCTCCTGCTCCCAAAGCAGGCGCGCTACCGGACTGCGCCACACCCCGT
>DASUXW010000028.1:0-10555 GCA_036377715.1 Gemmatimonadales bacterium
CTCCGCAAGGATCCGGCGATTCGGCACTTCGTGGACCTGGTAGGGTTCAACCTGCTGGCCCAGGCCAACCAGCCCAACGGGGCGACGATCTTCGTCAACCTCAAGGACTGGAGCGAGCGGGGCGAGAAGGACCAGCTCGACAAGGTGCTCGGTCGGGTCAACGGCCAGCTCTTCGGTCTCAAGGATGCGCTGGCGTTCGGCTTCAACTTCCCGGAGATCCCGGGCCTGGGCTCGACGGCAGGCCTCGAGCTGAATCTCCAGGCACGGAGCGGCCAGGACATCCAGACCTTCTCCCGGGAGGTCCAGGCGGCGGTAGCCGACATCGGGAAGCTGCCGGAGACGCCGGCCGCCGCCACGACCTTCCGCGCGGAGGTGCCCCAGGTGTTCGTGCATGTGGACCGGGAGACCGCCAAGGCGCGCGGAGTCAAGCTGGGTGACCTGTTCGCGTCGCTCCAGGCGATGCTCTCGTCGCTCTACATCAACGACTTCAACCTCTACGGCCGCACCTATCGGGTGCAGGCCGAGGCCCAGCCGCGCTTCCGGCAGACGCCCGAGGATCTCGGGCGGCTGTACGTCCGCGCCGAGGACGGGCCGGGCAAGGAGATGATCCCTTTGTCGGCGCTGATCCGGACCGAGTTTCAGGGGGCGCCGAGCGTCTTGAGCCGGTTCAACGGGTTCGCCTCGGCGCTGGTGACGGCCTCGGCGCCGCCGGGCGTCAGCTCGGGACAGCAGCTCGACGCCGTCGAGCAACTGCTCCGCACCAAGTACGAGCCCCAGGGACTCGGGTTCGCCTACAGCGGCCAGTCCTTTCAGGAGCGGGCCTCGAGCGGCGAAGCGGGCCTGGTCTTCGGCCTCGGCCTGATTCTGGTGTTTCTCGTGCTGGCCGCACAGTACGAGAGCTGGTCCATCCCCTTCGCGGTGATCCTCGGAGTTCCCTTCGGCGTGCTGGGCGCGTTCGTGGGCGTGTGGCTGCGGGACATCCCGAGCGACATCTACTTCCAGGTAGGGCTGATCACGGTCGTCGGACTCGCGGCCAAGAACGCCATCCTGATCGTGGAGTTCGCCAACGCACTCCGCGCGCGGGGCGCGGGGGTGTTCGAGGCGGCCACCGAAGCGGCGCGCGAGCGGTTCCGCCCGATCCTGATGACCTCGTTCGCGTTCATCCTGGGCGTGGCGCCGCTCACCATCGCGAGCGGCGCCGGGGCCGCGAGCCGGCACTCGCTGGGTACGGCGGTGTTCTTCGGCATGCTCAGCGCCACGGTCGTGGCCATCTTCTTCATCCCGCTCTTCTTCGCGGTGATCCGCGGGCTGTCCGAGCGCCTCACGCGCCGCCGCGGCGCCGCGCCGGCCCCGGAGCCGGCCCCGGGGGAGGCGTGAGCCGCGCGACGCGGGCCGGCGCGGCGCTGGTGTTGCTCGCCGGCTGCGCGGTGGGCCCGAGCTACCACACGCCGGCCGTCGCCCCCGACGCCGCCGAGCTGGGCGTACGGCCCGACTCGGCGCCGCTCCGAAGCTTCTACGATTCGCTCGCCCGGACGGCCGATTCGGTACGGGCGGAGGCGGGGCCGTCCGCCGAGGGACCGACGCCCCTCGTGCCCGACTCCGCCGACCTGCGCTGGCTCGACATCCTGAACGACACCAGCCTGGTGACGCTGGTGCGCACCGCGGTGCGCGAGAACCGCGATCTCCAGACGGCGCAGGCCCGCATCCGCGAGTTCCGCGCGCAGCTCGGCGTGACCCGGGCCGATCTGTTCCCGCAGCTCTCCGCCAACGGATCGGTGAGCACCAATCAGATCGCCATCGGCGCCTTTGCGCCGGTGCAGTTCGAGGCCTACCGCGTCACCGCCGACCTGGCGTGGGAGCTCGACTTCTGGGGGCGCATTCGCCGCGGGGTGCAGGCGTCCCGCGCCGACGTCGAGGCCCGCGAGGCCGACTATCGCGCCACCCTGCTCTCGCTGGTGAGCGACGTGACCACCGCCTACCTGAGCCTGATCGAGCTCCAGCAGGAAGAGGCGATCGCGGAGCGCACGCTGGCGTCGCGCCGAAGCACCCTCGCCCTGGCGCGGGACCGGTTCCAGCGCGGCGTGATCTCGGCGCTCGACGTGCATCAGTTCGAAGCCGAGGTGGCGGTCCCGGCCGCCGCGCTGGCGCAGGCCCGCCGACTCAGGGCCCAGCGCGAGCACCAGCTCGCGGCGCTCGTGGGGAGTCTGCCGTTCGACATCTCTACCGGCGCGGACCTCGCCGGCGCGGTCGAGCGTGTGCGGGTGCCCGACTCGATCCCCGCCACCCTGCTCGGCCGCCGGCCCGACGTGCAGTCGGCCGAGCGGGGCTATGCGGCAGGCGTCGCGCGGATAGGGGCGGCGCAGGCCGCGCGCCTCCCGCGGCTCAGCATCACGGGCAACTACGGCAGCCAGGCCACCACCGCGGACGATCTGTTCAAGGGCAACACCGAGGTCTACCAGGTGCAGGGGGGGATCTCGATCCCACTCTTCACCGGAGGGCGCCTGAGCAGCCAGGTGAACGTCGCCCGCGCGCGCGCCGAGCAGGGGCGGCTCCAGTTCGAGAGCACCGTGCTGCAGGCGTTCCGCGAGGCCAACGACGCGCTGGTCGGGGTGCGCACCACGCGCGACCAGCGCGTGGCGCAGGCCAGCCAGGTGGCCGCGCTCCGCCAGGCCGCCGACCTGGCCGAGGCCCGCTACCGCGGCGGCGTCGCGAGCTACCTCGAGGTGCTCGACGCGCAACGGGCGCTGTTCTCGGCCGAGCTGGGGCTGAGCCAGACGCAACTGCTCGAGCTGGGAGCGGTGGTGGAGTTGTATCGGGCGCTGGGGGGAAGCTGGTGAGGGGGTGCCTCAGGGCGCCCCCGCGAGGAAGATCCGCACCCCGCCCGGGGTGAGAGGCACGTCGCGGATCGCTCGGCGCGAAGCGCCGGTCCAGCGACGGCTCGAGCCGTCGAGCTCGTGCAGCGTTACCGGACCGATCGCGTGTCGGAACCGTAACTCCACCGTCGGGCTGCCGGCCCGGTCCCACACGAACGCGAGCCGGCGGCCGTCAGGACGGATGAACAGGTGGTGGTAGAGCTCGCCGGCCCGCCCGCCCGTCACCCGAACGTCCAGATCCCCGTCGGCCACCGTGATGGAGTCCTGGCCGAACAGGCCGACCAGCATGCGGACGGTCTCGAAGGCCGGCTTCTTCGTCCCATCCCGCCGCACCAGCCCCAGGTAGTAGTTCGGCGCGTCGCCGATGACGGGTGTGTCCAGCCGCTGATCGCGGACCTCGTAGATGCCCAGATGCTCCACGCGGGGCGCCGCGAGGAATGTGGCGAAGGCGCGGGCCCACCACTCCGCCTGCGCACGCTCCGACTTGCCGGGCGTGGTGGCGAAGCCGGTCTCGTTGATCCAGATCGGCCGGCGGCCGCAGAGCGAATCGGCGGCGGGCAGGAACTCGCGCGCGTAGCCCGGGCCCAGATACCGCTCGACCGTCACCGAGTCGGGTGTCCAGGTCTCCGGGTAGGCATGGAACGGAAGCACGTCGAACGGCGCCCGGGATGCCGCCTGAGGGCCGTCGGTGCAGGCGTGCTCCAGCCACTCGAGATCGGGCCACACCATGCCGCCCAGCAGCACCCGGGCATCCGGGTCGCCGCGGCGAACGGACGCCGCGCCCGCCCGCAGCACAGCGGCGTACTCCTCGGGCGTACCGTCCCACCAGAGCGGCACGTTCTCCTCGTTGTAGATCTCGTATGAGCGGACCGACGGGTATCGGGCCAGCGTGCGGGCCACCGTCTCGACGAAGCGGGACCAGTCGCCCAGCGATCGCGGCGGGTCGTTCCACGCCTGCTCGTCGCGGCCGGAGCGTGCCGCCCACGCCGGTGTGTAGCCGAGATAGGGCTGGAGCGCGATCCCCATGCTGTCGGCCAGGGCGGCGAAGTCGGCCAGCCAGGCGAGATCGTAGGCTCCGGGCGCCGGTTCGTAATCGTCCCATCCGAAGCTCCCTCGCCAGGCGGGCACGCCCAGTTCGCGGAACAGCTCGAAATCGCGAGCCACGGTCCCGAGGTCGGTCCCCTTGTCGTAATCCTCGAGCACCGCGAACGAGATCGGTTTGGTGACCGGCGGCGGGGTCCGCGCGGAGGCGCATGCGGCGCCGAGTGCCACGACCGCACTCGGCGCGATGCGCAGGAGCCACTGGCTTCGGACTGGCAACGGGACGAACACAGGCTCCGACAGGCCGCGGCACGGGGGGAGCGGCCGGCGGGAGCGGCAGTCTACCGGCCCCGCGCCCGCCGGCGCAAGCGTCAGCCCGCGGCGGCCGCCCCGCGCTCCTCCGTCCAGACCCGCTGGAGCAGATCCCGGCTGTAGGTCAGGTGGTGGGTGTCGGGCGTGAAGACCTCGAGCGTGATGGTGCCGTCGTAGCCGTGCTCCTGGAGCAGTCGGACCGCCTTTCGCAGGTCCACCGAGCCGGTGCCGAGCGGAAGGTGCAGGTCGGCCATGCCACCCTTGTTGTCGTGCAGGTGTACGTGGCGGAGCCGGTCGCCGTAGGCGGCCAGCAGCTCGCGCACCGTGCTCTCGGCGGTCATGAGGTTAGCGTGGCCGATATCGAGGTGCAGGCCGATCTCGGGGAGGGGATCGAGCAGCTCGCCCATCTGCGCGGCGCTGTTGAAGTCTCCGGGCAGGTTCTCGAGCATCAGCCCCACGCCGCAGCGCTCCGCGTGCGGCAGGAGCTCACGCAGCGTCTCGAGATTGCGCTCGATGAAGAACGCGCGGTCGTGCATCGGGGCGTGCCGGTCGGGGTGGAGGTTCATCTGGCGCGCGCCGATTTCGGCGAAGACCTCGAGGCATCGCCGGAGCTCGACGACGGCCGCCTGCCGGATCTCCTCGATCCCGCTCGCCAGCGGCAGGTAGAAGGCCGTGTGGCCCACCACCCCCAGCCCGTGCTGCTCGATGGTGCGCCTGAGCCGCGCGGGATCCACCCGCCACGAGGCCGCCATCGGCGGCTCGAGCGTCAGGTCCACGAATCCGAGCCCCAGGGAAGCGATCCATTCGATCTGCTGAAGCGGATCACGGGCCGGGTGGTTCATCGCGCCGATCAGCACCGGCCGCCGCTCACTCCCGGATCGCGCCGCGGAACCAGGGACGGCTGTCGAGCAGGTCGGCACGCGCCTGCGCCAGGGCCGCGTTCCGGAGCGGCTCGCCGCGCCGCGCACCGGTCTCGTCCCACACCCACGCGGGAATCTCCGCGGCCCGGGCCGGCGCGAGCCATCCGAACACCGAGAGCACCCCGGCCACGAGCGGCCGGTCGGGCCCGACCCGCTCCAGCAGCCGCGGCCAGTCGAGCCGGTTGCCCAGCGCGTCCAGCAGGTTGAGCACGTCGGGCCAGTCGGAACGCTCACGCTGGAGCACGTAGAGCTTGCTCCAGATCAGCTCCTCGGGCGGGATCGCGCGCACCCGCCGGTCGCGGAGCTCCACCTCGGGTCCCATCGACAGCCAGTCGCGGTCCACCAGGGTGCGCAGGTTGGCCATGGCCCAGATCGCGTCCACGATCGTGTCGTCCTGCATGCCCCGGTAGATCCACGACCGGTCGTACGGGGCGCGCTCGTAGTAGTCCATCAGCCCGGCCCGGGTCATCGCCGCGACCGCGGCGTCGCGGTCGCCGGGGAGCACGTAGAGATCGAAATCCTTCGTGTTGCGGAGGTCGCCGGTGTAGGTGGCCAGCGCGAACGCGCCGCCGAACGCCACGGGGACGTCCGCCGACCGCATCTCGTCGAGCACGCGGCGGTAGATGCTCCACTGCGCATCCGGAATCTGCGCCGGCCATCCCGCGCCCATCTCGGCCGCCGGCGGCCGGGTCGCCTGTACCATGACCACCTCCCCGAGCCAGTGTGCGCGCGCGGCGTGGCGCGGTCTGTGACCGGCGGCACCGCTCCGCGCCCCGCGCCGCGCGAGAGTGACGGTCCAGGAGGACACCAGTGGCACGCCTGCGGACCGTCCAGCGCTCGCTCCGGAGCACCTTCGGTTTTCATCGTCTCCGGCCCGGCCAGGCGGAGGTGATCCGCGCCGTGCTCGACGGCAACGATGTCCTGGCCATCATGCCGACCGGAGCGGGGAAGTCGCTCTGCTACCAGCTCCCCGCGCTGCACCTCGAAGGCACCACGATCGTGGTGAGCCCGCTCATCGCGCTCATGAAAGACCAGATGGACAAGCTGCACGAGCTCGGGCTCGACGCGGTCGAAGTGAACAGCACCCTCTCCGGACGGGCGGAGGCCGCGGTCATCCGCGGGATCGAGAACGAGGAGAGCGAGTTCGTCTTCGCCACACCCGAGCGCCTGGCGGAGCCCGACTTCGTCGAGACGCTCCGGCAGACCACGATCGACTTCGTGGTGGTGGACGAGGCCCACTGCATTTCCCAATGGGGGCACGATTTCCGCCCCTCGTACCTGGCGCTCAGGGAATCCATCCGCCGGCTCGGCGACCCCCCGATTCTGGCGCTCACGGCCACCGCGACGGCCGAGGTGATCGACGACATCCGGGTCCAGCTCGGCCGTCCCGACATGGCGGTCGTGAACACCGGCATCTACCGCCCGAACCTCGCGTTCGAGGTGCGCCATCTCTCGGGCGACGAGGAGAAGCAGGCCGAGCTGCTGCGGCTCCTCGGCGAGCAGCCGGGGCCGGCCATCGTCTACACCGCCACGGTCCGCCACGTCAACCAGCTCGCGGCGGCTCTCGCGCGGGAGCACGTCGACGCGCTGCCGTATCACGGCCGGCTCGCCAAGGCCCGCCGCACCGAAGCGCAGGACCGGTTCATGGCCGGCGACCTTCCGGTGATCGTGGCCACCAATGCATTCGGTCTGGGGATCGACAAACCCGACATCCGTGCCGTCATCCACTACGACATGCCCGGAACCCTCGAGGCATACTACCAGGAGGCCGGCCGCGCCGGACGGGACGAAGCGCCCGCCCGCTGCGTGCTGCTGTACGATCGGAAGGACCGCCGCACCCAGCTCTTCTTCCTGGGCGGGAAGTATCCCTCGCTGGACGAGGCAAGGGCGGTGGCCGCGGCGCTCGGCTCGGCACCACCGGGCGAGCCGCTCTCGCTGGCGCAGGTCCACGAGCGCAGCGGCGTGGGCCGCGATCGCGTCCGGGTGATCCTCGCGCTGCTGAAGGACGGCAGGCTGGTGCGCGAGCGCCGGGGTGCGCGGTTCGCCCTGGCCCGCGTACCCGAGGAGCAGGAGCTGGTCGAGCTGGCGCGCACCTGGCCCGAGCGGGCTGATAGCGACCGAGAGAAGCTGGAGCGCATGGAGGCCTACGCCCGCACCGCCCGGTGCCGCTGGCGCTTCCTCCAGGACTACTTCGGGGACGAGCCGCCCGAGCGCCTCTGCGGAGTGTGCGACAACTGCCGCAAGGGCCTCGCGGGGATGGCCGAGTCGGGCTGAGTTAGATTCGGGGCGATGCCGCTCCGCGCGCTCCGCGTCTGCCTCCTGCTTCTCGCCCTCCCCACCGCCCTCTCCGCCCAGCGGGAGGCGTTCGTTCCACGCCGCCGTGCCGCCGTGGGCGCCGAGGTGGGGTACTCGCGGACGACCCTGGGGGGCCCGGACGCGAACGGCCTCAGAAGCCGGCAAGGGGCCATCACGGGGATCTTCCTGCAGACCCCGCTCACCGGTCCCGTGAGCCTGCGGCCCGAGCTTCTCTTCGCCCTCAAGGGCGGGCGGGCGCAGGCGACCGTCGAGGGCGGCGGCACCGCGCAGCTCGATATCGAGCTCGCCTACCTCGAGGTGCCCGTCCTTCTCAGGGTCGGGCTGCCGCGGGGGCGCTTTCGGCCGATGCTGTTCGGCGGCCCCGCCGGCGCGCTCCAGATCGGCTGCGACCTCCAGCTCATCGGCCCCGACCAGCCCGTCCGCTCCACCTGCAGCGCGGCCGACTTCACCGTCTTCCGGGAGCTCGACTTCTCCTACGTGGTCGGTGCGGGGCTCGAGATGCGCTGGCCCCAGTCGGCGCTCTCGCTGGAGGGTCGCTACACCGGCGGCCTTCGGTCGGTCCTCGAGGGCTTCGACGTCCGGAACCGCGGCTTCGGCGTGGTGCTCGCCCTCACGTTCTGACGTCGGGCGCGGTGTGGGCCAAGTCACAGCACGGTCCCACGACCGCGTAGAAGTTTCTTCCTTGTCCCAGTCCATCCGAACGTGAGCCGGTGGGACGCCGCCGTGGACCGAATCATGACCCAGAGCAGCGCGACATCGAGCACCGACGATACCGGGCGCCTGACGCGGGCCCTGGCAGGCGTGTCGCCGGACTGGGGCCGGATCGGCGAGTCCGTCCGCGGCCCCCTGCTCACCCTCGCGGCCGCCGTCGTGCTCGACGTGCTGCGTCGCCAGGGCATGGGCCTCGACTCGCCGTTCCCGATCCTGATCCTGGGCGTGATCTACTCCGCGTACGCGGGCGGGATCCTTCCGGCGCTGGTAAGCATTACCATCACCGTTCTCAACGGCCTCCACTTCTTCGCCCAGCCCGGCCTGCCGCTCCACTATACCCCGGCCAACGCCGCCAGCCTGCTCTCGGTGACGCTGGCGGCGCTGCTCGCCGGGCTGATCACCGCCCGGCTTCGCGAGCGGGTGCGCGAAGCCGAGTCACTCGAGCTGACCGCGGAGGAGGCGGAGGCACTCAACCGGCGCTTCAGCCTGCTGGAGCAGGCCGCGCGGGCCCTGACCGGGGTGCGCGACGTCGAGGCCACGCTCCGCGACCTCGCCCGGCTGCTCGTCCCCTCGCTCGCCGACTGGTGCACCCTCCATCTGGCGAGCGAGGACGGCAGCCTGCGCTTCGTGGCCGGCGCTCATCGCGACCCGGCCCGGGACTTCGTCGTCCGTGCCCTCGCGGGCTATGGCGACCGTGCGCTCCCGTTCGAGGAAGTCGTCGCGCCCCACCAGGCCACCGAGGTGACGGATGACCTGCTGCGCTCCGCGGCGGTCGACGAGGAGGAGCTCAAGCTGTACCACGCCCTCGCGCCCGCTTCGGTACTCCGGGTGCCGTTCATCGCGCGCGATCAGGTGGCGGGGATGCTCACGCTGGTCCTGGCCCGGAGCTCGGGGCGGCGATTCCTCCCGGGCGACGTAGCCCTGGCCGAAGAGCTGGTGCAGAGCGGCTCGCTGGGGGTCGAGGCCGCGCGGCTCCGGCACGAGGCGCACGAGGCCGACCGCCGCTGGCGGCTCGTCTTCGACGCGCACCCGCAGCCGATGTGGATCTTCGACACCGATAGCCTCGCGTTCCTGGCGGTCAACGACGCCGCCGTCCACCAGTATGGCTACAGCCGCGAAGAGTTCCTCGGCATGACCATTCTGGACCTCCTCCCGCCCGACGACATGCCGCCCGCGGTACTCGACGAGCCGCGTCCGGGCACCCTGCGGGGCGAGGCCGCGCTGGCGCACCACCGCCGGCGGGACGGGACGCTGGTGGACATGGAGATCGTCTCCCACGAGCTCGAGCTCGACGGCCGGCACGCGCGGCTGGTCCTCGCCACCGACACCACCGATCGCAATCGCGCCCGCGTCGCCCTCCACCACAGCGAGGAGCAGCTCCGGAACGCGCAGCGCGCCGAGGCGCTCGGCCGGATCGCGGGCGGCGTCGCCCACGACTTCAACAACCTGCTCACCACGATCAGGGGCTTCGGTGAAATGCTCCTGCTCGAGCTGGTGCCCGATGACCGGCGGCGGCACGACGTCGAGCGGATCTGTCAGGCCGCCGATCGCGGCGCGCTGCTCACGCGGCAGCTCCTCTCGTTCGGCCGCAACCAGGCGCAGGCGCCCCGCCCGGTGGATCTGAACGAGGTGGTCCGCGGCATGGAGCCGATCGTCCAGCGTCTGCTCGGCGCCGACGTCGCGCTGGACGTGCGCCTCGGGTCCGACCTCGGCCAGGTGCGAATCGACCCCGCCCAGCTCGACCATGTGATCGTGAACCTGGTCCTGAACGCGCGCGACGCCATGCCGGCCGGCGGGCGGCTCACCATCGAGACCTCGGCGCGCCGGATCAGCGAGCTCAGCCGCGACCGGCCCGTGCGCCCGGGCCGCTACGTGGTGCTGACCGTGGGCGACACGGGACCGGCGCTGTCGGAGGAGGCCGCCAGCAATGGTCACGGCCCGACCCCGTCCTCGGCGGGCGTGGGGCGCTCGATCGTGGTCGGGATCGTCCGGCAGCACGGCGGGGTGGTCCGTGTGGCGACGGAGCCGGGTGAGGGCACCACCGTAAAGATTTACCTCCCTCGGCTCGACCCCGAGGCCGAGGAGGCCGTCGCCCCCGCGCGCGCCGATGCGCCGCCGCGGGGAAGCGAGACGGTACTCGTGGCCGAAGACGAGGACGGAGTGCGGGAGCTGCTGAGAAAGGCGCTGTCCGAGTTCGGCTACACCGTGCTGACCGCTCGGCACGGCCGCGATGCCCTGATGCTGGCGGGAGATTCGGCCCGGGACATCGATCTGCTGGTCACCGACGTGGTCATGCCCGAGATGAGCGGCCGCGAGCTGGCGCAGACGCTGCGCGACCGCCGACCCGATCTCAAGGTGCTGTATGTCTCGGGCTACACCGAC
>DASUXW010000029.1:0-4872 GCA_036377715.1 Gemmatimonadales bacterium
GAGGAAAGTCCCGCTTCGAGCCGGTGAGCTCGCCCAGGAACCAGACACCGAGCTCGTCGTGATGGAACTGCGCCGGCTGCCGCCACGGCCCCTGCTCCAGGACGACGACGTGGAACCCGCGCGACGCGAGCTCCCTGGCCAGCACGCCGCCCGCCGCGCCCGAGCCGACGATCGCGAAATCCGGCGTCCCGCTCATTCGCCCGCCTCCGCGTGGGCGTCGTAGTAGCCGAACGGCGGCTGATAACTCGGTGCGCGCGCGATGCCGAGGAGCCGCCCGCCGGCGCCGTCGCGGTTCCCGCCGTAACTCGGCTCGGCGAACGTGCCCATCACGGTGAGCAGCCAGATCCCCTGAAACAGCGGCGTAGGCTCGAGCTGCTTCACGAGCGCCTGCTGCCCCGGATCGTCCAGCGCCGCGAAGTCGGCCGCGCCGGTTGCCTGGGCCTGACGATCCAGCTCGGCGAGACCGGTTCGGAGGCCCGGAAGCTGGTCGGCGAAGAAGGTCGCGAGCGCGGCGTCGGCGAAGTAGGCCATGCCGGCTTCACGCGCGCCCGGCAGCTCATCGGAGGGGAGGATCTGCGCGGCGACAGCCTCTAGGGTGCGGGCTTCGCCGGGCGTGAGGGTCGTGAAAGGGGCTCCCTTCGCGGCGGCGGCGCGGGCGCGCTCGCCGGTCGAGAGCATGAGCGGCAGGTAGGCCGCCATCCACATGCCGCCGAGCTGCGCCAGGAATTCCCGGCGGGACGACAGCGGTTCCACGAATGCCGCCTGTGTAGGGATGCAGAGAAGGTGGCGAGTCGGCCGGCGCGGCGCCAGGGGAGCCGCCGGCCGCTGGTCAGCTTCCGGATTTCCGCGCCGCCCGGCGCGCGGCCCGGCGCTGCTGGAAGAGCTCCCACCGGCCGTCCCTGTCGCGGTACGCCCGGTTCCGAACCTTGTACCACACGGTCTCGCCCGGGACGTACGGGTCGGCCAGCCGCTTGGCCACGATCCCTTCGATGCCGAGCCGTTCCGCCGCGGCGAACACATCGCGACCCCGCTCCTCGATCCAGAATACCTGCGACAGCACCGTGCTGCTGGCCCACACCAGCCGGTGCAGCGCCCGCTTGCGGCGCTGGAGCGGGAGTAGCCGCAGGTCCTTCCCCTCCACCCAGAGCGCGTCGAAGGCGGCGTAATGGAGGTTTCCGCGCCCGCCCAGCAGGTCACGGAAGTTCTGCCGGCCGGATGCATCCAGCGAGACGATCTCCCCGTCGAGGATCGCTTCGCGCACCGGCAGCTCCTCCCGGACCCAGTGGCACAGCTCCCGGAATCGCTCCAGCACGTGCCCGCGCCTGGAGCGGAACCAGCAGTCGCCGGAGGTGACGTAGAGCAGACCGCGGAAGCCGTCGTACTTCGGCTCGAACAGCCACTCGGGATCGTCGAAGGGATCGTCGCGCGCGACGGCGACGATCGGGGTCACGCGCGGAAGGGCCGCCATCAGACTTCGTGATGGCCCGAGACTCGGCGCCGAGCGCGAGGATGCATCGAGCGGGGCTCGCCGGCAGCCCGGGCTGCCGGCGAGCCCACCAGCTCGCCGGCCAGCCGGGCGAGGGCGCCGAACTCCACCGGCTTGCTCAGGGAGGGCAGGTCCCGGTACCCGGCCATCAACGCTGCCGCGTGCGAATCCTCCCGGCCGGCCATGAGCGCCACGCGGAGCCCCGGGTCGAGATCCAGCGCGCGCTCCACCAGCTCTCCACCGTCCATCCGGGGCATGATCAGGTCGGCCAACAGCAGCCGGACTTCGCCCGGGTGGGACTCCAGGAACCGGAGCGCGTCGCGCGCCGCGGGGCAGCTGCGCACCGGGTAGCCGAGCGTGCGGAGCATCCGGCTCACGATCGAGCGCGGGGTCAGCTCGTCGTCCACGACGAGGACCAGGGGACCGGGAGTGAGCGGGAGAAGGGTGCCGTCCTCGCGGGACATGGGGCCTCCGGGCGGTGCTCACACCGCCGTAGGCCCTCTCCACGAAGAGGGCGGTTGGTCTGCAGCGCTCAGGCTACGCAATCCGGCGACGGTCGGCTGTGATCCCGACGACACCGGCGCGGGTGGGCGCTCAGACGCCCAGGCCCGCGAGGCTCAGGACCAGCAGGACCAGCACGACCGAAGTGATCAGAACGTACGCCCGGTCCCCATCGCGGAGGAAGGCGTACAGCGAGAACGCCACCCGGGCCACCGGCGTGGCGATGAGGATCAGGAGGCCGAGCTGGATGATCCCCCGCCCGCGCAGGGCCGCCGCCTCGCCGATGATGCCGCTCACGCTCCGGAGCGCCGGGGGCTCGCCCTCGAAGATCGCGTAGTGCGGCCGGCCGCCGCCGTTGTGCACCAGGTAGACGATCCCGCCCGCGAGCACGACCGCCGCCGCGATCGCGACCCCGGTCTGGAGCAGCCGCCCCAGCCGCACCTCGACATCGTGCTCGGTCCACCCGGCCACGTCAGATCCTCCCCGTCGCGCCATTGTAGATCATCTCCGCCGCGAGCGCGAGGATCACGACGGCGAACACGGTCCGGAGCCGGGCCGACGGCGTGCGGCTCAGGAGCCGGGCGCCGAGCAGCGCGCCGCTCAGGACGCCGAGCACCACCGGCATGGCGAGGCCCGGGTCGATGTACCCACGGCTGAGATAGACCCCCGCGCTGGCGGCGGCGGTCACGCCGATCATGAAGTTGCTGGTGGTGGTGGAGACCTTGAAGGGGAGGCACATCGCCTGGTCCATCGCCAGCACCTTGACGGCGCCCGACCCGATCCCGAGCAGGCCGGAGAGCGCCCCGGCCGCCGCCATGAGCCCGAACCCGAGCGGCACGTGCTGGACGTGGTAGGCCCGCTCGCCCGTGAGCGACGGAAACGAGCCGTCGAGCCTGAGCCGCTGCGCGAGCGGGTCAGGGGTCCCGACGAGGTGCTCGGACCGCGGCCTGCTGGCGGCCCACGCCGAGTACAGCAGCACCACCCCGAACACCACCGCGAGCACCGACGTCGAGACCAGCCCCGCGAAGTACGCGCCGAGGATCGCGCCCACGGTCGTCGCCACCTCGAGCAGCATGCCGACGCGCACGTTGGTGAACCCTTCGCGCACGTAGGCGGCGGCCGCGCCGGAGGAGGTGGCGATGACGGCGACGAGCGACGCTCCGACCGCGTAGCGGAAGTCGATCCCGAATCCCAGCGTCAGGAGCGGCACGATGACCACGCCGCCGCCCAGCCCCGTGAGGGCACCGAGCAGTCCGGCGGCGAAGGAGCCGAGCCCGAGGATGAGCGAGAAGAGCAGGATCGTCACGGTAGACCGGCCCTAATCTAGTATCGGACGGCCCCCCTCTGGCGGACCGCTCCGGCCGGACGTAAGATCTCGATCCGTACCCTCCTCGTGGGGAGGGCTCTTGGCCGTGCACCCGGTCCCGGAGCCGTCATGCCCACGACCCTCGTCGCCGACTTTCGGCCGGTCCACCTCCGATCCCTTCCCGAGCCGTTCGACGATCCGGGCTGGCTGTTCGAGCCGGCCTACGACGGGCTCCACGCCCTCCTGAGTCACTCCGCCGCCGGCGCAGACATCCGCATGGACCAGGACGTGCCGCTCGTGGGCCTGAGCGATCTCGCCCGGCGGATCTCGGCCGTCATGGGCGACCGCGAGGCGGTGCTCGAGGGCCTCATCGTCGCGCTCGATCCCCGCGGCAAGCCGGTGCTGCGCGACCTGCTCCGCGGCCGGGGGTTTCTGGCGTTCGCCGCCACCGATCTGCTCGCGCTCGACGGGCGGGACGTGCGCGGGCTACCCCTCGACAGGCGCAAGACGCTGCTGGCCGACCTGCTCCCGGCCGATACCGGGCCGCTCTACAAGGTGTTCACGCTCGAGGAGCACGGCCGCGCGCTGTTCGCCACGGCCAGGAAGCTGGACCTGGCGGGCATCGTGGCCCGCCGCAAGGACGAGCCGTACGGCCCGGATGCGGTATGGTACCGCATCCGGAATCCGGAGCACACGCTCGTGGAGGCGGCCGACCGGGCCGTGCGGCGGCAGCGCGTCAGGTCCTGAGCACCACCTTCTCGCAGTTGTCGCGCTTGTGCACGAACATGTCGTATCCGATGGGCGCGTCCTCGAGCAGCATGTGGTGGGTGATGACGAAGCTCGGGTCGATCTCGCCCCGCTCGATCCGCTCGAGCAGCGGCCGCATGTAGTGCTGCACGTGACACTGGCCGGTCCGGATGGTGAGTGACCGGTTCATCAGCGAGCCCATGGGGAACTTGTCGATGAACCCGCCGTACACCCCGATGACCGACACCGTGCCGCCGTTCCGGCAAGCCATGATCGCCTCGCGCAGCGCGATCGGGCGGTCGGTCTCGAGCATCAGCGCCTGCTTGGCCCGGTCATAGGCGTACATCGCCGCCGGGCCGTGCGCCTCCATGCCGACCGCGTCGATGCACGCGTCCGGTCCCCGTCCCCCGGTGAGCTCCTTGAGCCGCTCGAGAACGCTGGTCTCCTCATAGTTGATCGTCTCCCAGACCTTGGCCCGCTCCCGCGCCATCTGCAGCCGGTAGGGGAACCGGTCGATCGCGATCACCCGCTCGGCGCCGAGCAGGTAGGCGCTCGCCATGGCGAAGAGCCCGACGGGCCCAGCGCCCCATACCGCGATCACATCACCCGGCTCGATGTTGCACATCTCGGCGCCCATGTACCCGGTCGGAAAGATGTCCGACAGGAACAGCGCCTGGTCGTCGGTCATCCCGCCCGGGACCTTGAGCGGCCCCACGTCGGCGAACGGCACCCGCACGTACTCGGCCTGCCCGCCCGCGAACCCGCCGAGCAGGTGGGAATAGCCGTAGATTCCCGCGGGCGAGTGGCCCCACAGCTTTTCCGCCATCCACGC
>DASUXW010000030.1:0-14123 GCA_036377715.1 Gemmatimonadales bacterium
CTACGCGGCCGCGGTCGCCGGCGGCCGGGCGCAGGCGTATTTCGATCTGGCCCTGGCCTGCGAGGTCGCCGGTTTGCCCGGTCGCGCGGCGGTTTGCGTTGCGCGATCATTGCGAGCGAGTCCGGGCAACCGCTTCGTGTCCCGGCGCGCGAGGCTGCGGACGCTCGGCCGGCTGCTGCTGCGTCACACGCCGCGTTCGGCGCCGGCCACGCGCGGGATCGCCGGGTGAACGCCCCGGCGGTCCCGGCCGTCTCGGTCGTCATCCCGACCTTCCAGCGGTGCACCTCGGTGCGGAGGGCGCTGCGCTCGCTCGGCCGGCAGACGCTGCCCGCCGACGCCTATGAAGTGATCGTCTCGGTGGACGGCTCGGACGACGGCACGGTCGAGATGCTCGCGGGCGAGTGCGCCCACGCGAGACTTCGAACCATCCGGCAGGCGCACCGGGGCCGCGCGGCAGCCAGAAATGCGGGTGCCTGCGCGGCCCGAGGCGGTCTCCTCGTGTTCCTCGACGACGATATGGAGGCGTCTCCCGGCCTGCTGGCCGCACACGTCGCGGCTCACCAGGCCGGCGGCGTCCCGGCCGGGAGGGCGGTGGTCGGTGCTGCGCCCATCGTGAGCGATACGTCGTCCCCGCTGGCCGCGTACCTGGCCAGGGCGTTTCAGGAGCGCCTCGACACGCTGGCCCGTCCGGGCCGGCCGGTCGGCTTTCACGAGGCCTATACCGGCAATCTCTCGGTCGAGCGCTCCACGCTGCTCCAACTGGGCGGTTTCGACGAGTCCTTCCGGCTCTATGGACATGAGGATTACGAGTTCGCCCTGCGGCTGGCGGCGGCCGGGGTGCGGCTCGAGTTCTGTCCCGAGGCGCTCGCCACCCAGCACCAGGAGAAGAGCTTTCGGGACGTCGCGCGGGACACGATCGCCAGGGGCCGCACGGCGGTGCAGTTCGTGCGCAAGCACCCCGACGCGATCGACGCGCTCAAGCTCGGCCGGTTCGACGCGGAGACCCGCAAGTGGCGGCTGCTGCGGTCGGCGCTGCTGCGCCTCAGCGGCACGTTCGACCGCACGCCGGAGCTCGTGATCGGCCTCGTGAGCCGGCTCGAGGCCCGCAGGCCGCGGCGGCTCGACCGGTACTACACCATGGCGCTGGACTACTGCTACTGGGCGGGCGTCCAGGCCGCCCGACGCGAGGAGCCGCGCACGTGAGTCGGGTGCCGATTCTGATGTATCACCAGCTCATGCCGCGGCCGGACGCGGCGTTCTCGAAGTACACGGTCACCCCGCGAGCCTTCGCCGCGCAGATGCGGTGGCTGGCGCTCGCCGGTTACGTCCCGGTGTCGATGACCACCCTGGTGGAGCACCGGCAGCGGGGCGAGCCCTGGCCGCGACGAGCCGTGGTGATCACCTTCGACGATGGATTTCGGGACAGCATGGACTTCGCGCTCCCGGTGCTCCAACGGCACGGGTTCACGGCGATGTTCTACCTCGTGGCCGGCCTCATCGGCGGCACCAGCCGCTGGATGAGCGGCACGCCGGGACGGTTTCCGCTGGGCGACTGGGCGGCCGTCCGGAAACTTCGGGATGCCGGCATGCACTGCGGCGCGCACTCCGTGAGCCACCCGGCGCTCGCCGGCTCCACGGCGGCAGAGGCCCGGACCGAGCTCGTCGAGTCACGACGCATGCTCGAAGACGCGCTCGGCACTGCCGTCGTCCACTTCGCCTACCCGTACGGCTCGGTCACGCCCGGCGTCCGCGCGCTCGCCGCGGAAGCGGGCTACGTCTCCGCCTGCACGGGCGAGAAGCACCTGGCCGATGAACGGGACGACCTGCTCCTGCTGCCCCGCGTGCCGGTCTACGGGGGGGACACGCTGCTCGACTTCATCTGCCGCCTCCGGACCGCGGAGCGCCCCCGCCAGCTGGCTCGGCGGCTCCTGCGTGCCAGACCGCGCCGGGCCTGATGCGGATGACCCGGGCACGGGCCGGCCTGGCCCTACTCCTGCTCTACGCCGCGGTCTCCGATGCCCGGTGGAGCTATCGCGCGGTGCGGGGTTGGGCGGATGCCCGGCAGGTCGACCCGATCACACGCGATGGGCGCCGCTTCGACAAACTCCGTGACAGCCTGCCCGCGCGCGGGGTGATCGGCTATATCGGCAGCGCGCAGCCCGACACGTTCACCACCGAGGATTTCCGCCGCTTTCTGCTGGCGGAGTATGCCCTGGCGCCGCGCATCCTGGTGCATGACACCATCCCCGAGCTGGTCATCGGGAACTTCCCAGCGGACAGCGTGCCGGCGCTCCCGCCCACGCCGAACCTGCGCGTCGTCCGCGATTTCGGGCACGGGGTGTGGCTGCTGCGGAAGGTCGCGCCATGAGCCTTGGCCTGCTCGGGTCCGCACTGGTGGCGATCGCGATCGGGGTGCTGGCGCTCCGGGTGCTCTGGCCCGCCCGAGTTGTGTGGCGCCCCTATCGCTGGCTGGCGCTGTCGCTCGGGGTGGGCACGGGACTCGGCCTGACGACCGTGCTGCTGTTCGGCTGGCTGGTGCTGGTCGGCGTTCCGGGGCCGGGGCTCATCGCCCTGGAGGTCGCGCTGCTCGCCGTGCTCGCGATCGCGGCGGCTCGCCGGGGGCGCCATCAGGTGCCCGTGGGGCCGCCCGAGTCGGCCGACGCTTCGGACCGGGCCCCCGGAACCCGCGTGATCGGTGTGGCCTTTATGGTCACGCTGGTCTGCGCCGCGGGAGCCTTTACCGGCCTGTCGGCCGCGGCGCCCCACGGCGGCTGGGATGCATGGATGAACTGGAACCTGCGGGCGAGGCTCATCTTCCGCGCCGGCCCCGAGTGGCGCGACGCGTTCTCGCCGCTGCTCGCCTGGTCACATCCCGACTACCCGCTGCTGGTACAGGGCTCCATCGTACGCGCCTGGATCTATCAGGGCGGCGAGACGCTGGCCGGGCCGGTTGGCGTGGCCCTGCTGTTCACCGGCGCGACCGTGGCCCTGCTCACCACCGGTGTCGCCGCCTTCCGTGGACGCGGGCAGGCGATGCTCGCCGGCCTGGTCCTGCTCGCCACTCCGTTCTTCATCTTCCACGGCGCGTCGCAGTATGGGGACGTGCCGGTCGGGTTCTTCTTCCTCGCGACGCTCGTCCTCCTCGGATTGCACGAACGGCACAAGGAGCACACCGACCGGTTCGCGCTGCTGGCCGGTCTGACGGCGGGACTCGCGGCCTGGACGAAGAACGAAGGACTGCTGTTTGTCGCGGCGCTCGCCGTCGCTGCGGTCCTGACCCGGAGGAACCGGAGGGAGCTGCGCACCTTCGCGCTCGGCCTGCTGCCGATGCTGGTGGTCATCGCGTTGTTCAAGCTGGTCCTGGCGCCGTCGAATGATCTCATGTCCGCGATGGGCTCCGGCACGCTGATCGGTCGGGCAACCGACCCGCACCGGTACGCGCTCGTGGCCAGGGCGTTCGTCGAGGGTATCATGGGCTTCGGCGTGAACGGTCTGGTGAGCGGAGTCTGGCTGCTGGTGGCCTACGGCTTGTGCGTGTGGCGTCGGTCGAATGCCGCCGATGCGCCGTGGTTCCGACTGGCCGCAGCCACGCTCGTCGTCATGCTGCTGGGTCACGCCGCGGTCTTCGTGCTCACGGCTCCCGATGTGGCCCGCCTGCTCAACAGCTCCCTGGAGCGTCTTCTGCTCCAGCTCTGGCCCGCGGCGCTCCTGGTCTATTTCCTCGGGGTGGCCACGCCGGAAGAAGCGGCCGCGGAGCTAGCCGAGCCGCGCGAGCTCCGCGCGCCAGAGACGGAGAAACAGGCTGCCCCGCAGGGCGGCTTCGGGAGGATCGCCGGCGGCGTCGGCGGCGAGCCGGCGATGCTCCGCGCGCGAATGGATGACCCACATCAGCAGCCGTAACGCCGGGAAGCGGTCCGGATCGACACCGGTCGCTTCCGCATACCGCGCCTGACACTCCCGGTAGACCGCGCCCGCCGAGGTCGCCGATTCCAGGGATTCGCGCGCGGCCTCGAGCACGGCGGCCGTGGAGATGGGCCCGCGAAGCGCCGCCCCGAGGTAGACCAGGAAGTAGGGCAGATCGAGCGCGGGCAGTCCCGCCGGCTCCGACGATTCCCAGTCGAAGACCGCCAGCCGGCCCTTCGGACCGACGAACACATTCCACGGCGAGAAGTCGCGGTGCTCGCATCCGGCGGGTACGGTTCCGAGGCTGGTGAGGATCCGGTGCGTGCGCGCCAGTTCCCCCGGCTCGAGCACCCGCCCGTAGTTCCGCTCGAAGGCCGCGAGCTCCTCGCGGACGACCCGGGAGGCTGCCTCGGGATCGGCACGGCGGGAACACAGCGCCAATCGGATAAGCCAATCGGTGCCCTGCCCCGCGACCGCGCGGTAGTTGCGCCGCGACAGGGTGCCGAGAAGGGGCACTCCCGGCAACGCCGTCTCCCCGAGCGCGACGAGCGAATCCTGCTCGATCCGAAACGCCACCCGGGGCACCCCGTCGAGACCGCCACGGCAGCACCGCTCGACACCCTCGAGCACCTCGGCCTCGTGGGCGATCCCGCGAGCGGCAGGCTCGGTGCGGGCCACCTTCACGAGGAGCGCCGGCTGGGGCTCGCCCGGGGCGAACACGAGGCCCGCGATCTTGCTCACGCTGCGCGGACCGCCGGTCAGCAGCATGAGGGAGAGCCCGGCCCTGCCGGCCGGGTCGAGCAGCGCCGGCTCGGCGCGTCCGGGGCCGGGCTTCCGCGCCACGACCGACAGCGTTCCCGCCAGGCCGGCCCGAGTCGCACGCAGGTATGCTACTCGTGCCACCCACGCAGCAGGCCGGCGCATCCGGGTGCGCGCGGGGACCCGCCGGTGGAAATAGCCGATCGCCTCCGGACTCTCCAGCGGGATCCACACGCTCGTCCGGCGAGGCGAGCGCCATGCGACGTACGAGCCGATCGGTTCCAGGCCGGCGCGCCGGAGCCTCGCCGCCAGCCGGCTCGCACCGCCGCGCCCCGGACGTGAGAACTCGACGTAGCAGATGCCACCCGGCTGCAGCGCGGCGCATGCCGTGCGCAGCGTCGCCGGGTCCGGGTCGGACAGTACGGCCAGATCGCACTCGGCCACGGGGGTAGGCGCCGCATGGAGGACTCGATCGGCCACCAGCGCCAGCGCCTCGCACAGCATCGCATCGGCAAAGCACACCGCGCGCCGGGAACGCGTCGCCGGCAGGAGGAAGCGCCAATCGACGCGACGCAGCAGGAGATTGAGTCGTGCCTCCGGCAGCTCAATCACCGATGTTCCTCGGCCGCCGTTGGAGCAGCTCCTCGTACGCCGCGGCCACAGCCGAGACCATCCCATCGACGGAGAACTCGCGGGTGGCGCGCGCCTGCCCGGCTCGACCCATCCGTACGGCGCGCTCCCGGTCGGCGAGGAGCGAGCTGATCGCCCCGAACAGCGCCGCCGCCGAGGCGGGCGTGACGAGCAGGCCCGTTTCGCCGTGGACGACGGCTTCATCGGTGCCGCCTACCGCGCTGGCGACCACGGGACGCGCTGCCGCCATGGCCTCGAGCACCGAGAGCGGCAGCCCTTCGTACAGGGACGGGAGCACGAAGAGGTCGCAGAGTGCGAGGAGCTCGGGGACGTCGGCCCGGTGACCCAGGAAGTGAACGCGATCGGCGATCCCGAGCGCGCGCGCGGTCGCTTCGAGCCGCGGGCGTTCCGGACCTTCACCCGCGAAGAGGAACACGACCCGGGGCATCCGCGCGGCCGCCTCGAGCAGGTAGACGTGGCCCTTCTGCGCGTCCAGGCGAGCGACGGTCAGCACCACCGGACGGAGATCGTCGCCCGCCAGGGCGGCGCGCAGCCCGGGGTCGGCGGCCAGGCCGAACCGGCCAAGCTCGATGCCGTTCCGGATCACCTGCAGCTTCCGCTCCGGCACTCCGAAGCGGCCCCGCAACCGCATCGCCACGCCGTCGGAGACGGCGAGGAAGCGGTCCACGCACTCGGTGACCATCAGATGATTCAGGCGCTCCCGAGCGGTGGGGGGCGCCTCGTCCAACAGGTGCACGGTGGCAACCACGGCCGGAACGCGAGCCAGGGCGGCGCCGAGCAGCCCGTACTTGCCGGTGAGCGCGGCCGGCAGGTGCGCGTGGAACACGGCCGGACGCTCGGACCGCAGCAGCCGCATGAACCGCGGCAGCGCCGCGCCGACGTGCCCGAGTCGGGACGAGCGAGGCACCCGCCGAAGCTCCACCCCGAGATCCCGAGCCGCTGTCACGAGCGGTGCGAGCCCGGGCAGATCGTGGTGCAGGAGCACCGGGCGCCACGCGCTCCGATCCAGGCCACCCAGTAACTGCAGCATCACCCGCTCGGTGCCGCCGAAGGCGTTGCTGTCCGTGAACTGGACGACCGTTCTGATCACCGGGAGACGCCGTGGCGAGCGTAGAACCGGCGCTGATACTGTACCCACGCGGCCAGCCGCTGCTTCCCCCCCTCGACAATGGCCGGGTTCGCCGGTGCGATGTCCACCGCCTCGAGCGGATCGGCGGTGAGGTCGTAGAGACTGGACCGATCCGCGATCGCGTCGTAGATGAGCTTGCGGCTTCCCTCACGCAGGCCGAACAGGCCGCTGTACGGCCCGAACAGGTAGACGCGCCCGGACCGCGCCATCGCGAAGAGGCTCCGGCCCTGCCACTCGGCGGGCAGGGGCTGCCCCAGCAGGTCCAGCACGGTGGGCGCGACGTCGATCGTTCCGCCGGCGACGGAATCGGCCTCGCCATGGAACAGCCGCCGGTTGATCAGCAGGAACGGGACCCGGACCTCCTCCTCGAAGAGGTAGCGGTGGAAGGCATTGCCGTGCTGTCCGAAAGCCTCGCCATGATCGCCGATCACGACGATCAGCGTGGAATCCAGCTGTCCACGGGCGTCGAGGTCCCGCACCAGCGTGCCGAGGGCCCGGTCGGTGGCGCGAAGCCCGCCCCGATACCTGTTGAAGCGGGCATCGAGGGAATCGGGCGGCTGCAGGCCGCGCGTCACTGGAGGCGGCGGCGGCAGGTGCGGCACCGCCGTGCTGTCCGGGAAATACGGGAAGTGGGTCTGGTAGGTCCACAGCACGGCGAAGAACGGCCGCGTCGAGTCACTCGCAATCCAGGACCCGAGCTTCGCCACCATGCAGTCGTCGTACCGGCGGGCGGAGCCCGCCGGGGCCGGGCAGGCGCCCATGCTCGCGTCCGAGATGAGGTCGAACCGCTGATGCGCCAGAAACTCGTCGGCCCGCTGGAACCCGACGTCCTCCGCGTTGATGAACGCCGTGCGATAGCCTCGTCGTTTGAGCTCGCTGCTCAGCGACGGCAGCGCGATGTCCGGATGTTCTCGAGTGAGCACGCGGAAGGAGTGGGGCGGGTACACCGCCAGCAGGAGGGCCACCAACGAATGCGTGGTGGAGGGCTGGTGTGCGTAGAAGCTCACGAATCGCCGGGCGGAGCCCGAGAGGTGCTCGAGCTCGGGCATGAGGCCGCGTTCGCGGCCGCCAAAGCCCCAGAGGTAATCGGCGCCGACCGACTCGAGCACCACGACCACCACGTTGCGCACGCCCGCGGTCCGGGCGCGGCCGGAGAGTGGCGTGACCGCGGAGGTCGCCCCGCGCTCGCCGGCGGTCAGGAAATCCTCCGGGCCGATCGGAGTCACCATCCGGGCCAGCACCGGATTCCTGCCCGCCTCGAACGCCGATGCGGCAAGCGTCAGCACCGGATTCGCCGCCTGGGCGTCGCTCCACTCGCGCGGCCCGCCCCGGCTCCAGCCGAGCCCCAAACAGGCCAGGAGCGCGGCTCCGGCGGCCCAGCCCGGCACGCCGGGCCATCCGACCCGGCGCGCCCCGCGCGCGAGCAAACCCGCGCCGACGAGCAGCAGCAGGCACGCGGCCGCGACGGTCGCCGCCCAGCTCCACGAGAGCAGCGCCGCGAGCGCGGTGTAGCTGTCCATGCTGCGCATGAAGTGCGAGTAGTAGAGCCACTGGTAGTTCATGGGCCGGCCGAGCTCGGCCACCGCGCGGACGTTTACGAACCCGAACACCAGCGAAAGGCAGGCGAGCAGCGCGAATGCGCCCGCGATCGCCCGCTGGAGCCGCGGCCGGCCGGCGGCCAGCGCGCAGAGCGCCAGGCCGGCGACTGCCATGCCTGCCACGTAGGCGAGATCCGGGAAGGCCGCAGACGGGAAGCGGCGGAGCATGGCGACCGGGTCGCGCAGGTCCGACCGGGTGAACACGACGCGGGCGCGCAGGACCAGCAGCAGCAGTCCAAGCACGGCCGCCGTGCAGCAGATGTCGAGCGCCGGCGAGGCGCTCCGCCGGGGAGCGCGGCGCCTCACCGGTCCGCCCGCGGGAACAGCGAATCCGCGATCGCGTACACCTCATAGATCACCGTGCCGTTCGGACTGCGGAACTCGCGGACCCGCCGGGGACGCAGGCCGACGCTGGCGGCCCATGCGTTGAAGCCCGACCGCACCTGCGGCATGATGTCCCATTGGGGGCCGAAGAGTACGGCGAGTACGTCGCGCCCTTGGAACTCCCGCTCGAACAGCAGCCGTTGCGCTTCGCTCTCGCGCGGAACGCGGAAGTATGGCCAGAGGTCGCGCGCGGCGGCGCGCGTGTGTGGCGAGCCCAGCGCGACGATCTGGTTGTGTGTGCCCCAGTCCACCGAGGCGATACGGTCGGGGGCACGCTCGTCCAGCCAGTCCACCAGGTCGCCGATGACGGGACTCCACTGCGCCTCGAACTCCTCCGTCGGCTGGAAGCGCCGGGCGTAGGCCGAGCCGACATGAAGGCCCGAGACCGTCAGCACTCCGGCCGTCACCACGGCGCCCACCGACCCCGCCATCCGCGCCGCAGCGGCGAGGACGACGAGGAGGTGGAATGGGTACAGCATCATCACGTGATGCGGACCCCACGCCTTCTTCGTGATCAGAAGCTGCAGTCCGATGAGCACAAACAACAGGAGATGGCCTGCCACAATGCGGTCGGAGAGCACCCCCGGCCGCAGCCCGACGGACCTGCCTGCGCGCGCCAGCGTCAGCGTCCCCAGCCCCAGAGTTCCGAGCGCGGTGAGAACGTTCACGGGACTATGCGCGTTCAGGACGGACTTGGTCACCAGGTGGTAGAACTCACGACCTTCCATGGTCCGGGCATAGAGACCCAGCACGTACCGGAGACGATCCACGGCCCCCACCCCGCTCTGTTGGGCCTGTGAGGCGATGAGCTGCGGGAGGATGAGGCCGAACGTCGCGACGGCCGCTACGATCCCGAGTGCGAAGACCGGCAGCAGGAATCCGGCGCGATTGCGCCGCAGGATCGCCACGAGCTCAGCCCGGAAGAGGAGCCCGGCGGTGAGGGCGAGCGCGAGCACGAACCAGATGAAGTTGAGCTTGTCGAAGATCCCGAGGGCACAGGCGATCGTGACGCCCCACAGGTAGCCCGGTCTGCCGGTGGTCACCGCCCGCAGCGCGCACAGCAGCGCGGCCAGCTTGAGGAACAGCATCAGCGCGACGGGTCCGACGTCCAGTGTAGTCAGCGAGACGAACACCGGGTCGGCGGCGATCACCAGCACGAACATGGCGCTGACCACGCGCCCGAACGAGCAGCGGGCCACCCCGTACGCCAGCCAGAGCGTGAGCGCCGAGAGCAGGATGACCGGCCAGCGGATCGTTGCCGGCGACACACCGAACGCCTGGAAGACGGGAAAGTAGAGGTAGGCCTTGAGCGCGCCGACGTAGCCCATCAGCATGACGGGCACGCCGAGCAGCCGCTTGGCGACGAAGAGCCCCTGGGCCGGCTCGCCCAGCGCGGCGTTCACGAACAACACCTCGTCGTACTGGAGGCCGGGAACCGCGACCAGGCGGCTGGCGCTGACGATGAACAGGGCGATGGCGATGCAGAGGAGCGTGGCGGCGGCCGGCCGCTCCAGGGCCGCTCCGCTCACCGCGGCGCGAGCCTCGCATAGAGCCGCTCGAAGGCCGCGACCGGGCCATCCCACCCGAGCGTCGCCAGTGCCCACGCCCGCGCGCGGGCGCCGAAGGCCTTGCGCGCTTCCGGGTCCCGGAGCAATGCGACCGTCGCCATGATCAGATCTTCGTCTGTTTGCGCGATCCGGACCTGGAGCCCGTCCTGTACGTCCAATCCTTCCAGCGCGCGCGGTGTGGCCACCACCGCCTTACCCCCGGCGAGCGCCTCCAGGACCTTCACCCGCATCCCACCGCCCGAGGCAAGGGGCACGACGATGACCGAAGCCCGGTCGAGAAAGGGGTCCACCGTCGGGACGCTGCCCACCACCGTGACGCCCGCGCGTTCGCTCCCCCGCCAGCGATCCGGTGCGTGCGCGCCGACCACCTCCAGCACCGCACCGGGACATGAGCGCCGAACACCGGGGAGGATGACCTGGATCAGCCGGTCGACCGCTTCCACGTTCGGCGAGTGGGCGTAGTTGCCGACGTACACCAAGCGCTCCCCGGCGCCGGCAGGATCGTACGGTCGGCTCGGCAGCGCCACGCCGAGCGGGATGCACTCGACGGGAGTTCGTCCCGCCAGGCGGCGGAGGTCCTCGACGTCGCGCGACGTCAACGCGACGACCGCATCGACCCTCGCCATGACGCTTTGCTCGTAGCGGGCCCAGGCACGACGCTCGAGCGCCCCGGTGAACCGGGCCACCCCCGGACGGTACCGGGTCCGGTCGGCGGCGGTGGCGGCTCCGGGCTCGAGCTGGCGCAGGACGCGCGGAGCTCGGATGCCCTCCAGCGCCTCCAGATAGGCTCCCATGACGTGATACTCGAGCTGGACGATGTCGGGGCGCCAGGTCCGCGCGACGTCGCGGACCGCGGCGGCAAAGTCGGGATGCGTCCCGCCGGCGACCATGGTCGGGGTGCCGCGCAGCAGTGCACCCGCCACCCGGAGGCGGCGGCCGAGCCGTCCCCGTCGGTCCGGCGTCTCCGGCTTCGGGACTGCTCGCACCAGGTCGCAGCGCTCGAGCAGCGCCTCGTCGGCCCTGGACTCGGCCACGCCCCGGAGGTGCACGAGCGCGACCTGGTGGTGCTCGGCCAAGCGGGTGATGAGCTCGGCGACTGCACGGCTTCCACCATGACCGCCGTCGCGCCTGGGCGGGAACGGCACGAGAAAGAGCAGCCGCAATGTGAGAACCGATTTGAATGGGTCGGAAAGAGCCGCGCACAGAATTATACGCGCGGCGGCGGGACCTGGGCAGCGGCGGCCGGCCAGTCCAGCGGATTGCGAGAGGAGAGCTCCACGGACCCCCGCCAGATCGGCTCGATCCGACCGCGGATGATCAACGCTTCGCCCTGCGATTCTACCTTCACTCCCTAGGTGAGGTGAAATCTCCAAGTTATTCCAACTTTGGCGCTTACTGCTGCACTTGCACCTCGTCCATCAAGCATCCCGACTCTCACTCAACCGGCGCCGGCTCCGCATACGCATAGTACCGCATCCCCTCCCCGGCCACCTTCCCCTCCGGATCGTTGAGCACGGCCCCGATCACGTTCCCCCCGGCGTCGCTGAGCTGCTGCCGGGCCCGGTCCACCGCGTCGCGGTCGGTGTGCGCCGCACGCACCACCAGCAGCACGTCGTCCGCCACCGGCGCGAGGATGACCGCGTCGGCCGTGGCCAGCGCCGGTGGCGTGTCGAGGATGATCACGTCGAACTCGCTCGCGAACTCGCCGAGGAGCGTCCGCATCGCGCTCGCCTTGAGTGTCTCCGCCGTGGTCCGCCGGAGGGCGCCGCAGGGCAGCAGCCACAGGCGGGCGTTGCTCGTCTCCCGGATGTTCCGGAAGCTGGCCGGACGGTCGGGTCCGCCCGGGAACGTGGCGACGGGCCGGTGTCCGTTCCCGTTGGCGGCTACCCCGCCGTGCGCGTTGGCCGGGCCCGAGCCCGGCGGCTCGTAGGGCCGAGCCACGTCGGTGAGCATGCTGTAGGCGTGCTGGAGCGGCCGGGACTCGCCGTCCGCCTCTCCGCCCGGCTCCTCGGGCGGCGGCCGGAGGAGGTCCACGAGGCCCGGCGCGCGCGAGACCCGGAAGAGCTTGTGCAGCCGGGGCCGCCGCAGATCGCAGTCGATGAGCAGCACCCGCGCGCCCTCGCGCGCGAACGTCACGGCCAGGTTGGCCGCCACCATCGTCTTCCCTTCGAGCGGCGCGACGCTGGTGACCAGGATCGTCCGCGTGTGCTCGCCCCAGCCCTGCGTCAGGCTGCTGTACAGCAGGCGGAAGGCCTCCGCGCCGACCGAGGGCCACAACGGCGAGTCGCTCACCAGCCCGCGCGCGCGGCGGAGCAACGCCTCCTCGCCCTCAGTGTGCGTCCCCGCGACGGCGAGCGCCTCCTCGGCCGCGATCACCTCCATGACGGGTGGAATGACGCCCAGGCCGCGCACGTGGAGCACCTCCTCGAGCTCCTCCGGCGCGCGGATGGAATGATTCTTCATTTCGAGCAGCAGCGAGAGCACCGTGCCGGTGATGAGGCCGAAGATCAGCGCCAGCGCCGCCTTGAACCACCACGGCACGCCGGTCGGTTCGTAGGGCAGCGTGGCCAGGTCCAGGATCTCGACGTCGGCTGCCGCCAGCGCCTCCGCCATCCGGGCCTTCTGGTACTCCAGCCGCAGCTGATTGGAGAAATCCGTCAGCGCGCTCACCCGCTGGCCCAGCCGCGACTCCTCGGCCTCGACCATCGGGAGCGAGGCGATCTGGTTGGCGCTCCGGGTGCGGAGGTCCTGCAGCGCGCCGAGCCGGTCCTTGATCGAGACCAGTCGGGCCCGGACCGCGCGTGCGAGCTCCGCCTGCGAGCCCTGCACCATCTGCCGGAGCTGCACCACGTCCGGATTGGTCGCGGAGCTCTGGTACGGCCCGCTCGTGAGCGAGTCCAGCCGGGCCTCGTACGTCAGGAGCTGCTGGAACACCTTGCCGACGATCGGATCGGTCGCGACCTCGGGCGTGTAGGCCAGCGTGTAGAGCTGCTCGGTACGGGCGCTGTCGTCGGCCGCTTCGAGGCGGGAGAGCAGCGAGCCGAACACCCGGCGATCGGCCTGCAGCTCGCCCTGGCGCGAGTCCAGGTTCATCAGGTCGACCTGCTGCCGGGCGAGCTTGTCCGCCGAGCTGGCCAGCCGCCGGCGGCTGCGGAACCCGGTCAGCCCCGCCTGTGCCTCGCTCAACTGCCGGTCGCTCTCCTGCAACTGTCCCTCGAGGAACTCGCGCCGGCGCCGGGCCTCCTCCTGCGACTGATTGATGGTCGAGGCGTAGAAGGTGTGCACCACCTGGTTGGTGACGTCCTCGGCCAGCTCGGGATCGCTGTCGATGTAGCGCACCTCGAGCGCATCGGTACCCGTCACGGGCACGACGGCGAGCTGCGCCAGGACCCGGTCAATGGCGATGTTGCGCGGCACGATCGCGAGCAGCGCGCCGCCGACGTCCGGCACCTTGGCCAGCGTGAACCGCACGCCGGCGACCGCGACCGGCCGGCGGTAGGCGTGCCGGGTGAACGCCTTGCCCTGCCATACCGTGAACGAATCGGCCGCGAAGTACAGCCGGAGGGTGTCCGCCGGCGCGGCGGGATCGACGCGAATGCCCTTCAGATCGAGCGAGGGCAGCAGCGACGGGCGCATGACCGAGAAGAGCGGGACGGGCCGGAGCTGCAGGCCGAGCGAATCCACGACCGCTCCGATGACAGCGCGGCTCCGCACCCTGGGCACGAGCGAGTTCACCAGGATCACGTGACGGTCGTCCACCGGCGAGACCGGGTCGGCCGCCGGCGCGATCGTCCGCCGGTCGCCCATCAGCCGCAGCACCGCGTTGGCCCGGTAGAGGGCGGGCTGGCGAAAGGCCACCACCGCGAAGGTCGTGGTGAAGGTCGCGACGACGAGCATGAGGATGATGTGGCGGTGGATCGCCCTGAGGATCCGGGCCACGGCGACGGCCCCCCGAGTCTCCGGAAGCGGGTCCGTGGGAGCGGGAAGCCGCGCGGACCGCGCCGGCGGCTGCGCTTCTGGAGGGATGGAAGCTTCGTCGGACATGGGACCCTGCCTCGCGTAGATGCCGCGTCTGCCTACTTACGATGAATGCCCAGCTCGAGCCTCGGCACGCCCGCGGCCGGATGCGGC